>CAYWGA010000045.1:0-27933 GCA_964457905.1 uncultured bacterium | reverse complement strand
CGGCCATCGTCATCGCCGCGTAGCTGTCCATTCCGGCGCCGCGCATCATGGCGACAAGCATCCCGGCGATGTCCTTGCAGACGCCGCTGCGCTGCTCGAATATCATCGTCGAGGGATGAAGGGTGAATCCTTCGCCCTCGCCCATCGTCTGGCCGCTGTACCTGATGTTCTGCGCGACCCAGTGGACGAGCGCCTTGGCCTTCTTTTCCTCCGAAGCGTTTGAGACACCGGCCTCCTTGAGGATTTCGTCGACCTTCTCCTGTATCTCCGGTGACACCGCGAACTGGTCGCGGTTCACGTCGAAGAACCAGCGGCTCTTCGCCTCCCAGCTCTCCGCGGTCGCCATTACGACCTTCGCCGTGAAATCGCTCCGGTCGGGCTGCCTGGTCTCGCGCTTTGCCGGCGGGAGGTTCAGGCCCCACCAGGAGTATTCTGTCCTGTCCTCGCTGTAGGTAGTAGCAGAGTAGAGTGGGCCGTTGTAGATCTCCGAGTGCAGCCGTTTGTCTGCGGGCAGGCTGAGGATATACTTCTTCTCGATGATCGGCTCCGAGCCGGCGAACAGTACGATATCGAAGTACTCGCCCGGCATCGGCGGGATGTAACGGTCGTCATCCGGGGCGCCGGCCGAACTGTCCTGCGGCGGGCCGTCGAGAAGGGCATATGTGAATCCCTTGCGGAAGACGGTTATCTCGATACCGTCGTTTATCTCCAGTCTCGGAAGCTGCAGGGTCTTTATCCGGTCCTTCCAGTAGATCGCTCTCTGCGGCGCTGGCAGGTCATGGCCCGTTGAGACGTCGACAGGGATCTTCTTTCCGTCACGGATGATATTTACTTCGCGCACCTCGACGTGGCTGCTCTGCGGGTCGTAGTTCCATCTGAGGACCGACCTGTCGCGGCAGCCTGCCGGAGTGAGGACCTTGTATATTATGTAGCTGTCTACGTAGGTGACCCCGGTGGGCTTCATGTGGTTCTTCGCGTAGTCGTAGACGACGACGTGATTCGCGCCCTTGTGGTCGTCCGCTGTCCCTGCGTCCGTGACACGGGAGAATACGTCAGCGGGCGGTTTCTCGCCCGGCGGCGAGCCGGTCTCCTCGGCGAAGACTGTCGGCATCCAGAGGATGAACGACATGAGAACGATTGTTAGGATAATAGATAGACGTCTGAAAGGGCTGATGGCGCTCAAGGCGACCTCCCGTTGATGATTGTGGCGCTCGTTACGGAGTGCGATCTATTTACAAAATCAGAAACGTGGTAACAACAAAAACGGCATATACCGACGGGAATACTATCCTGGCAATACTGTCCAGCCTTTCAGCGAAGGTGTTGTGATCATTGTCCGCCAGGGCGCCCGTTGTGACAGCCTCGGCCAGGGCGAGGAAGACGCACACTGTCGATCCTGTGATGAATATGTCCATCTTCGTCAGGTATGGGACGGGGGGAAGTACATTTGAGATGGCAAACCGGTATGCTATAAGAGTCAGCATCGAGGTTGCCGACATCGTCAGCTGCGAGCCGAGATGATGAGGTTTTACGAAAAAGACGCTCCACGACATCATTACGATAAGGATGAGAGGGATTACTATGCTCCACATGAGGTATGAGGATTTTCTGTTGCCGTGAAGGCTAATATTGAAACTGAGGAATTCCCTTCCACCAAACGCGCTGAATATTCCTGTTTCGGCCGTCACATCTCCTATTGACCAGTTTGGAATCGAGAATACGCCTGCCCTGTCTATTGAGGTCTCTGAAAAGTCGAGTCGTACTTCGGCCGGTGAATGGTCGACCGATATCATCAATATGGTGACGTTGCGCTCGTCGAAGGGGAAGTTTCGTATGTCGGCCAGGGTTGTGAAATCCCCAGAATAACGCTGTTCGTATGCGACGAATCCTTCAGCGTCTATCTTCACGATCTCCGGGAAGTGTGTTTTTACATCTCTCTGGTTTCCCACACGCAGCCGGGGGTTCCATATTTCGGGGAGCGGGAGAGAGATCACGTCATTCGCCCCGGGCCTTGCCAGCCTGGGATCGTGCCACCTGAGGCGGACGGATATATCAGCCTTGAAGGACTGCTCGCGGTCGTCGATCTTGGAGATGTCTATAACATATAGTTCCACTGAGACCACAGTCGGCCCCGAATCGGCTCCGGGCCTTGTCCTCATTCCCGCATCGACTTCCAGCGCGGCTGCGGGTATCGCGACCAAAGCTGCCAGAAGGATAACAATCGCCGTGGTTATCGATGCTGCTTTCATGTTTCTGTCTCCGTCTTTATGTGGTCGTTAAATTCGCCCGGAGTATACCCGAAATCCCCCTGGAGTTCCAGTATTCGGGTTAAAAAGGTCCCTGTATGACAGACCTGACCGGCCTGATGCTCTTTCTGGTACCTGATTTCAGCCGCAATCTGTATATTCTGTATATGATGGATAATGAATCTGGAGCGGTAAAAGTCCCTGAACGAAGCCTGTCAGTGACTGTGGTCGCGATCATCTGCGCTCTGTTTGTCTTCGTGCTGGCGCGCAGCGTCGATCCGATGACATCCACCCATCCGGCCTTCCAGGCTGGAGGTGACCACCTGCATTACATCGCCATGGCTGAGGAGCCGGGCGGGTTGTACCAGGCGCCTTTCTGTTATCGTATTCTCACTCCGACAATAGTCAGGCTGATGCCGTTCGGGCTCGCCGACAGCTTCTACTTCCTCTCCATCATCCTTCTTGTCGGAACAGGTGTACTTGTCTATTACATCGTGTTCGAGACTGTAGGGAACAACTGGCTGGCTATGGCCGGGATCGCTATTTTCTATTCCCTCAGCGCCGGGGCGAAGTTCTGCATATACGATTTCTGGCTCACAGAGCCGGCTCTTTTCTTCTTCGGAGCATTGTCGCTCTACTTCCTTCTGCGAAAACACGACATCTGGTTCAGCATCACCCTGGCGGTAGCTGTCCTGGCCAAGGAAAGCGCGCTCTTTCTCCTTCCGCTCGCCTACACCATCAGGGCGGAGAGTCTTTTCGACAGGAAGGCGGCGACACGGGCTTTGGCAGTCTCTGTTCTCCCCGTCGCCGTCTATCTGGGCGTTCGTGCCGCTGTTCCTTCTCTTCCTCAGCCGTCTCTAATCGAACTTTTCAGCACGATAGGGGTGGACAGGTTGAGCAGTGGCTTTTTAGGATTCATCCGCGGAGGAACGGTGGGAACGTGGGGAGTGCTTATATTGGCGCTGCTGGCGTTTTCTGACAGGAAGGGGGGCAGGATACTCCTGAGAGCCCTGCCGTTTCTGATCCTGGTCTATCTCCAGCCCCTGTTCGCGAAGAATGTCGACCGGTTGCTCGTGCTTGCCTTCATCGCCATGATTCCAGCTGCCGTGGAGAGCTTGAGATATGTGACTGCCCGCTTCCGGCTGACCCGCTGGATGGCGGGGGGATATATCGTGATCCCCTTTATTCTCACCGCGCTTAAGAGCGGCTACAATTCTCCGAGCCCCGAGCAGCAGCTTGCCGTGCTGGCCGGCTGGACCATTATCGTCGCGGTATCAATATCGAAACAGAAAAAGAAAACGGGGCAGGAACCCTGAGGTCCCGCCCCGTTTTCCCTGAAGGACTGACGTTCTTCAGCTGCATCTGAACAAGCCGGCTACTTCTTGATCTTGGCCCTGCCGGTACCTGTCCGTATCTCTATCTTCCTCGAGCCGTCACCCTTGGTGAACCATTTCCTGATGTATTTCTCGTCGTTGCGCTCGTACACCTCTTCGTCCTCGAAATCGAATGATGAAGAGATCTTCCCGTCGCGTTTCCTCATCGACATCTCCACATATGCGTCAAGGTCGGCGCCGCCGCATTCTATCGTAGCCTTGCCCGTTCCCGAGCTGACTTCGAGCTCGTACGCTTTTCCCGATGGAAGGTCGATCTGGGCATTGCCAGTGCCGGAAGAGAAATCACCATAATCCTCGAGCTCAAGCTCGGTTGCCTCGACGTCGCCGGTGCCCGAGTTAGCTTCGAAATCACCGCTGGCCTTTGTGATCTGTACATCGCCGGTGCCCGAGTTGGCGTCGAAATCTCCATCGGAGTCTTCGATCGTTACGTTGCCGGTGCCGGAGTTGAGTTTAAACTCGCCTTTGGAGCCGGCCAGAATTACGTTGCCGGTGCCGCTGTTGAGGTCGATCTCGCCCTTGTACCCGTCGATTATCATGTTGCCGGTACCTGAGCTGGCTTCGAGCTCTCCGCTCAGCCCGGAGGCCTTAAGACTTCCTGTCGCGGATTTGAACTCGATGTTTATCCCGGCAGGTACTGTAATGAACCATTCAGAATCGCCCTTGATGTCATTTCCGTCGAGATCCTCCTCGATGTGGAGGGATCCGCCTCTCTCCTTGAACTTCGCCTCGAAATCGTCATCATCATACGTGTACTCGACACGGATGCTGATCTTGTCGCCGTCGCCCTGCTTGATGATGCAGTCGCCGAGGATCGTTTCGATCTTCAGCTCATTGACACCGTCGAAAGTCTTCTCGATTACCTTCGTCTTCTTGGCGAAGGCAACCGTCGAGAGCGAGCATACGAGTGCCACGAGCACGAGTATCCCCAATGTCCTTTTCATCGCTCCTCCTTCAGTGAGCGTAAAGTTTCCGGATACGCAAAACAGCCACATATATGAATACGCATCAGGGGGGAACCTGTTGCATGGCAATGGGAGGAATATATGGATGTTAAAGATTTTAAAGGAGTTAAAGGCGGTGGGTGCCGCCGGACCGGAGGGTGCCGGCGGCAAAGTCGCAGATCAAACTGATCAGTCTTTCAGATCCCACCATCCATACCAGTTGACGTAGATGATCACCTTCTGGTCCATCACACTGGCGTCGTCGAAGGTCATCTGTTTCTCCCACGTGTATTCGGCGCCGAGGGATCCAGAGAATCCAGCCGGTGTAAAGGAATCAAGGGAGATGCCGAGTGTGGGGCCCATCAGATTGTTCCAGGGGATTCCCTCGGTATCCCACTTGAATCGCAGTTTTGCATATGTGTTCAGGGATGTGTTGCCCCACTTGCCCCAGTCGAGCCCCTGTTTGATCCAGCCGTCGAGAACGAGGTTCTCCTCGCCTTCCTTCGGTATTTCATACCTCAGTTCGCCCCATGAGGCGCCACGCAGTCCCGCGATCTCAGCGTGCACTCCTCCTGCTCCAGCCGCCATCACAAGCAGCATCACCAGTGTTCCACCGAAAAATCGGTTCATTGTTATCTCCTTCCGAATACGAGGGCATGTGTCTCGCCCCACGAATGCTCTATCGTAAAATCTTCAAGCAGAGTGCAGTCCGCGTCCAGGATGTCCTGGAAGCGTTCGCTCCGGTAATGTTTTCCGTAGTAATCGTCCTCGCAGATGATGAAGTCGACCCGTGAGTCGAGCGTTCGGGCGTCATCATCGCCGCGGATGAACCATGTGATGTGATCGAACCTCGCGCCGGGATATTCCGACTCGAGAGCGTATTCGTACATCACGCCGTCCCAGCCGTTCGTCGCGACAGTCATCCCCTCGAATCCGTTATGCCTGAGGTACTCGATGACCGGGCTGACGTCGGGGTGCTGCTTCTCGAGCCACCTGAGGTTGTTGATCCCGTATGCCCAGACGACAGTTATCACCGAGACGGTGAAGAAGAGCTTCACCGCACGGCTCGTCTCGCGCATCGAGAAGATGTGAGCGATATGGTCGATTCCCATCGCGCCGGCGGGTGCGAGGAAAAGCAGTGCGAACACGACGTTCTTGTTTACCGAAGCCTCGGCCCTCGTGACGATATGGATCAGAAGGATAGGCATCGAGGCAAGTATGAGCAGGGCGGCAAGACGCCTGTACTTCTCGTGAAAGAGGCCGAAGGCGGCAAGCAGGTATGCCAGCGAGAGCCAGCGGAAGGTCCAGTCGAATATCGTAGCCAGCGGCAGGTTCGAGACATCCCGGGCATTCTCGATCTGGTAGATAACCTGCGGGTTGGGCGGATATGGAGTGAACCAGAAGAACAGGGTCATGAAAATGGTCAGTGGCGCGAGCGCGAAAAGGACAGACTTCATCACGCCGTATCTGAGGATGACATATATGAGGAAGGCCGGGATAAACACCGGCAGCAGGTACTTTGTGATAGCCGCGAGGCAGAGAAGGATCGAAGCCGTTACGAGCGAGGCTGCCTCGTATCCTGGTGACTGAGCCTTATGGGCCGCCACCGTCATGAGGAACGCGCCCCCCAGGAAGAGGGCCGCAGTCATGTCATACGTAGCGAGCTTCATAAGGTAGAGGGCCTGGCCCGAGAACATGAATATCGCCGCGGCGAGGAGTCCGAGATCCCTGCCGGTGAGCATCCTCGTTGCAAGGTAGATGCAGACTGTGAGCATCAGTCCAAGGATGATGTTCATGATACGGGCGCCGTACAGCCCGCCGAACTGGTCCCCGAAAGAGGCGAACAGCGGCCATGTCATTACCGAGCCTGTATGCGCCGGGCAGCCGGGGCAGTATTCCCCGGCGACGAGCTGGCGCCCCATCACTATGTGATATGCCTCATCGACGAAGACCGAGTTGTAATCGAGCTTGACCAGGCTGATCACCAGTCCGTAGGCGAGGATGCCTCCGAGGAGGATGTAATGTATCCTTGTAGACCTCATTATTCCACCAGCTCTTCGATCTGATCGGCGATCATTACGAGATACTTTGCCTGCTCACTGTTCGGCTCGTCGAACTCGATGCCCATCAGGGCCTCGGGGAAATCCTCGACAGGGAGCAGTATCGTCCGTGCGACCTTTCCCTCGATATCGACTATATCCTGGCCGACGATGACCCTCATCTTCACGGCGCCCCCCGGCTCGACGGGGGTCTCGGTGGCGATCATGCAGCCTGTCTCCGATACGTTCCGGACAGCTGAATACCGCGGTTTCCTGTCGCCGTTCGTTACGACTGCCGGCAGCCAGGAGCGGACCCTTCGCGCTCTCTCGGGGATCTCCTCGTCCTTCTTCAGCCTCCTGTCGAGGTACGTCTCGTATCTCGTAGAGTACTCGCTGAGAAATTTCGAGACGGACGAGGCGGAGAGATAACGCGTGAGCCGGTCCCTTCGTTCCCGCGGCATGCCGTTGAGCTTTATGCCGAGTCTCGATGCGAGGTGGCCGTTCGCCTTCACCGTCCTGCTATGCGTGATATATCCTTCTGTCTCGATGTTCCCGCCGGGCAGGATCAGCTCGAGCCCGATCTTTCTCTCCGCTGGAGCCTTCCCGATCGTCATGATCGAGATCCCTTCGTGCGTGAGGTTGTCGGCGACCGCGATGCGTTTCTCGCGGCCCTCGCCGTTCTCATAGCGGTAGAACATCGGAATGTTGTCTGCGATCCGGAAGTTCTCTCTCTTCTGGGCGAACTTTTTCCGCGCGTACTGGATTATCCCTATCCCCAGGCCGGTGTTGTAGAGGGCCCAGAGACTGTTGACAGCGATAATGAACTCGTCGCTCCTGTCGCCGAGAATCAGGAAAGTAAGCGCCCAGACTATGGCGGTTATGCTTACGAGCACAACTGTGATCTGCGGTATAAGGTACCTGCCGGATGATCCGCTGCTCCCTTTCGGTGTCACCTTGAATTTCCGAGACCGCTTCGGCATGAGGAAGGCGAAGAGCGAGCTGAGATATGTGATGAATTTGCCCATGCTGAACTGCTCGAGGAGCAGGTTGCCTCCGAAACCACGGCCCATCTCGTTGAAGGCGAAGATCGATATCGCGTAATACGGTATGAAGTGGAGGAGGTACTTTATATCGACTGCGTGCATCGGCAGTACGCCGGTGAACAGGATTATCGGCGGAGTGATATAAAAGACCAGCTTCTGGAACCCCTCGAACGGATAGATGAGGCTCGCCAGGTAGCAGAGCCGCTGCGGGAAGCTCAGCCCCTTGATGAAGAACGGGTTGGCCTTGAAGAAGACCTGCCATCCGCCAAGGCTCCAGCGGCGCCGCTGGATATGGAAGGGCACGATCGTCTCGGCGGCGATCCCGTAAGCGAGAGGCTCGTTGTGATAGACCGAGTTCCAGCCCTCGGACTGCAGCCGGATCGAGGTCATCATGTCCTCGGTGATCGAGCCGGTCGCGAACCCGTCGATGTCGTCGAGAGCCTTCCTGCGGATGATCGCGCAGGTGCCGACGAAGTATGCGGCGTTCCAGTGGTCCCTGCCGGGCTGGATGATGTAGTAGAAGAGCCCCTGCTCGGCCCAGATATATTTCTTCTCGGCCGCTACGCGGTGCTGGAACGAATCGATGTTGTAGAATTCCTGGGGAGCCTGCGCGAATCCGAGATCGTCATCCTCGAAATATCCCAGCAGGCGGTCGATGAAATGGGGCAGCGGCGCGTGGTCGGCGTCGAAGACCGCGACGAACTCCGCCTCGGAGTGTTCGAGGCCGAAGTTGAGGTTGCCCGCCTTGGCGTCCTCGTGCTCATCGCGTGCAAGGTAGGTGCAGCCGAGCTCGATGCATAGCTCACTGACCTCTTCACGCCCCCCGTCATCGAGGACGAGGGTCCTGTGGGGATATTTCAGGTCGTTGCAGGCGAGCAGCGTCTTTCTCAGTACCTCGACAGGCTCGTTTATCGTCGGTATCAGGACGTCGACGGTCCGTCCCTCGAGCGGTTCGGGAGCCTCGCGCGTCTTCGGCTTCCAGACGGTGAAGTAGAAGAGAAGGGTGGTGAAGAAACCGAAGACCTCGGCACACCAGAGCGACCACGAGAAGAAGAGGGCGTTCGGATTGAACGTCTCGGTGACTCGCCAGTAGAGGTAGTAGATCGTTACGGCGACCGCCAGTACGGCTACGACACGTCTGAAGCGTTCGCCTTTCAGGTTCCTGAAGTCCATGGCACAGATGCTCGTCTTTTGAAGTATGACCTCAGGTCATGGCAGCAAGTGAAAACTGCGAGATTCCGTTGCGGCCCTGGCCCAATTGTTCGAACAACCATGTTCCCCTTCGTGCGGGAACATGTCATAATTATACCATAGTTCAATGGGTTATAACAACAGACCTGGCGGTGAAACAGATGGCAGAGCGTGTATGTCCATGGTGGATGGGGTATTTCCTGCTTAGCCCGATCAGAAGAATATTCGAAAATCCCCGGAAAATACTGTCGCCATTCGTGAAAAAGAGGATGAATATCCTCGAACCGGGTAGCGGGATGGGTTTTTTCACCCTAGCGGCGGCCAGGCTGACTGGCCCGGAGGGCAGGGTCCATGCCGTCGACCTGCAGCAGAGGATGGTCAGCGCTCTTGAGCGTCGTGTGCGCCGGGCGAAGATGTCGGATGTCATTACGGCGAGGCTTTGTCCGGCCTATTCGCTTGGTGTAAGCGATCTGGACGGCACCATCGACCTGGTACTCGCGCTGTATCTCGTCCATGAAGTGCCCGATCCGGACAGGCTGTTCAGGGAATTCCGCCAGGCGCTCAAGCCGGGCGGACGGTGCCTTGTAATCGAGCCGGCAGGACACGTGTCGGAGGAGGCTTTCGCCGCGAGCCTGGAAACGGCCCGTAAGGCGGGATTTGCCGTGAGCCCAGGCCCTGAAGTCAGGAAGAGTCATTCAGCCGTACTGGAACTGGAAGTCAGGGGATGATCAGTCTGTCGAAGTAGAACAGATTACAAGAATTGCAGGATATAATATGAATCTGGAAATACTGGGTTGGGATTCCCGATTAAGCGATGCATTCAAGGCGTATCAGGGGGATGATTACGTCCCTTTACGGGTAACGAGAGATAACCGAAATATATATTCGGCGATCGGTGAAGCAGGTGAATACTGGTGTGAAGTGTCCGGCAAATTCCGGCATGGCGTTGGAGAAAAGAGTGGATATCCTGTTGTTGGTGACTGGGTAGTGGTCACGATACGGCCAAATGAAAAGAAAGCCACAATTCATGCGTTACTTCCTAGAAAAAACAGGTTCAGCCGGAAAGTGGCTGGTGATGTCACTGATGAACAGGTGATCGCCGCAAATATTGATACTGTATTTATTGTTACCGGGTTGGATGAAAATTACAATTTAAGGCGAATCGAACGATATCTTTCAGTCGCCTGGGATAGCGGGATCACCCCCGTTATCCTCCTGAACAAATCTGATATTTGTCCCGAATATGATGCACGAGTGAATGAAGTCGAATCAATTGCGATCGGAACGGATGTACTGGCTGTCAGCGCAATAGAATCGACCGGAATCGATCTCCTGGCCAGGTATCTCAAGAAAGGTCAGACAGTAGCATTTTTAGGATCATCCGGAGTGGGAAAATCAACGATCATCAACTCACTACTCGGTACCGAATATATGAAAGTCAACGAAGTGAATGAAGTCGGAAGCCGGGGGCGGCATACGACTACACACAGGGAGCTTATAGTCCTGCCAGATGGAGGTATGGTGATCGATACTCCCGGTATGCGTGAACTGCAGGTCTGGGGTGAGGAAGAAGGATTAAAACAGGTATTCGATGATATTGAACGCCTTGCGGAAGCTTGTCAGTTTCGGGACTGTAATCATGAAAGCGAACCGGGATGCGCAGTGCGGGAAGCTCTGGAGACCAATACCCTGTCAGCCAAGCGTTTTGAAAGTTATCTGAAATTGAAAAAGGAATACGAGTATCTGGCGAACAGACAGACAATGAAACCAAGCGCGATCGAGAAATCGAAATGGAAGGACATCAAGATATTCGCAAGGCATCTTAAGAACCGGGATAAAAACAGGTGAAGTCGGATTCGTGTCAGATCGTCATCGATCCGGACCGAGGAGATGCGCGTCGAAGTCGAACTGGAAGTTCATGTAGAGGATGTCGTCATCGATATCTGATTCGAACTCGCTCGTCGCTTTCTTGGTTACGTAGTTGAGCTGGATCCTCAGATTCTCGAGCGGTGACCAGTTGATCCCCGCCGTCCAGTTGTCCTGGACCATCTCGGTTCCATCTCGCCCCGACTCACTGACGAACCTGTCGAATCTCAGCGCCAGTTCGAGCCTGCCCTTCAGCAGCGGCCAGACCCCCTGCAATCCCCAGCCTGAATAATCATAGAGATACTGCTGGGCATCGAAGTAATCCTCCATCTCACCCGCACCGTAGAAGCCGTACATTCGCGGCGCATTCGAGTGGCCGACCGCGATGTCCGCCGACCAGGCCTTCCTGTCGATGTCCATTATCGGGCCGCGGTCTCCCAGAGAGACGTCTTCATGCTTGTTGCTGCTTGCGTGCATTCCGGCAGTGATCCACTGGATGGGAGAGGCCTCCAGCCTCCCGCCGAAGTACATGTCGCCGAGCGAGTTGGTGTAGAGGAACTCCTCGTTCTCGCGGCCGCCGATGTACCTGTTGGCTCCCATCCCGTTGCCGGCCATGAGGAACCAGCGGATATCCCAGTATTTGTCAGGCGGCCACGATCCCTTTATCGCCAGCCCGAGGTCCCTGTCGTACGACTTCGCAGCCATGACCGAGGATATATACGGTGTCCTCGTCATCGAATAGTCGCCGACCTTTCTGCCGAAGGTCGACCTCGACGCGAAATCGAGATCGTTGTATGCGGTGAGCACCTCGGCCGTCGAAGGGATCTTCATCTGGCCGATATAAAGTCTGAAATATTCCGTGGGCAGCCAGCCGCCGTAGAAGTCGACGATGTCGGTCCTCTCCTCGAGCCGTATCCTCAGGAGGAGCTGCAGGTCACCCTTCGGCGATTCGAAGATGAAGGCGATCCTCCCGTGCCTGAAAGCAAAACCCGACGCGTAATTGTCCGCCTTGTCGCCGCTTCCCTGCTGCGTGAGGCCGTTCTGGACCTGCTCGTAGATCGTCCACCAGAAGCTGGCCGTTGCCTCCATGTCGAGGGTGGGGGACGAGCTGTTATCTTCCCCGGCCGCGTAAGACGGGATCAACACCATGACCAGCAGGGCCGTGATGATTATCTTATTCGATAAAGCCATTCTCATAATTATTCAGTCGGCATCCCATGGCCGTAGATCAGTATGGCCATCTCATCGATAAGGGCCCAGCCTCCGTTGATGATGTCGAACTCCTCGCATCCGGCCGGCATCGGGTTTATCCGGATTATTACGGCGCCCTTGATCATGCTGCCAGCATTGTGATCCTTGTCGCCGTCGAAATCCCATTCACGGACCGTGCATCCGGTATTGTCCTGGTTCTTTCCCCTGTCGGGGGTGTTGTAGTCGTCGGTAGCCGAGCCGGGAGGGATGATATTCCTGAATGGCCCCTCACCGATGATCCTCCCGGTAATGGGATCGAGATAGGACGGCTCCAGAGCCGCACCGTCACGTTCCCAGGCGATGATGTGCCACTGCTCGTGCCCGATTTCCACGCCAATCCAGTCTCCGCTGGCGAGGCCGTACGTCTCGGGGGGATACTCGATGAAAGCGCAGTCGGCTCCGAGTGCGTCGACGTCGAATCCGCTCCAGAAGCGGTGATCGGGATACTGCTGTGTTATCTGTTCGACAGTGAAGGAACGCGCGTAACCGTCAGGAGCAAGAACATCGATGCTCGTCGCTCCGGTCAGGTCCACACCGACCGCTTCGAGCAGGTCGGTTATCTTGACTCCGGTGTATGTTGCGTAATAGTCGAACTGCTGCTTGGTCGTGTTGGCCAGCCCGAACTGTATGTGCCTGGGCATATCCAGCAGGTCGTCCATCGTCACCTTTATGGAAGCGCAGAGCTCCTGCCCGGGCATGCTTCCCGCGTCCCCCGGATATCTCAGATCAGCTATCTCTTCGTCGTTATCGTATGTGTCCCCATCGCTGTCGAGGCCTGCGATAGCCAGTATCGCAGCGCCGTCCCTGCCTGCATCGTCATAAGCGGTGCCGTAAGGGTTGAGCGTCTGTGCAAAGCTCGTCGGCAGCCCGGTCCAGCCTGCAGGCGGATGTATCACGAAGTGACAGAAATCACATGGATTGGCGGTGACGGGTCCCTTGTCGCTCATGACTTCGCCGCTCGTATGACATGTCTGGCAGTCGTCGAGGCGGGTACCCACCGTGTGGGGGTAAGTCTTGACGAAGTTGTTTATATCTGTGTCCGAGGCATGCCCCTGATACGACCGCGAGGACCTGATCTCGTCGGGAGCGAGCGGATCATCGTCGGAACAGTTGATAAGAAGCCCCATGAGCAGGGCCAGGGCGGGCAGGATTATAAACTGTGATCGAAAGCGCTGCGGGACCCTCATCGATACCTTCCTTGGGATCCGACCGTTATGCATGTATGTGCATAACGGTTCCAAAAAGTAAGCCGGCTGGTGTTCGCCGGTCATTTCCGGGTCTTCCCGAAGGCGATACTATACCCGTAAGGCCCTTCCGGATTCAACGGAAAAGTGTTTTGTAAATATTCTTGTTTGTTGAGTGCCCCCGGGCGTTGATGTATAATTGACCGATATCAGAGATTACTACATGGCTGAACATCGGAGGGCTGAGATGAAAAGAATGACGTTACCTGCCGCCGCATTGATCATATCTGCGGCGCTTTTGTTTTATGGAGGCTGCAGCAGCGACGACAACCCCGTCTCTGGCGATGCCACGATGGGTCTGGTGAGCCGTCAGGATATGGACTACGGGCAGGACACGCTGACGATCTACAGCGGGATGGATACCTGCGGCGGTACTGACGGGGATATCAAGGTGACGGTTCCCCCGCTCGAGGCTATATGGGCAGCCCTGATCGGCGGCGGAGGACCGTTGCCGGAGTGCTCCTGCGCAGTGACAGCCGGGATGCTCGAGAATTCGAGACCTGTGACGACGCACAGCCAGGATGACTCGCTTGGTGTCTTCGAGACGACCTTCGGCCTTCCCAAAGGAATCACCGCCCCCTCGATGCATCTCAAGGTAATCGCCGATGACGGCGCCGAGATATACCTCAACGACTATCATATCGGCACAGCCAGCCTGATGGGCGGAGTCTGGGAGAGGACGATCTCGATAGATTCACTCTTCAACTACAATCCCGACACCTGCCCTCCTGGCGGCGAGCCCTGCAGCGTCCTTGAACTGGCCAACTTCCTGAGATTCGATCTGGTCAACACGGGCACCGGTGAGTTCGGCGAGGCTGTCGCCCGCGCCGATACGGCGGATTGCATGTACGTTCAGTTCGAGGCCGAGATCACATGGACGACGGCCCCGGAAGTAACGATCGACATCAAGCCGGGCAGCGACAAGAACCCGGTCAACTGCAAGGGGAAGGGCAACGGAGTCATCCCCGTAGCGATCCTAACGACCGACGGATTCGACGCCCAGGCTGTCGACTGCGCCTCGGTGAGGTTCGGCCCCCTCGGAGCGTACGAGACACACGGCAAGTGCCACCTCGGGGATGTCGACGATGACGGCGACATGGACCTGATGTTCCATTTCCGCAGGAACGAGACGGGAGTCGCTTGCGGCGATACGATGATGACCCTCTGGGGGATGACCCTCGACGGGTTCGAATTCGAGGCATGGGATCATATCGACACAGTGCCCGACAAGTACGACGACTGATAGATAAACGCCGCCCCTGTTCACCGATTGCGGCGATGCCCCGGAGTCCGGCCCTCAAGCCGGGCGCCGGGGCTTTTTTCATCCCAATCGGGAACATTTTCTGCGCATATAGGTATAATGCACCTATAACATTATAGGACAGCCGCGAAACTGCATTTTGGGGTTGAACCGGCACCGCAGAGGCCGTTAATATTCTGCACCTGTTGACTGAACGACAGAAACAGGGGCGCCCGCACCGCTGGACGCCTCTTCGCAACTGCCGGATTCAATATCAAACACAAAGGAAAGGAGCCGTACATGATCGAGATTACCGGATTAACCCGATATTACGGCGACCTTTGCGCCCTCGACAACATCAGCCTGACGATCGAAAAAGGGATGATCCTCGGGCTGCTCGGGCCGAACGGAGCCGGAAAGACGACCGCGATGCGGATCCTCACCGGTTTCCTCGCGCCCACGGAGGGCACGGTCACCGTGAAGGGGCATTCTATCGACAACGAGATGCTCGAGATCAAGAAGCTGATCGGGTATCTCCCCGAGTCCGCCCCGGTCTACCAGGACATGATCGTCTACGACTATCTCCAGTATGTAGCCGATATCCGCGAGATGCCGAAGGAGACGCGTGAGGGCAGGATCAGGGAGATCGCCGGGATATGCGGCCTCGAGAGCGTGATGCACAGGTCGATCAGTGAGCTTTCGAAGGGTTACAAGCAGAGGGTCGGATTGGCTCACGCGATGATCGGCGATCCCGAGATCCTCATCCTCGATGAGCCGACGACGGGTCTGGACCCGAACCAGATCGTAGAGATCAGGGATATCATCAAGAAGATAGGCCGCGAGAAGACAGTCATCCTCTCGACGCATATCCTCAGCGAGGTCGAGGCCACCTGCGACAGGGTCGTTATCATAAACCGCGGAAAGATCGTCGCTGACGGCTCGACCGAGGAACTCAAACGCACCACTGCGGAGGACTACTCGATAAGCCTCCTGCTCAAGGACGCCCCCGAAGGCGAGGCGAAGCAGCTCTTCGAGGGAGTCGCCGGTATCGCTTCTGTCGACGCGAGCGGTGAGAACGGCAACACACGTCTCCGCCTCTCCTGCAGGACGGGCGACGATCTGCGCGAGCAGGTTTACGCAAGGGTCAAGACGAAGGACTGGGCCCTGCTCGAGCTGGTGCGCGAGTCGAAGAGTTTCGAGAGCATCTTCAGTGATCTTACGCAGGAAAAGGAGGGTTGAGATGACAGCAGCGGCAAACACGATGCATATATTCAAGCGGGAGTTCAAACACTATTTCGTGACTCCGATCGCCTACATCGTGATAGCGATATTCCTCGTTCTGACCGGCTGGTTCTTCTTTTCGACTTTCTTCCTGTACAGCCAGGCGGAGCTGAGGAACTTTTTCTCGCTTCTTCCGATAATATTCTCGTTCATCGTGCCGATGATAACGATGAGGCTCTTTTCCGAGGAGTACAACGTCGGTTCTTACGAGATACTCGTCACGATGCCTGTTGCGGACCCGGATATCATCCTCGGCAAGTTCCTGGCCGCGCTGGCGTTCATCGCGGTCATGCTCCTGCCGACGGTCAGTTACGCGATTTCGGTCTCCCTGCTCGGCGATCTCGACTGGGGGCCTGTCATCGGAGGATATGTGGGGGCGCTCCTTCTGGGAGCGGCCTTCTGCGCCGTCGGGCTTTTCGCCTCGGCGCTGACGAAGAACCAGATCATCGCCTTCATCATCGGGATGATCATTTGCTTCGCACTTACGATGGTCGACAAGATACTCTTTTTCCTCCCCGAGTCGATGCTCGGATTCTTCCAGTTTATCGGGGCGGATTTCCATTTTGAGAACGTGTCGCGGGGAATACTCGACACGAGAGACATCCTTTACTTTTTGAGCGTCGTCTTCGTGGCGCTTTACGGGACATTCCTGGTGCTCCAGGAAAAGAAGTAGAAAGGGGGAGAGATGAACAGGCAGATGAGAATGGGCAAGTATTACAGATTCCTCGTTTACCTCGTGGTCGTCATCCTGGTCAATGTCGCCGGGCAGACCCTCTTCCTCAGGGCGGATCTCACGTCAAACGGGATCTATTCGCTTTCAAAGGCGAGCAGTGAAGCAGTCGGTAACCTCTCCGAGCCGCTGACGATAAACGTATTCTTCACGAAGAACCTGCCGGCGCCGCACAATACCACGGAGCGGTACCTGCGGGACCTTCTCGAGGAGTACTCGGTCAAGTCGAACAGGTATTTCAACTATCGGTTCTATGACGTCAGCCCGGAGGAGGGCGATATCGGCGAGGACGAGAAGCGCAACCAGCAGCTCGCCCGCGATTTCGGCATCCAGCCCGTGCAGATTCAGGACGTCGAGCAGGACGAGGTGAAGTTCAAGCGGGCCTACATGGGGATGGTTTTCATTCACGGCGATGTCATCGACAAGATCCCCGCGATTACCACGACAGACGGGCTCGAATATACGATCACTTCGAAGATCGAGAAGATGAACAACAAGATAAGCGCCCTCGTAGGGATGCAGGAGCCGGTCGAGATCAAGCTGATGTTCTCACCGGCGCTGATCGAGATCGGTCCCCAGATCCGCATGGAAGGGCTGGCAGAGATGCCCCTGCGTATCGAGGAGATCGTCACGGAGCTGAGCGGGAAGTACTACGGCAAGCTCGAGTTTTCCGCCAGCGACCCGACAGCCGACCCGGCCGCGGAGGCTGAGAACAGCAGGTACAACATCGTGACGCTTCGCTGGCGCGAGAGCACGGACGCAAACGGCAATGTAGTAGTGCCGGCGGGGAGCGGGGCAGCCTCGATCGTCGTCGTAAAGGGCGACAAGTTCAGGACGCTGCCTCTTATTGAGGTATACAACGTGCCTCTATTCGGCACGCAGTACCAGCTCGCCGACCTGAACACGCTGGGAGAGCGTATCGGTGAGGCTATCGACGATGTCATGGATATCAACAAGAGAATCGGTTACCTTGCCAGTCACGGCACTGCTCCCCTGAGAGGCGCGCAGCAGATGCCGGGCCAGCCGCAGCAGCCTTCAACCGGGTTGACCAATTTCAGCAACCTGGTCTCGCAGAACTATTCGATCAGCGAGGTCATGCTCGCCGACGGCATTCCCGACGGGATCGACTGTCTAATCATGGCCGGCCCGAAGGAGACGTTCAACGATTTCGAGCTCTTCCAGATAGACCAGTTCCTGATGAAGGGCAAGTCCCTGGCGATCTTCTACGATGCTTTCAACGAGATGAACATGCCTCAGAGCCAGGGGCGCCAGCAGGGCCCTGTTTTCCTCCCGGTCAGTACCGGCCTGGAGAAGATGCTCGACCATTACGGCGTGTCGATCACGCCTTCGTATGTGCTGGACAGGAGCTGCTTCGAACAGCAGATGCCACCGCAGTACGGCGGCGGCAAGCAGGAGATATACTTCGCGCCGATTATCAAGAACGAGAAGATCAACGGCGATCTCGAATTCATGAAATACGTAAAGTCCCTCGTGATGCTCAAGGTCTCGCCGATAACACTGAGGGAGGAAGCCCTCGCTCAGTCGGGCCTGCAGGGTGATGTTCTCTTCTCCTCGTCAGATGAGTCATGGGAGATGAGCGGCAGGATCGACCTCAGTCCGTGGGCGATGGCGCCCCCCGAGGATCTGTCCGAGATGGAAAGCTACGACCTCGCGGCGCTGATATCGGGAGAGTTCACCAGCTATTTCGCCGGGAAACCCGTCCCCGAGAAACCAGCGCCTGAACTTGAAGAGGCCGACACGACATCTGCAGCTGGAGCAGCAGGCGGTCAGAACGCGGATCTCGTCACAGGCGAGGGCGCCGTGGTCGGGAAGGGCCGGCCCGGGAAGATATTCCTGATAACCAGCTCCGAAGTGCTCGGCAACAACATCCTCGATGAGGGAGGAGCATCGACGCAGTCGACCTTTATCCTGAACGTTATCGATCATCTCAACGGCCGGGATGCCTACGCCGACATGAGGGGGAAGACGCAGCGCTTCAATCCTCTCGGTGATACCGGCGCCGGCACCAGGACTTTCGTCAAGACTCTCAATATAGCCGGGCTGCCAGTACTCGTAGTGGCGCTCGGAATCGTTGTATGGGCGAGGCGCTCGAACAGGAAGCGCCGCATCCAGGCGATGTTCGCCGGGTAGAGCAGGCTGGAGGAAAGAGGAATGAAAAAGGAATATATAATACTCGCGGTGGCCATTGTGGCCCTCGGCCTCTATCTCGTGCTCCGTAACACCGACAGGACCCATTACGAGATACCGGAGATCATCACGCCTGCCGCGGAGCAGGTCATGAAAATCGATATCATCGGGCCCTCCGGCAGGCTTGTACTGAAGAGATCAGCCGAAGGATGGGTGTCCGATCCTATGGGATATCCCATAGACAAGGGCAAGGTCGACGGGATGCTCGAGATTCTCAGCGGGCTGGATATCGTATCGCTCGTATCCGAGGCGGAGAGCTACGTCCAGTACGATCTGGGCAATGACAAGCGCGTGTTCGTCGAGGCGTCAAGCATCGAGAAATCGCTGCTCAAGCTCGACATAGGGAAGACGGCATCGACACAGCGGCATACCTATGTGAAGCTTGCTGACGACACGAACGTCTACCAGGTCAGCGGCAATATCAGGCGCACTTTCGACGTCGAGATATGGGGGATCCGCGACAAGAAGGTCATGACCCTGGACAGGAACACGATAACAGGCCTGACTATAGAAGCGAATGGTGAGACACTATCGCTGACGAAGATCTCAAAGCCTGTGGAACAGACCGCGGAGGGACAGCCCAGGCCGCCGATCACAGCATGGATCAAAGCTGACAACACCGAAGCTGACGGCGCCGTCATCGACGGGATGCTCAACCGCCTGACAAATCTCCAAGCCGACGGATTCCCGGGGGACGATCAGCAGGTGGACATGAGCGAGTCGACATTCACCCTGACGATCCATGGAACGCAGGATGAAACCCTGAAGATCTTCGGGCTGTCGGGGGAGAAGATGTTCCTTGCGTCATCTGCGCAGTACGAGTTCCCCTTCATGCTAGCCGACTGGAAACTCAACCAGATAAGGAAGACTCCGTCAGAGGTGATGGGGCTTGCGGAGGATAAAGAGTAGACCCCACATTGCGGGCTTCATAGCCTGCATGGTACTCACAATGTCGCCCGGCACCGGCCGATGCGCCGAGCCGGGCGATAGTCTGTCTGTCGCGGATACATTCTGGGTCGCCGAGTCAGATTCCATGGCTGCCGATATATCTTCCACGGAAATAGAGAAGGGGCACTGGGTCGGTTTTCCGATCGCCTTTTACACCCCGGAGACCGGCTTCGGCGGCGGGGTCGCTCTGGGTTATTTATTCCCCAGCCGCGGCGATCGGCACCCTTCGAGCATGATGGGGATCTCTTTCTATACGGAGAAGAAGCAGGCGATAATAGGGATCGCTCCTGAGCTCTATCTCGAGGGAGGATTTCACGGGATGGCCGGGATAGGCTATCAGAAGTTCCCCGACAGTTACTGGGGCATCGGTCCCGACACAGAAGACGGCGATGAGGAGAGGTATACTCCCGAGGTCGTTCAGGCGAACCTCCTCGGTGAGTTTGAGGTCTACCCGCGGTTGAGACTCGGTGCTCAGTTCCTGTATCGCCGCGAGCTTATCCTCGAGACCGAGGAGGATGGTGTCCTCGAGGAAGGGATCATCCCCGGCTCGACAAGCGGAACAACTGCCGGCGCCGGAATCATCGCGACATATGACTCTCGCGACAACAGGTTCAGCAGTGAAAGAGGATGGTACCTCGCGCTTTCCCATGTCTCGTACGGTCGCATCAGCACCCTCAGCGACTACAATTTCACCAGCATCGGTTTCGACGTGCGGAAATTCTTCCCGGTATTCGGCTCCCATGTATTTGCAACCCGTTTTTACACGAGGTCCACAACAGGCACCGTGCCGTTTCAGGATATGCCATTCCTGGGCGGACCTAATTCAATGCGCGGCTACCAGGCCGGCAGATACAGGGACAAGTTCGCCGCGTACGCGCAGGCGGAATACAGGATCCCTTTTCTCTGGGTCACCTGGCTGGCTGTGTTCGGAAGTGTCGGTAATGTCTCCCGCGACCTGGGAAGCTACAGCTTCGACAGCATCAAGTATACCGGTGGGGGCGGAGTGCGGTTCAGGATCAACAAGCAGGGGTTCAGCCTCAGGCTTGACTATGCCGTCACAGGCGAGGGCGGCCGGAACTTCTATTTTTCCGCTAACGAAGCATTCTGAAATAGTAGCGCGATTCCCGACAGATCAGTAATCATGTTGCACTAGATCAATTCCTGCAATACGATGAGTCATGTCTTCCAGTCGAAGATTGACTCTTTTCAGGTTCATGACATGTACAGCAGGATAAACGATTATGGCATAATCGGTGATTCCCGGACAGTTGCACTGGTCAGCAATACGGGCAGCATCGACTGGCTCTGCATTCCAGAAATGGATTCTCCGAGCGTGTTTGCGGCGATTCTGGACGACACAGTCGGGGGTAGATTCGTCGTTCGTCCCTCAGGACCATTCGAATCAAGATCTCTTTACATCGAGGGCACCAAAGTGCTGCAGACAGTGTTTGAGAATACTGCCGGGCGGATAGTCCTGACTGATTTCATGTCCATGCAGGATGGGCAGAAAAGCGAATCAACGGATCGATCACGAGCGCTTTTCAGAAAGATCAAGTCAGAGAGCGGGGACCACGAGATCGAGATCATCTTCGACCCACGATTCGATTATGCCAGGGCAGATGCAGATCTCTCCCTCGCTGAAGGTGCCGTGGACGCATCCGGTGGCGGCTTGCATATAAAACTCGATATCGCCGGCGCTGGAGCGCCGGGGTTTTCTGATCCGGCCGGGAACTCCTTTACCCTGCATGAGGGAGGCGAAGTCTGGCTTCGTCTTTCCACGGGCGGTGAAGGGGCAGGGAGACTTTCTTCCGAAGAGGGAGAGGTCGCTCTCGATGAGACGGTACGGTACTGGCGAGGGTGGCTCGCTCGAAATGAGACGGGCAGGGATCTCGACATCGGTGAATTCAGGCCTCTGGTCGACAGGTCGGCTCTGACCCTGAAACTCCTCGAGTACGGCCCCACCGGGGCGCTGGCCGCTGCTGCCACCACATCGCTGCCTGAATCGATAGGCGGGGTCCGCAACTGGGACTATCGGTATTCCTGGGTGAGGGATTCGTCGCTCACTATTGAAGCTCTCTATGGTACGGGACATCTCGCCGAGATGGAAAACTACCTGCGATGGATGAGAGGCGTGATGTGCGACTATGGCGGCCTGCAGGTGATGTACGGCCTTAGGGGCGAGAAAGAACTGACCGAGCAGACTCTCGATAACCTCGAAGGGTACAGGGGGTCAAAGCCGGTCAGAATCGGCAACGGAGCCTGGGACCAGGACCAGCTCGATATCTACGGAGAGATACTGGATGCCGCCTTCAGGCTGTCGAATTACGCCGGGAAGATCGACCTCGATATGTGGGAGTTTCTCCGTCGCTCTTGCGATACGGTAGTCGAAAGGTGGAGGGAAAAAGACAGCGGCGATGATATTTATAAATATCGATCTCATCGTTTCTTTCAATGAAAAACGCCGGGATGGTTCCCGGCGCTTTCGTAGATCTTAAGAGCAGTAAACCGGGATTACTTGTTCAGGTTCTCCCAGAGGATCTTCACCTGCTCCTTGGTCAGCTTGACCTTGCCGCCGTCGTCGTCAACGATGATTACTTCGTCGTTCTCAACGGTGACCTCGGGGCAACACTTGCCCTCGCTGCAAAGATTAAACTTCTTCATTTTCGACCTCCTCGTTAGTCTGATGCTGTCAACTTACGTAATAAGGCTCTATGTGTCAATCCGTAATGCTTACAAGATCGGTCAGAAAGTCAGCAGGCGCATCCGTCCGGCTTATTCGCCGTGTTCCTTGTACTTGATGAACCTCGCCGATATCTCTTTCATCTCCTCGGTGTTGTTCGACTGTGAGCCGGTCGTGGTCGTCTTTTTGCCGTCCCCGGTGTGCTCGGTCTCGGTCGTTTCGGACCAGGACGTTCCGCCGTCTTTGATGTAGTGGTCGAGGCCGAGGATCACTACTGCGTCAGCGCCTTTTTCGCGGGCCTTCTCGATGATCTTCTCCTGCATCTTCTCAGAGCTGGTGAACTCACCAGCGGTCGCAGTGAGGTGTCCCATCACCTCGTAGTTGCCCTTGATGTCTTCTAGGGAGAAATAGACATCGACATTGGCTGTCGGTGCGTATGACTTCCCGACATAGTCGATCTTCGTGCATGAGACCGTCAGCATAACGGCCAGTGCGATGAGGGAGAGCTTCCAGATCTTTGACCGATTTATCATCTCGGACCTCCTCCGATTCAGGGGGCCATAGGGGATATTCATTAACGGGGCGATGATAGCAGGATTGAGGCGTGGCGGAAAAGTGAATTTATCAAAAGGGGCGCCTCCCTGTGGAGACGCCCCTGAATCGGCAATTGTCGGACAATCACGGGATCGCCCTTCGGCCATTCGGCCTGAACTACTCGATCGCCGTAAGCTCGGAGGTGACTGAGCCGCCGCCGGCTGCCGCCGGAAGCTGCATCGTCGCTCTGACCTGACGGCGCGTCTTCGTGTCGATGAAGACAGTGCCGCCGCCTGGCTCGTTGCCCATCGGCCTGAGCTCGATCTTGTACGCCTCGAAGGTGCCGGCCGGGACGGTTACGTCCTCGATGCCGGTTACCTCGACGATGTATACCTTCACCTGCTGAGCGAGCAGATCGAAGTAGCGGAGCGAGGTCTTGTAATCAGGTGCCAGCGCCAGTCCCGAGATGACAACATCGAGAGCTGTTCCGTCGCCGAAGACGGGAGCCTCGAGTGCTGTATTGACCGGCATCACCTGCGGGCCCATGGCGATCTCACCCGTCACGGCCGCTTCGCTGTACTCCATCGTGACAGTAGCGCCGCCCTGTGTGACTCCCCTGTAGAGGGG
Organism: uncultured bacterium; assembly: GCA_964457905.1. GTDB lineage: Bacteria > Krumholzibacteriota > Krumholzibacteriia > Krumholzibacteriales > Krumholzibacteriaceae > JAUWCL01. Next base: position 4,470 of record CAYWGA010000045.1, on the reverse strand, counting down.
CAGCAGGCTCGTGCCATCTACGATGAATGTGTCAATCGCGTTGCCCATCATGCTGTTCTGCGTCGATACAGTCATCCAGGCGGGCTTGTCGTCGAACTGTCCCTCGGAGATCTCGATAACGACATCGAGGTCGACTTCCATGCCCTGAACGCTGGCGACAGCCTTGTACGTGAGCTTGCCCGGTTTGATCAGGTTCGCGTCGACTGCGGGGAGCGCTGCTGTCATTGCAGCGTCGATGTCGCCTTCGGGCTCCAGCAGCGTCACCGACGCGACGGGGACCATCAGCTCGTCGTACTTGGTCTGGATGTCGGACCTGACGTCTTCCTGAACACGTCCGCCGAGGTGCTTGGAGAAGAACTTCTCCATGGCTACGTACATCGCCACGCGGTTGTCCTCGTTGGCGAAGCCGTGTCCTTCATTTTCAGCGACCATGTACTCGACGTCGCGGCCGAGGTCGCGCATCGCTACGACTATCTGGTCAGACTCGGCCTTGACGACGCGGGGGTCGTTGGCGCCCTGGACTACGAGTAGGGGAGCGGTGATCTTGTCAGCCGAGAAGAGGGGCGACTGCTTCTTGAGCCGCTCGAGGTCCTCGGGATTCTCGGGATCGCCGACCTGATCGTTGAGGAACTTCCTCGCCGTCTCCCAGTAAGCCGGGATCGAGTTGAGGAATGTCAGCATATTGGAGACGCCTACGTATGAGATACCGCAGGCATATACGTCGGGGGTGAACGCCAGTCCGGCCAGCGTCGCGTAGCCGCCGTATGAACCGCCGTAGATCGCTACCTTCTCGGGGTCCGCGATACCCTTGTCGATGAGGTAGTTGACACCATCGGTGATGTCGTCCTGCATCGTGAAGCCCCACTGCTTCTTGCCGGCGTTGAAGAACGCCTTGCCGTAACCGGTCGAAGCGCGGAAGTTCGGCTGGAAGACAGCATAGCCGCGGTTGGCCATGTACTGTACCTCGGGATTGTAACCCCACATGTCACGTGCCCACGGGCCGCCGTGCGGATGCATCACTACGGGCAGGTTCTTCGCCTTAACGCCCTTCGGTACGGTCAGGTAACCGTGGACCGTAAGGCCGTCGCGGGTCTTGTATTTGACCGGCTTCATCTCGGCGAGATGCTCGGTCGGCAGATTTGGCCTCGGCCTGTACTGCAGTTCGACCTCGCCCTTCTCCATATCGTAGAGATAGGTAGCGCCCGGATCGACATCGCTCGTGACTGTGACGAACCAATAGCGGTCGTCGTTGGTCGTCGCGCCGAGGTAGATGTCGCCCTTGGGGAGCTTTTTCTTGAGTTTCTTGTATGCCTTCTCGAAATCCTTGTCGTGGAACTCGATACGCATCCTGTCGCCGACATAGTATGTGGCGAGCAGCTTCTTGGTCACGTTTGAGAATACGGTGCCGCCGAAGTCGACTTCCTTCTTCGGGTCGGACTCGACGAGTGTCTCTTCGCCAGTCTCGACATTGAAGAGGGTCAGGCGGGAGAGATCGTTCTCATCGCCGATATTTGTGTCGAGATAGACGCGCTTTCCGTCCTCGTGGAAGCGGACTACGCCTACTGATTCATCGTTTGTCGACTTGATGATCGAGACGATATTGTCGCCGTCGATGCGGAAGTACTCGGTGCCGCCGTCGTCGGTCGTTTTCGAGAGGAGCCTCAGGTTGCCGTCGAGATCGAAGTCGTATCCGGCGTATCCCTCGGTGTTCTCGAAGATGAGCTCGCGCTCGCCTGTCGAGATATGGAGGCGGTACAGGTCATGATAACGCTCGTCGCGGTCGTTCAGACCCATGTAGATGATGTCGGGGGTCTGCTCGGGGAAAGCGTAGAACATCGCACGGATACCGTCGATGTCGGTGAGGTCGCGGGCCACGGGAACGCCCGTTGCCGTCTCGGCTTTGCCCTTGGGGTCGATAGCGAAGAGATGGAAGTTTTCGTCTCCACCCTTGTCCTGTACGTAGAGGACGAACTTGCCGTCCTGCGACCAGCCGTATCCACGTACGTTGCGGATAGTGTCGGCCGAGATAGGGTAGGCATCCTCGAACGGTTCGTCCTTGCCCTTGACCCAGATATTCAGTTTGCCTTTGTACTGCTTGAGAAACGAGATATGCATCCCGTCCGGTGAGATCTGTCCTGCGGCGATCTCGGGATCGCTGAAGAAAATCTCACGATCGATGATCGGCGGCAGCTTGTCGAGATAATCGAGCTGCTCAGCTGGTGCGCTGGCGGCCATCAGAGTGACGGCGACCAGGGCTAGAAGCAGATTCCTCATGGGGCCCTCCTTCCCTTTCGGGATGGTTGAGTGTTCGTATAGAAAGCCTTCATCAGATAGCATTCTATAAACTGGCTGTATGGATACTACCTTGAACGAGCGGAGAGTATTCAAAGTTTCAGGAAAAATATCAATGGAAAACCTCGTAAAATGCCATACGCAAAAGATAACTGCTGGATGTATATACAGTAAGGCTGGTGAGTGTATGTCGCATCAGCGGGATAATTGCCTTTGATTTGACGGCAGATTCAGATAGTATCGGTTCTTATAGTGGGCATCCCTGGTCTACTCCTGAGGAGAGTTGAGTGATGAACAAGCCTGTTTTATGCATCCTGGCGTTCCTGTCTGCCGCGACCCTTCTCGGTCACACGGCGCTCTATGCCACTGAAGGCGCCCATGAAAACGCCGAACATGACTTTCATCCAAATGAAGCTGGACTGTTCATCGGGGCTACGAATCCCTATGACGAAGAAGCCGGGGGTGAAACGTCCTTTACTGTCGGTTTTGACTATGAGCGCCGCATCACTTCAGTTGCCGGAGTCATGGGGTTGGTGGATTTATGCTTTGGTGATGGTTCGCGGTCATCGCTTATGGCTGCCGCGTTTGCCTGGCGGCCTGTGGAGGGACTGCGCCTTGGTGCGGGCCCCGGCGCGGAAGTGGACGAAGAAACCGAGGAATCGGGTGACAAAGAATACTCCCTCCATTTTGTGGTTGTTGCCAGAGCCCTTTATGAATTCCCTGTGGGTAAATTTTCCTTGTCTCCCACGTTGGGGTTCGATTTTCTGGGGGAGACCGAGACGAATATCAGCTATGGATTATCTGTTGGATATGGATTTTAATATCCCTGATCGGGAAGGAGCCTTACTGACATGTTAAGAGGTTACACGGAAAAGAGATCGATGGCCTTACTGCTGATGGTTGCCGCGGTGTTGACGGCAGTGATGACTGCAGGTCCGGTATCGGCACAGCAGAGCCGCGAATCTATGGCGGTCGACGCAACCGCCTCGCAGTGGAGCTACCAGTTTGCCGGTGAGGGATTCTGGGACTACAATGATGCCCATCCCGTGGGGCGGAAGGGATTTCTCCAGTTCCGCCTTGTCGCGCCGATCTCCAAGTCTGACAAGATACCATTTACGATGCTCCCGCGCCTCACGCTGCGGGGCGTCAATAACAGTGAGGGAGACTGGGGATTCGGATCCTCTGACCTCTTTATCCTGGGTATCGCCCAGGAATGGGCGACGGGCCGATGGGGTATTGGGCCGCAGATCAATTTTCCCGCCAAGGAGGGCTTTGGCAACACGAACTGGGGCTACGGTCTCGCCGGCGCCTTCACACAGCGCGCCATGGAAGACAAGTTCTTTTTCGCCTTCCTGCTGCAGCAGACGTGGAGCAAGAATTCAGATGACGTCACCAAGCCCGGACCGATCGGGATCAATCCTTCATTCGTATTTCAGCTTGGAGATGGCTGGTATATCGGTAACGGAGACTACGTTATCAACTACAACTGGGAAGCCAATGCGTGGTTCATACCGTTCGGCGTCCGGCTGGGCAAAGCGTTCGTACAGCCCGGCAAGACCTGGAACACCTACATCGAGTACTCGACAAGCGTTTATTACGATGACTGGCCCGGGCCAGTCCCGGGGCATTCGATCAGGGTAAACTTCCAGTACCAGGTCCCTGTAGGCTTTTAGGGGATAATCGACAATTGAATATCCAGGCCGGCTCCGGATCACCGGGGCCGGCTTTTCTTTGAATATTCCCGCGCCTCTTTACATATAAGCAAAAACGGCGTATATTTATACAGTCTGAGCTTCTTTATGGGGGCGAACGGATTCGACGGGGATAGATGAAGTGAGAGAAGCGTGCCGAGGTGCCGCCAGACCTCGTTAAACAGGTGGCAAAACACAAATGCCAACGACAACTTGGCACTGGCAGCCTAGACAGGCTGTCCGTCCGCTCATCCCGTGCCGACGGGGGATGATAACGGGCGACGATTTCCGGCGGCTGGCTGGTAGACACTCACCTGGAAAACCGGCGAGAAACTAAAGGTGATAGCGTTATGGTAACTTTGCCTGGAGGGGCACCGTGAGGCGAATCAATAACTCCGGGCTACGCACGTAGAAGTCTCGTGGAAGTATTTCCGGACGCGGGTTCGATTCCCGCCGCCTCCACCATTTCATCCACATAGCCCATAGC
>CAYWGA010000044.1:19828-29058 GCA_964457905.1 uncultured bacterium | reverse complement strand
CGGCAGCCGCAAGAGCGCCCGCCGCGCCAACCGGGCCTGGCGGCCCTTCGCGTCCACCGCCTGCGGAGGCGCGAACACTCACAATGTTATTTGCCAAATGACTATGGTCACTAATTGAAAGGTCATAGATGAAAAAAGACCATACTCTCATCTACAAAGACAAATCGCTCAAGAACTGGCCTCATAGACAGCGACTTAAAGAAATCCGATCTGTAATTCATAAAGAAGACCTGGCGGATATCGATAGTTTGAAGTATGCGGATGTTGGATGTGGCACAGGCTATCTGACAGATGTCGTCAGCAGTATGCTTAGCCCTTCTGAGGTAGTAGGGCTTGATCATTCTGAACATCTCGAAGTAGCCAGAGCAAAATATCCGGATTATCGTTTTGAATTCTTTGAGCTCAATGAACCCTCAGAAGCGGGAAAATATGATTTTGTGACGTGCTTTGAAACCTTGGAGCATGTCGGCAAGCCCTTTGTGGCGATCGATAATCTAATCAAGGTCACAGAAAAGAATGGGACGTTGCTGATTACTCTTCCAATCGAGATTGGACCGGTAGGTATATTCAAATTTCTCGCTAAGACCGTATTCTATGGGTATAAACTTGATGAATTGCCGGGGGAGGGGGGTGCTCAACTCTACAATAGATACTTGTCATCATTGATAGCTTACAAGGATATCAGTGTGTATCGTGACCAGAGATTTGGTTGGGGGACTCATTTTGGCTTCGACTATAGAATAGTAGACAAGTACTTGAAATCTCTCGGTGTCGCTTATAGAGTAAAGAATGTTGTGACAACAAGGTTTTACGTAATAAAACCATAGCTATTCAGCGTATAACAGAGACCTCGCAAACACAAACAATGTTATGCGAAGCTGCTTTAGGAGGGGTATGAAGATATTTTGTGCAATATTATTTTGCATTACCACCATATCACTTCTCTCGTCTTGTAATTGCGATTCAATGTATTTAGAGGGAACTGCAGAGATCATATCTGTTACTGATATCGATACGTTGACTGAGTGTGGAGGATTGGCTGAGGTCCGATTCGATTTCACTCCTGACAACCCAACTAGATCTGAGCGGGTCAGGTTGCGCAAATATGCAACCACAGATGTAAGGTGGTCAGTTTGCTATTACAAATATCCACCTAAATAATGGCTGGATATGGTTGGTGTAACGGAGGGGTCTGAGCAAAGAGTTAGCTTCGAGTGCAGTTGGGGAGGGGGATGTGGAGGATGGACCTGGGATTTCCTGGATATCGATGAAGAATCAGTAGGAGATTCATGTGAGGTTTGGGAGGGGGAGGAGTAGTCCTAATATGCGTAGCCTTCGGATAACAGAGTGTCCGCTGAGACAGGACTTAAGCCTTTCGCCGAGATGGTCTTTGTCACATCGGCCGTAGAAGCGTCCGCCGCGCCAATCGGGTCTGGCGGTCCGGCGGGCCACCTCGCGAACACACACAATGTTATGCTGCAAACTGCCAAACAGTATTTCGACATGTCGACAGTTTCTGAGGGGTAATTAAATCATGATTCGAGTTGTAGTTCTGTTGTTTATGTGCTTTACGCTTATTTTGGGATGTTCTGAGGATAGTGTTGCTCCTGAGCCAGAAAAGATTTTTGAAGATGCCTGCACCGGTAATAGTTCACCAGTCGTTGAATATCTCCCAGATACATTCGTAGCACTTGGTGACACTATATGGTTACAAGCCATAGCGTATGACTCCGATCAAGATGAAATCCATTATTCCGGAAGTTGCAACAATCTGACATGGGCCGAGATACGTGCTGGAATCCTTCCTGCTTTTGGAGTAAACGATGAAACCGGTTTGCTTTCGTTCAGACCAAAATCAACCGACATCCCAATCAGGATATTTGAGATATATGCATCCGATTCTTGAGGTGCTGTTGGGTCGACGGAGTTTATGATTCAAGTTACTGATTGAAAGGACATTTACAGGCGGGAAGAAGAAGTATCAGTCCAATGAATCTTTGCGTGAAATATTATTTTTACATATATTTAATGTGATCCCGCCACAAAGAAAGAAGCAATCGTTGAATAGACAATGTATCGGGTGCATCGTCGTTCTCGGGACGCTTATATTCAACTCATGCTCAGATAACGGAATGGACACGGTTGGTGATACTGACGGTCCTGATATCCGTATTCTGAGCCCCTCTGACGGAGACACGTTATATTCTAACACATTGATTGAAATCGAGATAAGTGACCAGTCGGAGATAAAAACGGCTACCTACTATGTGGATGACGTTCAGATTGCCGAGAAATCTTCTTCACCGTACAACGAAATGTGGTATTCGGGATATTGGGCCCCTGATGAGTCATATTCGTTGAAAGTCGTAGCTGAAGACATTCTTGATCATATCGGATATTCAAATGAAGTAACAGTCTTCGTCCACTCTGATGCCCGAATAGTACCCCAAGTATATCAACCTAGAGACAGTATGAATCTTGCCGCGAGCACAACTGTTACTTTTGCCTGCACTCCGTGTCCTGGTGCAACGAAGTATACGCTTAACTGGTACTGCATAGCTTGCCCATGTTCTAATGAATGGTGTGGTCACAGATATGTATCGTCAGCGAACAATCAAATCGGAATAATCATAAACATGCCTATTCCCCCGGTTGATCTAAGGATAGAATGGAGTATTCAAGCCAGGTGGGATGATGATCATAGATCTGATTGGAGCGAAACAAGGCGTGCTTTTATCCAGGGTGCTCCGTAGGTGTTATCCGAGAGGGCGCTAAACATATGAGCAGAAGAATTATAATCTGATTATCACTCGCGATGATGTGAATTATATGATGACTATAAATAAGAAAAGAATCCGGACGATATCATGTCTGGTGCTTGCGGCATTTCTGATTCAAGGATGTACAAGTTATCACAAACAGGATGTGCGGATCGGAGCCGAACTGGAAGAACTGAACCAAAAAGGTGCAGCTGACAATTCCAGAATATACATGAATGATGGATACAAATACTCAGCCGCTAAATTGAACGTCCAACCAGACTCTACTGTCTGGTATGCAGGCGAAGGTGTTCTGCCTGTCCAACGCCCTACTCCCGATATTGAAAAAGTGATATTTGTCAATCGTCCCAAGGGTGCTCTGGATGCATTTTTGTACGGCGCGATACCCGGATTCGTTTATGTAGGACTATTTGCCTTTCTCATGAGTAGTGGAATGGGGGGGCAGGACGATTTTGAAGCACTGGGAATCGGATTGGGGTACGCTATTGGAGCCGGGATTGTTACTGGTTTGTTAGCCGTTCCGATTGGATGGATCATAGGCCATAGAGATGTTTACGAACTATACGATTCTACGCTTGATGAAAGAGAGTGATATAAGATTATTGTGTGTAGGACAGTGTTATGCACGATGGATCGAAGGACGGAAATGAAAGCAATAAGACTATTTTCAATATTCCTGCTCGCAATATTTGTTGCAGCATGTTCCGATGATTCAGATCGCCCGTTGGAAGATTGTAATCATCCAGGCGTCGAAGCGATCGTTTTCATGCAGAATGACCCTATCTGCCTTGATATCCACGCTGACATCCAGTTTACGGTCTCAGATGGCAAGAAAGAATACGTTCTTCTTGAGCTCCTCTTTGAAAGTGGCCCTCCGTACAATACACCATTCTCTGAAATAATGTCCTTTTCCTGCGTGGAATCTCTCCAGGTAGATTTCATGTGCTACAGCGAAGACTACTGGGAGCATTTTACAGGCACTGTGATGATACCAGTAACTTGTCATGAGTTTAACTATATCGGGGTCTACGTAGATACAATCAATCCTCTATCGATATTTAAAGACTATGACGGTTATGTAGCTGTCGAGGTAGATGAACTCTACAAGTGTGCGGAAGTAGATTCGTTTTACTTCGCCTGGGGGAGTGTGGCCGAATAAAGTCCGATCAAAGGGAAAAGGGCTGCCAGTAACAGATGGCAGCCCCTATTTTCTGAAATAATACGGTTCAGTTTTCGATTCCGAAGCCCGCTCCGTAATTCTCGACCACATAGTCGATATCCTTGTCACCTCTTCCCGAGAGGTTTACCAGGATGGTCCGATCCCTCGGGATGGTCCTTGCGAGTCTCGCAGCAAATGCCACGGCATGCGCGCTCTCCAGCGCCGGGATTATGCCTTCCAGACGCGATAGCTGGAAGAATGCATCCACAGCTTCCGTATCGGTCACCGTCTCGTAACGGACCCTGCCGATATCCTTGAGGTAACTGTGCTGGGGACCCACTCCGGGATAATCGAGACCTGAAGCGACCGAATGTACGGGCATCGGTTCTCCCTTGTCATTCTGAAGCAGGTAGCATCTGAATCCATGGATGATGCCCGGTTTTCCGAGTGTAAGGGTAGCCGCATGGTCTCCGTCCTTGAACCCTCGGCCAGCCGGTTCCACTCCGAAGATTTCGACCCCGGGGGCTTCCAGGAAAGCGCTGAAGAGGCCTATGGCGTTTGAACCTCCCCCAACACAAGCGACGAGATTATCGGGGAGGCCCCCGGTAAGTTCAGTGAACTGTTCGACCGCCTCTTCACCCACGATCTGCTGAAAATCCCTGACCATCATAGGAAAGGGATGGGGCCCCACTACCGAACCGATGGCGTAGAACTGCGAAACGGGATCTGTGAGATACGCCATAAATGCCGCATCTACCGCTTCTTTCAGGGTTCCGAGACCTTCTGAGACCGGTATGACTTCGGCACCAAGAATCTTCATCTTGGTAACGTTCGGGTGCTCTTTCGCGATATCTACTATACCCATATAGATAGCGCATTCCAGTCCCGTCAGGGCGGCTGCGGTCGCAAGGGCGACTCCGTGCTGTCCTGCACCTGTCTCGGCGATCAGCTTCTTTTTACCCATCTTTTTCGCCAGCAAAGCTTCTCCGAGACAGTGGTTGATCTTGTGCGCGCCGGTATGATTCAGGTCCTCCCGTTTGAAGAAGATCCTGGCGCCACCGATGTTGTCTGTGAGCTTGGATGCGAAGTATATCGGGCTGGGACGTCCTATATAGTCTCTATGCAGTGAAGCCAGTTCTTTCTGAAAATCCGGATCTTCCCGGAGTAAAAGGTATGAATAGCTGATTTCTGAGAGGATTTCCTTGAGTGGGTCGGGGACGAACACTCCACCATATTCTCCAAAGTATCCGTCAAGGTTGGGCGAGGTGTGCAATTTTCGTATTGATTCCATTATGTATCTCCGATCTTGTCCTTCAAGATTCTTTCTGTGACTGAATTCCCGGTTTTAAGGATTTTGGAGCCCCTGGTGATCTTGCACAGGCTTATCCCCAGTCTGGAAGATATCTTTCTCTGGGGAACGCCGTTCAGGAGCATATTCATCAGTCGCCATCGAAGGACAAAATCGTCGATCTCAGCGGGAGTAAAGATCTCCGCCATGAATTTACTCATTACTGATTCTTTATCTATCCGGCAGAACACTTCCGCCAGCTCTTTCGCAGAACTCATAATATAAACTCCAGCGAGACAATGTATCTATGCATAGAAACATCATAATATGTTTGTGCCGGTTTGTAAAGCAGATTAATGGAGTGAAGTATTCGCTGTACCGGGCGAAATATTAGGGCTTCCCATAGAGGCATCAGTCACACATACTGACATTTGCATGATTCGAGAGATGGATGCGTGTTAGAGGGGCGGAATATATTGCTAAGGATATTCATTGGAATACTGCTGTTGATCTCGATCGTCGCGTGTACCGAGGGTGCCAGAGAAGGCTCAAAGAAAGACCTTACACAGCACGAAAGAGACAGCATCCTCGCCGAATCAGATCTGCCTGGGGCAAATGTAGTCGGAAAAGCGCTAGAAGTATCAGATTCCTCGACAGCGCGGTCAAAACGGATCGATGAGCAGACTGACTGACTTCACCCTTACCCGGGACCCATGAATTGGAGTGACTCCAGGAAATGAAAACAGCCTTGATAACGGCATTGCTCGGTATATTGCTGGCTGGCGGATGCGCGAAGCAATACGTCAAACCGGAGATATCCTTCGAGAACGAAGCTGAACAGGATGAATACGTCATCTATTCGCTCAGTATCGAACATGTCTACCTGCGAAATCTGCTCTCACACAACAAGAATCCGATAGAATCGTTCGTTGTCATCGCTGAGACCAATGACCTGGGCGAATACTGGATAAAGAATTTTGCTGCGGATCTTGATGACAGAGAAATTCCTCAAGAAGTGATCGAAGACTGGATGATGGAGAACCGGACCACTGAGCCTCTTCTGCGAAAATTCGACTTTTCGTACCAGTATTATCTGGTTCCAAGGGATGAACTGGATAAGTTCGAATCAGACGACTTCTTTGGCGAGTTTTACGAGAAGTATCCGGACTCGAACGGACTGATCTCAGTCTCCCGGATCGGATACGACAAGACAAAAACTACTGCACTGATCCACGTGATCCACAGTTACGGAACACTCGGCGCGAACTATTACTTCATCCTACTGGAGAAGAAATCCGGTACCTGGGGCATTTCGAAGAGGATCGCAACCAGTCTCTCATAAAAAAAGGTGAGGGAATACAAGGGTTGCGAGCTTATATCCCCTCAGTGCCGATTCGGATTGCAATCGAGGCAGGCAGCGCAGCAACCACCCTAACCAAGGATACGTTTCCAGCCATATTTAATGACTTCATTGCCGTATCCGGAAGGCCCTTCAGGGGCACTTCATGTTTGGATTAAAATATAGCTGCTGCCTCCTCGATTGAGAACCTGTCGACAATCAAATTATAACCGCTTTCCCTGTTCTGTCCAGTCCCGCTCTTTTGTGCAAGTTTCAGTGGTAATTCCTGATGGAATGTCGTAATAGTCTTCGGGATAACGTTGCCGGATTTATCAGTGAGAGGAGACTTGATGGCCTGCCCTGAATGTTACAGCGATGACCCGAGGGTGACACCGATTCTTGATCCTGAAAGCTGCCTGATGACTCATGAGCAGTATGTATGCTCGACTTGCGGACGTTGTATCTGTGCGGAGGCGGATGAGGGGAAGTACCGGATCAAGTACCCGTACAAGTCGCTCGAGATCGCCAAGCTGTATCTCCGGGCCGCCGAGTCAGTTTACGGGGGGCCTTGCGAGATATACGAGATCGAATACTCGAATGGCCGGACACTTTACAAGATATTCCACAATAAAGAGGACATGCAGGCATACCTGAAGGAAAATACGATGCAGAGTTGTCCGTCGGGAGAGCCTGTCTTCAAGACTGCTTCATACAAGCCGCATGACAAGGCCCAGGTGAAGAAGCTCAGTACAGGCGATATCGCCAAATATCTCGAAGAGAAATAAGGATAGTACCGGGCAGGTTCGACCGTATGGAAAAGAAGCTCGACCTGAAGAAGGAACTCCGGGAGCTGTATCGTCCGCCCGGGAAGGCTCCTGTCCTCATCGAGGTTCCTGTGCTCAAATACCTGATGATAGACGGAACAGGTGCGGAACCCGGGAATAAGGGCTTCCAGAACGCCATTCAGGCGCTTTTCAGCGTCTCCTACAAGTCCAAATTCATATCAAAGAAACAACTCGGTACAGACTATGTAGTTATGCCGCTCGAGGGCCTGTGGTGGGCCGATGATATGAACGACTTTGTGACGGGCAGGAAGGAACTCTGGCACTGGACACTGATGATCATGCAGCCGGAATTCATAGGACCGGCGATAATTGACGAAGCGATAGAGGCTTCCCTGGGAAAAGCCCCGCAGGATGCTCTCGGCAGACTGCATCTCGACGATTTTGATGAGGGAATGTCAGGCCAGATATTGCATGTCGGCCCATACTCAGAGGAACACGACAATATTGTGAAGATACATGATCTCATACGCGATAGAGGTGGGCATTTCAATGGTAAGGAACAGAAGCATCACGAGATCTATCTCAGTGATTTTAGAAAGACTGCCCCGGAGAAATTAAAAACTGTTTTAAGACAGCCGTTTTTAATCTAGATTATCTTCATGAAGCGGATAATCCCGATAATCCTGACAATTCTGATACAGATAGCTGCTGCTGCGGATCCATGCCCGGCAGGGCAGGCTTCGAATATTGCTTCCGGGAAGATTGTAGTAACTGTAGCGAATGTAAAAAGTGGCGAAGGCGGCAACCTTATAGTCTCTCTGTACGCGGAGAAGGAAAACTGGCTCAAGACGGAAAAAGCCCGGATCACGGAGGTCGTATCGATCGATGGAGATTCGTTGCTGGTCGAATTCACCGACCTTCCCTATGATTCGATATACGCAGTCGCCGTTATACATGACAAGAATATGAACGGCAAACTGGATATGAGGAAATTTCCATGGCCCAAGCTGAAAGAGGGCGCCGGAGTGTCCAACAACAAGTTCGGGTTCGGGCCTCCTGATTACGATGACGCTGTGCTTCGTCTTGACGGTCCTGTACTCGGCATTCGTATCGAAATGAGGTATTGAGCGGGATACAGGAAAGGGACGATCCACGAACATGGAGGGGGAACAGTCATGACCGCAAGAAACAGGGCGATAGCCGGCTCCACGATCATCATTCTTACGACCCTTGTCTTCAGCCTGCTGCTCGCGGCATTCAGACATTTCTACTGGCCCGTGATCTTCTGTTTCGCCGGCGCAGCTTTTTATACCATCCTGAAATATCGGGGGACCCGTGACATGGTTTTCTCGGTGTTCATAGTGACACTGCTTCACCTGCTGGCATTCAAGGTCACCGAGCCGAGATATTTCGTCGAATTCTTTCTGTTTTACATCGCTCTCGGCGCTTCCGTTCTTATCTATCATCAGGCAGTCATGCCGCGGATGAGCGGGGTGCGGATCGGGAAGTTCGCTGTGCTCGCGGCACTTATCGTAGTCCTCTATTCGGCAGCGACGATAATCGTGTCGCTCTTTTTCGGCAGCCGCAGCCTGTCTCAGAGCCTCATCGGAATCGTAACCGCTCAGAGCCTCATCGGAATCGCATTCGGCCTGGGGCTTGAGACCGGGGAACTGTTGGTTGGCAAGCTGCTTCCGGAACCCCTGGAAAGGTGATCAGTCATGCCAGGATGCATACATACTGTTCAGATGGGTCAGAACATTATCCATATGGATAATGGCGATGGTCGTAGTCTCAGCCGCCATTCTGCCATGCGAGGCATCGGGGCTGTTCAGCCTCGGCGCGGGACATGCGAGGTACAAGGAATCAAGCGCTCTTGTTT
>CAYWGA010000044.1:0-19728 GCA_964457905.1 uncultured bacterium | reverse complement strand
CTGTTCAGCCTCGGCGCGGGACATGCGAGGTACAAGGAATCAAGCGCTCTTGTTTGGGATCCATCGTGGAACCTTACAGGGACCTGTTTTTTCGATATAATGTCATGGATGCAGCTCGGCCTGTCCGCCAACTATTATTTTATCGAGGCGAGACCTGGTTCTGAACTTTTCGGTGTGGGTGTCGGATGGGAAGAACCTCAGGGTGATTCGTGGATGTATTCCCTGATTCCGGCTGTCAGGATACCCTTTCCGATCGGAGATGACGGATCGACACAGGTATATCTACAGGGGGGCATCGGATGGTACCATCTCGATATGAACGTGGTGTATTCAGGTGTGGTCCCGGGTCCCGGAGGATATCCTGTCGAGAAGAGAGTTACGGAAAAATGGGACAAGCCTGGAATAGATGGCAGATTAGGCGTGATAACCAGGCTTGACAGTGCGCTGTTCCTAGAGATATCTCCCGCGATCAGTGTAATATTCACGGATGTGGAGTCAACATGGTCCTTCAGCGGCTATATCGCGATGGGCCTGACGTTCTGAGTCAGTTGTTCGTTTTGGGCTCTAAAAAGGGGAAAACATGCTCGAGATAAGACCTGAGCGACCCGGAGATGAGGAAGCCATCGCGGAGATCAACCGGCGCGCGTTCGGCGGTGAAGATGAGGTAGGGATAATAGCCGGGATAAGAGGCTCGGAATACTATATCCCCGAACTCTCGATGGTCGCCGAGTCGGATGGAAAGATCATAGGGCATATCATGTTCAGCATAATAACGCTCGTTCGCTTCGACCGTCCCGCTGAAAAGATCCTGAGCCTCGCGCCGATGGCCGTTGATCCCGAGATGCAGAAGAAGGGGATCGGAACGGCCATGGTAAAGGCGGGAATGGATAAAGCGAGGGAGCTGGGACACACCGTCATCGTCGTGATCGGGCACCCCGGGTACTATCCCCGGTTTGGATTCCTGCCTGCGAGAGATCTGGGACTCGACATCGGGATGGAGGTCCCGAACGAGGCTTTCATGGTCGCCGGACTGCAACCCGGCGCTTTGCAGGATGCAGGCGGCATGGTACAATTCTCTCCGCCGTTTGGAATATAGCGCGAACGGGATATACGATCGATATCGACACACTGGCCCAACGAACTGTGAGGCGTGATGAAGAATTTTGCAGCCATAGTGGTCATTTTACTGGTCCTGTCTGGATGCAGCGGAGAGTACGCAGATGACGGCGTGGAAAAGATGAGCGAGATGAGCGAGGCCGACCATCCCGAGATCGCGATCGGGAGGGATCTGCTGGCTGCCGCGCTGAGATATGACATCGATACATTCGTCGAGAGGAACAAGCCCAAACTCGAGGTCTGTTTTCTTAACATCCTGGGCGAGGATCCGGCCGATGAACTCCTGGCCAGGCTGGAAGGTACGAAGCTTGAGGTTCACAAATTCTCCTCATGGACCACCTATTTTATAAACGATCAGGGATTACCGACGATGCCGAGGAATTTCCTGTCTATCTCTGTCAGGGATGTCAGAGTGCCTGATTCCACTCATGGAGAGGTAGATACTATCTGGAAGGCTTCGGGAATAGAATTGCCAGGTGAGACTTTTTTCCTGGAAAGGATCGAGGGAACATGGCTTGTAATCAACAAGAAAGTAACATCATGATCCTGCGTTCCTCCTGACTGGCTGGTAGATCGTGGAACAACCGGTTCTAGAAACTGAAAGGCTGATACTCAGCCCGTTTGTCGACGATGACGCTCAACGTCTGTCTGAACTTGCAGGCGACAAGGCGGTTTCCGATACGACCCTCAGGATCCCGTATCCGTACGACGTGACGGAGGCGCTCGAGTGGATCAGGACACACGCGAAAATACGCGAGAGAGAGCTTGCCCTGTACTACGCTGTTATCCTCAAGGATAGCGGGGAGCTTATCGGCAGCGCAGGTATCGACATAGAACTGCCACACGGGCGGGCCGAACTGGGCTACTGGACCGGCAGGGAATTCTGGAGAAATGGATATGCGACCGAGGCATCGGCAAAACTTCTGTCCCACTCATTTGCAGTCCTCAAGCTTCACAAGGTCTCGGCCCATGTTTTCGCAAGCAACCTCGCCTCGGGACGTGTGCTTGAAAAACTTGGGATGAGCCGGGAAGGACATCTAAGGGACCACATCAGAAAATCGGATGTATGGGAAGACATAATTGAATATGGAATTCTGGAAGATGAATACAGGCGGCTTGAGAATGATCTGCAAAGGAGTGGATGATGTACTGTAGAAAGTGCGGCACATTGAATCCTGATGAGAGTAATTACTGCAGCGGATGCGGCGGCCCGCTCGGCAAATCGACCGGGGCCCCTCAGCAGAAATCAAGTCCCCCGCCGAAAGCGCCGGCACCGGCGCCGCGAACGGTGAAACCGCCTGCAGTCCCACCGGGCCATACGAGACTGACCCCGCCGCCGGCAGTAAGGCCGTACTACGCGGGGTTCTGGAAGAGATTCGCCGCCTACTTCATCGATGAGATCATTCTGTCATTTGTCGGAATATTGATGATGCTGGTCGTTGCCGGCATCGTGGGTATCCCGATGGGTATTTCCGGAGTCGATGAGGATGTTATCGCTCCACTCATCATGATCTATTTCGGGATAATCGAATTCCTGCTCAACTGGCTCTACTATACCATCATGGAAAGCTCCGGCCGTCAGGCATCTTTGGGGAAGATGGCGATGGGTATCGTTGTTACCGATATGGAAGGAAATCGTATCTCTTTCGCGCGAGCTAACGGCCGGTTCTGGTCGAAGATACTTTCCGGCCTGTTCTTCTCGATCGGCTATATAATCGCCGGTTTCACGGAGCGGAAACAGGCGCTTCATGACCTGATTGCGGCGACACTCGTCAGCAACAGCTAGGTCCCTTAACGAGTGGATGACAATGAACCGAAAAAGAACCGGCGCAGGCAGCAGGTACGCGGCGTCACTGCTGAGTATTCTGTCTTTTGTCTTTCTTTTTACGCTCTCAGGATGCCTGACCCCTCCGGACTACGATACAGGTGAATACGAGAAGGCCACTGTGTTCGAAGACATAGAGGAAGCAGAGCAGATCGCCCTCTATATGGATGACGATGTCCTCCTCAACAGGTTCCTCCTGAAGAGGACCTTCTACGACATCACCCTGATAAGAGGGGCGTTCGGCAAGGAGATCGAAGCGATCAACAACATAAGGTTCAAACCTCCATGCAAGGACGGCAGGATCATGATCGTCTTCGAAGCCGAGGCATACAAGCGGGTCAGCGCCGGTGAATACGAGGACTGGACCGAGCTCAACCACCGGTATATGCCGTACGACGTCAAGACAGTCGACAGGCTCAGAAAGATATACCTCTATTTCGACGGCCTGCTCGACTTGATTGCACTTGCCAAAAAATACGCAGAGCTTCCACACGTCGAATCGGCATCATGCGTCGGGCACGTGGGCGATTCGCCCAATATCTACCCGCGAAGAACGGACACAGGGATTGATTATCTTTTCAGAGAAGCCTGGGGGACCTGTTCGACGGGGTGTTCGAGTAACGAGTTCTACTACTTTGTATGCGAGAACGATGACGCCGTTTTTGTGGGAGCCTGGAACCCGGAGGACCGTGCGAAGCAGCCGGAGTGGTGGCTGGCAGCTAGAAAATGCCTGCCTGAAGAGCTGAGAGAGCAATTCTGATGATCAGATACTTGATATTGACCGCGGCGCTTCTTGTTACGACATGCACCAGCGCCGGATGCGGCGATGCGACTAAAAATGAAACTCTCCGCCCTGCTCCTTCTGTCGTTGATACAACAGCTTCAACCGGTAAAAGCGGTGCATACATATCCCTGGGATCGTTCACAGGGGGAGAGATAACAGACGGCAAGGACGTTTATAATATAGACTGGTCGCGGCAGGACGGGTTCGAGCGTGTCGAGATCCGGATACATGAAGCGAGATGGGGGGACAGCAAGAACGCCGGTCCAGTCGATGTGCCCTGCAGGTTCACCGTCAGGAGAGAGGACTTTCCAGCTCGCCTGACCGTCGTTGTTTCCGGCACGAGGATGTTCAGTGCCTCTCCTCCCGAGCTGCCTTCCGAAGCTCTCGTCAAAGGATTCTACAGGATCGTCTACCTCGATGATGCCGGGGTGATGTTCGCGTTCGATCTGAATAACGACACTGAATTCGAAGTCTTCGAGACGCATGATCCGGCCGTCATCGTGATCGATGTCCGCCCAGTCCCTGCCGGCAGCCACGCTGGCCCCGAAACGCTTTTCTCGCTCAGGTCGGCGTCATGGCCCCCCGGCGAGCGCCAGGGTCACCTCCAGGAGAACTTGATGAGATCCGGGGCCGTGCGATCCCGCGTATTACGCGACGCAGAAGGAACTTTTTGCGTCGAAGAGGGATTGTATCCGACGAGGCAGGAAGCAGAAGAGAGGCAGAAGGTCCTGGCCGGGAAGAATATCGTCCTGTATGTGGAGCAGAGAGAGGCCGGAGACCAGCCCCGGAATATTCTGCCGGAAGACAAGTAGGGGAGAAATGATGAAGAAGTTCATATTATTGATGCTGCTGGGTATTATCGTCTCGACGTGCTTCGTCACGGGCTGCAGGGACCAGCTTCAGTCCGGTCCGCCTCCGCTGGAAGGGGACGATCTCATCATGGCGACGGCGCTTCGCCGCCATATGTATAATCACCATAGCAGGACAGGATACAGCTATGAATATATATTCCTGTCAATCTATGGAGAGAACCCGGGCGTTGATTTCATAGATTATTTTGACGACCTGTTTCCCCAGGTCCTTCCCGTGTCGGAGATGAAAGCTTCCAGGTACGGGTTTGAGGGCCTGCCTCAGACGAAGGGTGTATGGGTCCGGTTCGATGTAGCGGATTTCACGCCGGTATCGGACGTGGAGGCGCTGGTAGCCTGCCAGACATTCGAGAGCGGGACCGAGAATCCCGGTGTCAGGTACAGGATGCAGTTTCTCGACGGGCAATGGAAGGCAACAGATATAGTCGGCATCCAGGATGAGAAGATCCTTCAGTAAAGGCGAACGGAGGACCACAGGTATGAGCGAAGACAGATACAAGCGAGGACTTGAGAAATTCAGGGAAGTCGACGGGAAAGGCGGACAGAAGGCCGTTGATGACCTGGAAGAACTCGTTCCGGAGATCGGACGCTACCTGATAGAATATCCGTTCGGCGACATCTATTCCCGCCCCGGACTGGAACTGAAGACGAGGGAGCTGGCCGCTATCGCCGCACTGACTGCGATGGGCGATTGTGAACCTCAGCTGCGCGTGCACATACACGCGGCGCTTAACCTCGGATGCACGAGGCAGGAAGTAGTCGAGGTCATACTGCAGATGAGCGTTTACGCAGGATTTCCCAAGTCGATAAACGCGATGTATGCCGCAAAGGACCTCTTTGCAAAGAGAGATTCGAGCGGCCGAGACTGAACCGTTTTTCCCGAAAAGACCTCACCTCCCGATAAAAACTGAAACCTCCGGGCGTGTCATGCGTAGAAATAGAAGAGCGTCTGAAGCGCAGGGCACAAATCGAGAGGTGAGAGATGAAAAAGGTCTTAACTTTCATTCGCAGCAAAAACATCACGTTTTATGCGGCGTTTGTGCTCGTGCTTCTGTGCCTAAGGTCATCGGTATTCGCCAGTTATCACGTGCCGACTGGATCGATGAATCCGACTATCCTCGAAGGTGATTTCTTTTTCACGAACAAACTCGCCTACAGGCTGAAGGTCCCATTTTCGAAAACCAGCGTATTCGAATGGGGCATTCCGTCCAGAGGCGAAATGATCATCTTCAAGTTCCCGGAGAACGAGAGGGAACTGTACACAAAGAGGGTAATCGGTATTCCTGGCGATATCATCGAGATGCGTGGCGGCAGGGTGGTCATCAACGGACGGATGGTCAACCGCGTCCCTGCCGGTACGAAAGAAGGCAAAACCTTCTACAAGGAGACGCTCGACGGTGTGGAATACACCATTCAGCGCATGCCGGGAAGAAGTTACATGGCGGACACGCCACCGGTAACAGTACCGGAAGGACATCTCTTCGTGATGGGTGACAACAGGGACAACAGCTACGACAGCAGGGGGTGGGGATGTGTGCCTCTCGGCAATGTCGAGGGGGAACTGATCGCCAGGTGGTTCTCGTTCGATCTGAAAAACCTTCGTCCGAGGTTTGGCAGGATCGGACCCGTCTGACGAGTCTGATGGAAAGTATTTTGTTCAGCCCGCGGAGCAGCCGGGAGCCGAAAGGCCCCGGCTGTTTTGTGTCCGGTCGAATCGCATTGATGAAGAGGTGCGGCAGGTGTACTATCCGCCTGTGAACATCAACCGGAAAGAGGACCCTGAATGAAAATAGATCTGAGCGGCGTAACGGCGCTTGTCACCGGAGCGAGCAGCGGCATCGGCGAAACGATAGCGACGACACTGGCCGAATGCGGGGCCGTTATAGGCGTGCATTACAATACGGGCGGCGAGAAGGCCCGAAGCCTTGCCCAGGGATTCGATAACGGATCCGAGGCATTCGGAGCCGATCTCTTCGATCCTGAGGCTGCCAGGAAGCTTTTCATCACAGTCGCTGAGACACTCGGTGGTATCGATCTGCTTGTGAACAACGCAGGCATCTTCATCCCGGCCCATCCGGACGGCGGACACGGTGACTGGATGAATACATGGGAGAAGACGCTGGCCGTGAACCTCACGTCGACAGGCGTTCTCTGCAGGGAGGCGATCGAGCATTTCAGGGGGCGCGGCGGCAGGATCGTCAATATCGCCTCGAGGGCCGCGTTCAGGGGGGAGACCGCCGAGTATCTCGCCTATGCCGCTTCCAAGGGGGGCATGATATCGCTGAGCCGCTCTATAGCGAGATCGTTCGGCAAGGAAGGTATCAAGTCGTTCACAATCGCGCCAGGTTACGTCGCGACACCGATGACGGATGAATATCTCGAGCTGCACGGTGATGAGATGGTGGCGAATGAACTGGCACTCGGCAGGATGACGGATCCAGATGATATCGCTCCGCTTGTCGCCTTTATCGCTTCAGGAAAGCTCGATCACGCGACAGGCTGTTCGATAGATATCAACGGGGGAAGCTACATCCACTGAGCGCTCTCTGCCGGGACTAGATATCCCTGAGAAGTACGTTCTCCGGCGATTTATCGATCGCGTCGCCGAATGAGTCCATTATAGCGGTCAGCCTGGCGAACTCGGGAGAATCCTTTACCGGGACGTTGTCACTTCCGAGGGTCTCGAGTGTATCCACCACACATTTTACGGAAAAGAAGTTGATGTCGCATGCCGGCTGAAAGGCCGAGTCCTGTCCTTTTACCGGTTCAGTCTTTGAAAAGATGCCCGCTTCGGCGAGTTCCGAGAGGACCTGCCTGGCCAGGCGGACAGGTACGCCGAGCGAATCGCCGATCTCAGCCGGCGTCATCGGCGCCAGGCCGTCCGAGAAGTTCCTGATGACTTTCCATGCAACGAGAAGGCCGAGCCGTTTCTTGCTGCGCCAGCTGATGTGCAGTGAGTCGATCTCGGACTGGTACATCCCCACGTTCTGTATGGCGAACGAGATCTCCGCGCCTACGAGGACTATCAGCCAGCTCATCTGGACCCAGATCAGGAAAAGGGGCAGCGCCGCAAGGCTTCCGTAGATAGCGTTGTTTCTGGAGACGCCGATCTGGAAGCTGATGTATACCCACTGGACGAGCCTGTACAGGGTTCCGGACACGACCGCCGCGTAAAAAGCGGATTTAAAGCTGACCTTCGTGTTAGGCAGGACGATATATATGAATGTCAGGAGTCCCCAGATCAGGAAGAAGGGCAGGATATTGAAGATCAGCCATGAGGCCGGCCCCTGGGCCTCCCTCAACACCGAGGAATCGAGCAGGGCCATCAACTTGGTGGAGATGAATCCCGAGAGGCTCGAGTAGACTATCAGCCCGACTACCGTCACGATCAGAATGGCAGTGTAATCGCTGAATTTCCGGACGATGCTGCGGTCCCTGTGGATGTTCCAGATATCGTTGAAGGCCGCCTCGAAATTTCCGAGTACCTTGATCAATGTAAAGAGTAGGACGACGATACCGACTCCAGCTACGATCCCACCCTGTGTAGTCACGAGCAGCGAATTGGCGTATTCGACGATCTTTGCCACAACTGACTCGTAACCGGGATAGTTCTTGTAGAGGCTTTCCTCGATGAGCTTTTCAAAGCCGAAGCCCTTGGCGAAGCCGAAAACGATGGCGACGACCGGTACGATCGAGAGGAGGGAATAGTACGTCAGAGCGGAGGCCCTTACGTTCAGCTTGTCCTCCTGGAAGCCTTTCAGAGACAGGACGAGGATCCTCAGCTGGCTGACCAGCAGCGCCCGGAACCTTGAAAGGTCCTCAATGCGGAGCTTCCAGATATCGACGGTGAGGAATGTGATAATTCTCTTGATACCGCTTATCGGATTCATCGTTCTCCCCTGACAGACCTGGAACAGGCGCTACTGGATGAATCATAGATTGGAAGAGGCGCCGTGACAAGCCGAATGTGCCCCGGGCAGGGCAACCGATATTAATTCTGGAAGAGCGGCACCGACCGCCTATATACTCACCGGCAGAATACAAGAAAGGAGCCTGGACATGTTTGAATCACAGCGGGCCTTCGCGATTTTCTCTATCATCGGCGGGGCGATTATCTGTTTCTGGGGTTATCGCCTCTTCAAGGTGGTCCTCGGTATAGCGGGATTCATCGCCGGCGCGGCGCTCTTCTATCATTTCGGCGCGCAATATACGGCGAAAATGATAGTCCTCGTGATCCTGGCGATATTCGGCGGGTTGATCGGTGCCTCGCTCTCGATGGCGTTTTACTATGTCGGGCTTTTCCTGCTCGGCGCGCTTGCCGGCTGGCAGCTCGGATTCCTCATCGCTACAGCGGTAAACATCGAATTCGTCATCATCATCCCGATCATCGCAGCGGTGATCGTCGGTATCCTCGCGTGCTTCTTCCAGAAACCGATAATCATTGTGGCGACCGCTCTGATCGGAGCATGGAGCGTCGTGACAGGCGGATTCTATTTTTTCGGCACGGGGATAATTCCGACCGACCTTTTCCGGGACCCTTTCATGCTCGTCGAGAGCCTCCGCGATACGAATCCTGTCGTCATACTGGCCTGGATCGTCCTGAGTATCGCCGGTATTATCTTCCAGTTCAGCTGCCGTACGCCGGGGATGGCCGGTGAGAAGAAGGAGTAATGGATAAGACGAAGCTAGAACTGAGACCTGCCGCGGACAGCGATCTGCCCGTGATCACCGAGATATACAACGATGCAATCCTCAATACAGTCGCGACTTTCGACCTCGAGACGAAAAGTGCGGAGGAGATGAGTGTCTGGCTCGAAAAACACAGCGGTGATTTTCCCGCTGTAGTCTGCGTCGCGGAGGGTGAAGTAGTCGGGTATGCCTCGCTCAACGAGTATTCGCCGAAGAAGGCGTACGCGGCGACCGCCGAGGTGTCGGTCTATATCGCTCCCGGCAGCAGGGGGAAAGGATACGGTCGCACCCTGCTCGGAGCTATCATCGAGGCAGGCGTGCGGAAGGGTATCCACGCGATGATCGCGAGAATAACGCAGGGAAACGATATCAGCGTGCACCTCTTCGAGCAGTTTGATTTCACATATGTCGGGAAGCTGAAGGAGGTAGGCACGAAGTTCGGACGGCTTCTCGACGTCGACCTGTACCAGAGGACACTGAACGATCCGGGTAGGAAAGCTCGCCGAGGCTGTTCACGGCATCGAACGTGATCCACTGGAGAAATACGGGGATCTCGATGATGGATCCGAAACGGCCGGCAGCCAGTGGAGCGACAACATCACAAAATCGATCGGAAGAAGCTCCGATACAAGAAGCAGGGTATTCGCCCTGGCCGGGATCCTGTCGGCCGCGTTCTACTCACTTGTCATATCGCTTCAGATAAGATACGGGGGACGGAGCGGACCGAAGTCACCCGGTAATTTCATAGTGCCCGCAGCGGTTATAATCATCTTTCTGATCATCATCTCCGTCGTTGTTGCCGGCAGGGCCGGCCTGTGCAGACCGTCTTTCGTCGAAGCGGTCCCATCGATCTACGCGAGGGGAATAGTAGACGTTCTGCCTTTCTCGACACCGGTCCTGTGGACAGTGTTCGCTGTAGTCTGCGTGACAGGGTACTTTTTGCTTCAGTCGGCATTCCGCCGCTTCGAGGCACCCCTGGCCCAGCAGGCCCGTAAAAAGGCATTCTGAGCACACGTCGAATCGGCGCCCGGTATTCACTTATGATTGCCCGGGCGCCTTTCTATATGCTATACGGGATATGACAAGAGGCATCTGAGAGAGGTCGTACCCGGTGAGTGAAGAGTATACAGTCGGTGTTCAGGGATGGTTCTCCTGCGCATGGCACGCGATGATGGCGCGTCCCAACATAGTCATGAGGGGGCTTGCCGTCATCCTCTTTTTCGCCCTCATCAGTCTCGGACTCGGCATGCTGCCGTACGGGACCTACCTGGGATACATACTGCAGTTTACGGTCGGCCAGGTGATACAGGCCGGATGGTACCTCTTCTGCCTCAGACTTGTAAGGGACGAGGAAGTCTCTCCGGCGGTGATATTCGAGCCGTTCAACAGATTCTGGCAGGTATGGCTCGTCGCCATAGTCGTTCCTATCGTTACAGCCCTGGGATTGCTAATGTTTGTGATACCGGGACTCTATTTCTGGTCGCGGTTCGGCCTGGCGGTATTTGCCGCTGTCGACAGAAGACTCGATCTTAACGAGGCGCTCGAGTTCAGCTCGAGGATAACGGAAGGCAACAGGCTGCAGATCCTTCTGCTCCACCTGATGCTTGCCGCGATAGGTGTCCTGCTCGTTCTGCCGAGCGTCCTCGAGATGAATAATCTTGGAATGATCACTCTGCTCGCCTACGTGTTTATCATGACCCCGCTCTCTGGGACCGCCTACGCCGCCGCGTACGACAGTCTCGTCGAGACGAAGGCAGGGGTTGAAGTACAGCCAGGGGATGAGACATGAACCAGGACGTAGCGTTCGCCTTTCTCCTTACGGCGCTGGCCGGACTCTCCACCGGTGTCGGGAGCGCGATCGCATTTCTCGCTCGCCACACGAACAAGAAGCTTCTCTGCCTCGCTCTCGGTTTTTCGGCCGGAGTCATGATATACGTATCGATGATCGAGCTGCTCGGAGCGGCGAGGGATTCGCTCACCGCCGAGCTCGGCATATCGGCAGGGGGCTGGTGGACGATAATCGCATTCTTCGGAGGGATGCTGGTCGTCGCGATGATCGACTGGCTCGTCCCGTCGTACGAAAACCCGCACGAGCTTCACATGCTCGAGGAGATGTCGGACGAGGCGAGGGAGAGCGATCCGAGACTTCTGCGTATGGGGGTCCTGTCGGCGATTGCTATCGCCGTGCACAACTTCCCCGAAGGTATGGTGACATTCGCCGCAGCACTCAAGGATCCCAAGCTCGGCGTCTCGATCGCCGTGGCCATCGCGGTCCACAACATACCTGAGGGTATCGCCGTATCTGTTCCGATATTCTATGCCACGGGGAACAGGAAGAAGGCCTTCACCTGGTCCTTCCTCTCAGGGCTCGCAGAGCCGGCAGGGGCCGTGATCGGTTACGTGCTGCTTGCGCCCTATCTCAGTGAGACCGTGTTCGGGGTGCTCTTCGCGTCGGTGGCGGGCATAATGGTCTTCATCTCGTTTGACGAGCTTCTCCCCGCGGCGGAGGAGTACGGGGAGCATCACATCGCCCTGTACGGCCTCCTGGCCGGAATGGCGATAATGGCGATCAGCCTCGTCGTCATCCAGTAGGATCGAGGCGTCAGCGCTCGACACCTGTGAGCTCGTTGTACACAGCCTCGACACCTGCATCGAGCATATAGGCCCACGGCATCTCGGCGTACTTTTCCATCTTGACCGATTCTTTCGTCTCCTCCAGCGACTTCCCGTCTTTCACCGCTTCGCCGACTTCTGCCCGCAGGTCGCTGAGGTACCCGATCTTCCAGGCGAGGCCGCTCTTGTCGGTCAGTTCGCCATGTCCGGGGATAACGACTTCGATGTCCCAGTCGGATACCCGCTCGAGGGAGGCGATCCAGTTCTCAGTATTGCTCCCGGCTTTCCAGTCGATATAGGGATGGCGCTTGTAGAAGAGCATGTCGCCCATGTGGACCGCCTTGAGGTCGACGAAATGGACGAGGGTGTTGCCGCTTGTGTGGGAGGCTCCCGGGTAGATCAGCCTGATCTCATGGCCGCCCAGGGTTATCGTCATTGCGTCATCGTATGTCTTGTCGGGGTATACTAGGACTATCTCCTTCGCCTCGGCGAGGCCGGTCTTTGCCTTTTCGACCGCTTCGGCTGCCGCGGCAAGTTCCTCTTCGCCCGCGCCATCGAGAGCTTCGAGTTTTGCCTCGGCCTCGCTGATACGTTTCGGGTATGTCTCTTCGATCATCTTTTCAAGATTGGGTCCGTTGAATTCCTTCTGATTGTGCGAGAAGTTCTTGTGCGCTATTACAATCGTCTCTTCGGGGAACTGCTGGGCTCCTATCACGTGATCCATGTGATAGTGCGTAAATATGAGGTACCTGACCGGTTTGTCGGTGAGTTTCGCTATCTCCTCCAGTATCGCGTCGCCGTGCGACGGCTTCGTGCCGGAATCGACGACGAGTACCCCTTCATCCGTTATGAGGAAGGCGACGTTACCGACTACGCCAGTGAGGAAGTAAAGGTCCTCGGCGGCCCTGGTCACGACGATCTCGTCGGCGCCGCGGGCCGGGCCGACGGCGGTGACGGCCAGTAAGATAACGGCCAGAAGAACGGTGATACGGATGGGGTATCTCATCTGGGACTCCTTCGCGACAGTGTTAACGATTGAATTGTACCTTCGCCGATTGTAACATCGACAGGTATCGAAATCCAGAATTCTGATCAGGGAGCAAATTCATGGCAGACGAAAAAAAGGGCCTCGACCCCGGTATTGCCCGGAATGCCGCCGCGCTGGCGGAGTACCAGGAGGGTTCGGTGGTCAGCAGGACGGTCATCGACAAGAAGATCGGGACAGTCTCGGTTTTCGCCTTTGACGCAGGCGAGGGTCTCAGCGAGCACACCGCTCCGTTTGACGCGCTTGTGCACATCATCGACGGAAAGGCCGAGATCAACATCTCGGGAGAGGCGATAGAGGTCGGCACCGGAGAGATGATCATCATGCCCGCCGGCAAGCCTCACTCGCTCAGAGCCGTGGAGAGGTTCAAGATGGTGCTGATAATGATAAGGCAGAAGGTCGAGGCGTAAGCTGCCGGGATACAACGAAAGGATCGACTGTGACACCAGATCCCTCTGAGTTCCTCAGGATAGCCGGAATAGAACTGCCACTGATAGGGATGTACGACGCGCCCGACAAGTCCCAGTTCGAGCCTGTCGTCGAAGTTAAACCGGGAAAACATGTCTGCGTGTTCGCCTTCTTCAAGAGCTGGCTTGCGGGGAAGACCGCCGCCTTCACGAAGAGTTCCTTCGGATGCGGCGGCTTCGCGACACACATATTCGGTGTGCGAACAATGCCGAAAGATACATTCATAGATTTTCTCTATGGGCGGGAGGGTCTGAAAGCCTCCCGTGAGCTGATGGAGGAATGGATAGACTCGATGGAGTGGTACGAGCCGAAAAACGAATTCGTGCTCGTCGGGTCCTTGAAGGATGAACATTATGACGACCTGAAGACTGTGACGTTTTTTGTCAATCCCGACCAGCTTTCGCTGCTCGTCTACGCAGTGCACTACCACGCCGCGTCGGGAGATCCGGTGCCCCTTAAAGCGGCGTTTGATTCTGGTTGTGGTCAGCTTCTTTCAGGATTTACCGACTTGTCCATCCCGCAGGCGATGCTCGGAGCGACAGATGTGGCGATGCGGCAGTTCCTGCCGGCCGATATTCTCGCGCTCACGATGACGAAGCCGATGTTCGAGAGGATATGTTTAATCGGTGAGGACAGCTTCCTCCACAAGCCGTTCTGGCAGGACCTGGTAAAGGCCAGGGGAGGAAGGTAGGACCGCGGCACCCTTCCGCTGGACAAGAAGGGTTATTACTGAGATACTGAAATCCCTTCGCGGAGGCGGAGACATCGGTATCAGCTCCCATATATTCTGACGGAGGCAGGCAGATGGAAGAGATCAGAAACAAGATCCTCGGCGTCATCGGAAAACCGTTTCTTGCGGGGTTCGCCACAATGACCGAAGAAGGCAAACCCTGGGTGCGCTACGTCTATGCGGTCGGCTCCGACGACATGACGATACGCTTCTCAACATTCCTCAACGCCAGGAAAGCGGCGCAGATAGCCGCGAATCCCGAGGTACATCTGACAGGCGGGGTACTCGACCCGCAGAACTGGACGCACTATCTGCAGATACAGGGAAGGGCCGAACTGTCGACCGACCCGGCCGAGAAGGAAGGGTTCTGGAACGATGAGATCGCGCAGATATTCAAGGGTCCCGATGATCCGGACTATGCCGTTGTCATAGTCAGGCCGTACAGGATAGAGATCAACTCTCATGGCAGCTATATCCCCGAGATATGGGAACCGTGACAGGAGGGAAGATGAAGAGTATCGCGGCTATCGCAGCGGCGGTCATCCTGCTGTCGCCCGCAACGCTGGTCCAGGCAGAAGAGGCGCCTGTCGCCTGTCTAGAGAAGTTCGCACTGACAGAGGAGACCGCGTCGGGATTCGCCCGCATAGCGCTCCACTGCGTTCACAGGGAGTTTCCCAACAAGACGGGGCATGTGATGAATGACAGCAGTGAAGTCGACCCTCCTTCGGTACTTCATCCTGCCTTCTACGGCTGTTTCGACTGGCACTCATCGGTACACGGGCACTGGATGCTCGTCAGGCTTCTGGGACTCTTCCCGGATATGCCGGAGGCGCCCGAGATACGGAAGGCGCTCAATGAGAATCTATCGGCGGAGAACATCCTTGCCGAGGCGGAATATTTCAGGCAGAAGAGCAGGGCCTCGTTCGAGAGGACATACGGATGGGCCTGGCTGCTCAAGTTGGCCGAGGAGACGGGCCGCTGCCCCGACCCGGCAGCGAAAGAGTGGGAGAAAAATCTGCAGCCCCTGGTGAACGTGATCATCGAGAACTACTTCGACTTCCTGCCCAGACAGGAATATCCGATAAAGAGGGGAGTGCACCCCAACACGGCGTTCGGGCTCTCGTTCGCACTCGACTATGCCTGGTCGGTCGGTAACACGAAACTGATAAAGCTGATCGTCGATACGGCAAAAGGATATTATTTCGGCTGTGCCGCCGTCGAGTGTCCCGCCTACTGGGAGCCGGATGGCGATGATTTTTTCTCTCCATGCCTCATGGTCGCAGATCTCATGCGAAGGATACTGCCTCAGGATAAATATCTGAAATGGCTCAGCAAATTCCTGCCGGAGCTCGGATACGGCATTCCCGAATCGCTTCTTGTACCGGTCGAGGTATCCGACCGGAGCGACCCAAAGATAGTGCATCTCGACGGTCTTAATCTGACCAGGGCCTGGTGCATGAAAGGAATCGCGGCCGCTCTTCCGGAGGATGATCCCCGGCGCGGGATTCTTGGAAATTCAGCCTGTCTCCATGCGGAGGCGACCCTGCCGCATATAGCGAGCGGTAATTACGAGGGAGAACACTGGCTAGCTTCGTTCGCCGTATTCCTGCTCGCCGGAGGTGAAGAGTAATGAGCTGGACAGAGCCTGTCAGCCACGCGGTCTGCACGAAGGATGAAGCGAGGGAGATCGTTGACTCACTGGACAGATTCTGGGTATCGACCTGCTGGTGCAGGGAGGAGAAGGGCAAGTGCGCGAGGTCGCCTATGGAGGTCTGTCTCAGTTTCCGCGAGGATGCCCCTGTCAACCCCGCCGGCAGGAAGGAGCTCTCGAAGGATGAGGCGTTGAGCCTGATCGAGGAAGCCCGCGACAGAGGGCTTGTCTCGCGGACATTCGCGAGGAAAGATAAAGGCGGCCAGCTCGACGGGATCTGCCTCTGCTGCGATGACTGCTGCGATTTCTTCACCGGGCGCACAGAGGTAAAGCCGGCACGCGGGCGGCTTATCGAGAAGACTATAGAGGGCTGCTGCTCGTCGTGTGGTATGTGCGAGAGGGCGTGCAGGTTCGACGCCCGCCAGATGGATGAGGGTGAGCTCGTCGTCATCAGGTACCGGTGCTACGGCTGCGGCGTCTGCGCCGATACCTGCGCAACGAACTGCATTGAGATGGTGCCGAGGGGACCGCAGCCATCGAGCGCCCCCCACGATGCCTGAGCTTTCGTCCGATCAGGAACCTTACGGTTCAGGAACAGTCGAAGTCTCCGTGTAGGTCACGCCGCGTTCCTTCAAGCCAGCAAGAAGGTATTCCACACACTCCGCATTCTCACCGATGAACTCGGGAGCGACGATCCCTTTCCTGTCATAAAGTCCTCCGGCGAGCATTCGCAGCGCCACAGTCGCCGTGTACCCGGTGGTCCGGGCCATAGAATGCACGCCGGAGGTTTCGTCATGCCTGTCAAAGAGGTCGTATTCGTACCCGGCAGGTGAGCCGTTCTTCGTTCCCTCGACGATAACCTTCATCACTGTCAGGTCGCGGTCGTCTTCCACAAGCTCCCATAACGGGAAGAGGAGTTTAGCCGTGAAATCGAGGGGCCTCATCTTTGTGCCGTTGATCTCGATCTCGTCGGTAGAGAAGAATCCCGATTCCCTCAGGACCGCAATTTTATCGATGTGGCCGGGGTAGCGGAGGGTCTTTTCCTTCATGTCGGGGATATCCATCGTATCGGCCAGCGACCTCAGCCCGTCACTGTTGAAGGACTGGAGAGTTCCGATACCGGGGAAATTGTGGTACTCGGGATCGGAGAGGGCCGGGCGGATAACGAGCCGGCCGTTCTCGACATATCTCGCCGGTCTCACGTATTCTTCCAGGACATCGATAGGAGAGAAGCCCGCCTTGTATTCCCATGGCCAGGTTCGCCGCATCGGGAGCCCGCCGACATAGATCAGAGCTTTTTCAGCCTTGTCGAGCATGCCTGCCGCGTATGAGACGAGTACGTTACTCATGCCGGGAGCCACGCCGCAGTCGACGATAGCTGTAACGCCGTGCTCACGGGCGAGTCCGTCGAGGTCGAACGAATCCTCGGGGAAGAATGCTATGTCGACGACGTCAACGCCTGACTCGATTATCGACTTCAGGACCGAGTGGCCCATGAAACCGGGTGTGGCGTTGATCACGTAGTCCGCGCTCGCGACGAGTTCCTTTACCTTTTCACTGCTCGAGAGATCCGCCTGCACCTTGCCGATCTCAGGGGAATCGTCGAGTTTTGAGAGATTTTCAGCGCTTATATCGACAATGGTGACCTCGAATTCTCCGTTCTTCGCAAGATCCCTTGCCATCGGGCCCCCGACCAGACCTGCTCCAAGTATTGTCACCTTCATAATATTCTCCTGTAAAATGTGATCCCTGCCGGCACAGGCCAGACAGGCGTAAGTTTAATAATAATTGTGAGTTAAAAAACAGTCAGAAGAGGATCAAAGTCCGCTGAAGCGGTTCAGATAGCCGAGCAGGAAGCGCCAGGTATCCGAGACCGAACCGTGAGGTATGCGGGAGTTATTGTTCATATATTGATATGAACCATCGAATAGGTCCATGTCAACTCGATTCGGGGAGTTACCTGGTACATGAGGGTGATAATTCTCTTGTAAAGGATCCGGATAGTAATTATTATTGTCTCTCAATTTTCATAAATTAAGTGCAGGTTATTCTACCTTTTTAACTCTGGAGGAGTGAAATGGAGAACTGGACCGAGTTTCTGATGGAGTTCGGCCGCAACTACGGCATCAAGGTCATCGCTGCCATAGCGATCCTGATCATAGGCCGTATCGTTGCCGGCATCCTCAAGCGCGTAGTGATGAAAGTGCTGAAGAGATCGAAGTCCGACCCGGCTATCATTACTTTCGTCGGGAGCCTTGTTTACGCAGGCATCATGATCTTCACGGTCCTTGCTGCCCTTTCGAAGTTCGGAATCCAGACCGCCTCGTTCGTCGCCATCCTCGGCGCGGCAGGATTCGCTATCGGTTTCGCTATGCAGGGTTCGCTTTCGAGCTTTGCGGCCGGCGTACTGCTTCTCGTTTTCCGTCCTATCAAGGTCGGGGATTTTGTAGAGGTAGCCGGTGTAGCGGGCTCTGTAAAGGAGATCAAGCTCTTCAGTACGATCATCGCCACACCTGACAACGTCAAGATCTTCGTTCCGAACAACAAGATCAACGGCGACATCATCAAGAACTACGCAGGATTCGACGAGAGAAGAGTGGACCTCGTGGTCGGGATCGGTTACGGCTCGCCTATCGACAAGGCGTACGAGATCATGAAGCAGCTCGTCGCCGCCGACAGCCGTATCCTCCCCGAGCCCGCCGTCCAGATCGCGGTCGCCGAGCTCGCCGATTCGAGCGTAAACTTCGTTCTTCGTCCATGGGTGAAGAAAGAGGATTACTGGGGCGTCAAGTTCGATCTGACCGAGAAGATCAAGAAGGAATTCGACGCGGCAGGTATCGAGATACCGTTTCCGCAGACAGACGTCCACCTTCACAGGGTAGAGACTGCCTGATCCGCGGTTGAAAAGGAGAATACATGAGATTCAGGACTACTCTGGTCCTGGCCGTCCTGCTGATCAGCTTCACGGCGTCCAACAGCGCGGCTGAGCCATGGAAATACATATTAGAGACCGATCTGACCCTGACGCAGACTTATTACAGCGATAACTGGGCCGGGGGAGAGGTCGGTAATATAACCTGGGTAGGTAACCTCAACTTCATCGCGTCGAAGCAATTCGCCGAGCACTGGAACAACAGGAACCTGTTCAGGCTCAAATACGGGATGACCCACAGCCAGGATTCGGAGACGGGCGACTGGCGCCATCCGGAGAAATCGGACGACCAGATCGATCTCGAGACGATATTCCGGTACACGAAATGGAGCTCGGTCGATCCTTACGGCTCGGTCCGGTTCGAGAGCCAGTTTCAGGACAAGAGGGACCCGGTCGAGTACATGTATGTCAACCCGATGAGATTCACCGAATCGCTCGGTATAGCCAAGGTCCTCACGAAGACAGAGGAGAGGTACTGGCTGGTCAGATTCGGTCTTGGGGCGCGGCAGGTCGTAGACAGGAACGTCCTCGATATCGATACGGGTGAGTACGGCACCGAGACCCAGTACGATGAGGGCCTCATGTTCGATACGGACTACCGTATCCCGTTCGCCAGTGGCAAGCTCGTCTACTCGGGCAAGATGAACATCTACCAGGCGCTGGCCAACTCCGAGTCGGAGAGCCTCGTGGGCACCGAAAACGCCGAATATTGGAAGACTCCCGACATAAGGTGGGAGCAGAACCTGACTGTCGGCATCACCGGATACCTCGCGATGAATCTCTATGTCGACTGGCGGTACGACAAGGATGTCGACCTCGCCGGCCGATTCAAGCAGACCCTCGGCCTCGCTCTCATATACAAGTTCGGGAACATCGAGGAAGAGGAGGGCTAGGGAAGACCTTATTCCTGAAACGTCCTTATGACAGATATGGGGCGCGGACATTGTGTCCGTGCCCTTTTTTTATGCCCGCCCCTTCAAAGCGGCGGGCTTTTTATCTTCCTTGA
>CAYWGA010000043.1:0-29424 GCA_964457905.1 uncultured bacterium | reverse complement strand
TCGGTCCTCGTGTTATACCTCATCACGGTGTCATTATAGTGCTGTCTCGCGAACGAGATCTTGTTCTCAGTCGAAACGAGTTCCTCCTGAACGGCGAGCATGTTCTGGCTCGCTTTCAGGTCCGGATAGGCCTCGACGACCGCGAACAGGGATTTCAGGGTCTGCGAGAGGAAGTTCTCCGCTGCGGCCTGGTCCTGGACTCCGGAGGCGTCTATCGCCTGCTGCCTCGCCTTGGTCACATTCTCCAGTACTTCCCTCTCATGCTTGAGATAACCCTTGGCTGTCTCCACGAGGTTGGGGATGAGATCGTATCTGCGCTTGAGTTGAACGTCGATCTGTGCCCATCCGTTGTCGCACCTCTTGCGCAGCCGGACAAGCGTGTTGTACAGGCCGACCGCCCAGAAGACGATCGCGACAACCGCGATTATAAGTATCCATGACATAGTCACTAACCTCCACATTTTCCCGGCAGATGCCGCCATTTTAAGGATCAGGAGCGATTATACCGCCTGGTGACCGGGCCGGCAATCACTCATTGACCGCTTCCAGATGTACATAATACCCTGTAGCCGCACTGAATATTCACCGAGAAAGGACCTGTTTTGCGAATAGTGCTTCTTGGAAAACCGGGATCGGGCAAGGGGACGCAGGCCGCCATGCTGTCCGAAGAGACCGGACTCCCCAATCTTTCCAGCGGCGCGATACTGCGCGACGAAATAAAGGAAAAGACCCCTTTCGGCGCCCAGATCGAGGAATATGTACTGCGCGGCGAGATCGGCCCGCAGGAACTGATCACAGATGTCGTATTCAGTTATATGGAAAGAAAAGGTTGCGGTGCGGGATTCATCCTCGACGGATTTCCCCGGACCGTGTATCAGGCGGAAAAGCTTGATGAGCGATTCATGCCGGCCAGTTGCGTGCTTATAGATGTACCCGACGACCTCATAGTCGAAAGGATATCGAACCGGCTCACATGTGCTGACTGCGGCGCGATCTACCACACAGCGTTCCGTCCACCGGCAAGCCGGGGGATATGCGACTCATGCGGCGGTAGACTCGGGCAGCGTCCCGACGACAACGACGAAGCAATACATAAAAGGCTCGAAATATACCGCGGCGATGTTCAGCCTGTTCTGGACAGGTATCTCAGCGCCGGCCGCCTTACAGTAATAGACGGCTCCTCCTCCCCCTCTGTTGTATTTAAAGAGTTGAAAAACGCAACGATAGACCAGTAGCGGCAACGTCGTGCAACCAGAGAACATGGCGAAACGCTACACGCACGAGTATGGCATTATGAGAATCAACCGGGTACCACCAGGCCCCATGGCGCCTTTCTAGAAATAGTCCTAATCCCTTATTATCAAACACATTAACATCACAAAAATCGCGCTTCAGCTGATTGGCACACAGGTTGCTGAAAGGTCGTCGAGGGGACAGTATGGACTCACTTGAAGAGAAGGAGGTCTCATCATGAGGAAAGTCTTCCTAGTCCTTATGGCATTGTCACTGACCGGGCTAATGGTTGCCTGTTCGGACGACGATTCACCGGTGAACCCTGAACCGACAGAGTTCGGGATCACCACCGCTGCGATTACTATGGGTTACACGTGTACCCCGTACAACATCCAGCTCGACGCTTCTGGCGGTACGGCACCTTACATCTGGTCCCTTGCTGCTGGTTCAACCCTGCCCGACGGAGTTGCCCTTACCGCTGACGGCCGCATCATGGGTCTTCTCGAGGATACGGGTACGTGGAACTTCAGCGTCGTCGCTACTGACGCCGCCGGAACTCCCGCTACCGATCGGGTCGCTTATACCCTCGACGTCGAGGTCCCTGCCAATCCTTCGATCGCTATCTTCTATGATGGCGACGCGACAGTGTGCGGTGGCGAGACGATGGCTTTCACACCTCTCGACTGCTATGTGTTCATCATGCTTGAGGGTGGAGATCAGGACTGCGCGTATGGAACCGAGTTCCAGGTAACGATTGAGGATCAGTACGGTGATCCCCTTCAGCTTGGTACCCAGTACACACATTCGTATGTCAACTATTCAGACGCAGTAGCGCTGACGATGGGTGACCCGTTCAACGGTGTCGCGATTACGTTCAGCAGGGAGTGGTATGCTTCCTACTCAGGTGACGCTCATGTAGCCACCTTTGGTCTGCTGCTTCTTGAGGACCTCGACAACCTGTCGTTCAAGGTCGGACCGAGCCCCAGCTCGATCCACACACGTCCGATCATCTCGACCTGCGATGCAACTCGCAGTATTCTCGAGGTTACCGGACGCGCCGCGGCCCTGAACTACACGGACTAAAAGGTCGCGAAGCTACGAAAAATTGCCCCTCGGGAGAAGCGGCACATTGTCGCCGATCCCGAGGGGCTTTTTCTATGCGCGATTCGACTGTATTTATTTAAAAAGGCTCTTCAGCTTGTCCTTAGCATCGTCCAGCAACTTCTTTCCCGCGTTCTCCTTCGCCCTCGACTGGTCTAGCCTCACCTTCGGCTCTTTGGCCGTTCCCCCTATATCGAGCATGAGCAGGATGTTTCCATCATCATCCTTGAACAGGTCGATTATACCGGCGTACTTCGCCAGATCCGTCATGTGTGCCTGCTGCTGAGGCGTTATAACGAGACCCGCATTGTAATCAAGAGTACCGTCGAATCCGAACGAACCGTCGATGTCCCAGTTCCCGTTCCTCGACGCAATCCTCCATACCTCGCTTGTGACCCTGCCCTTGTCGATCACAAACTTTTCCGTCCACTCGTGGAAATCGAACCTTTCGATCGAGGATATCTTCAATCCTGTCGCCTTGAGGGGAGCCATGAACCGTGAAAGATCGACCGTCCCGCTCGTAGACGTCGCCCGGCCTGTGGCAGTCAGGTTCTTCAGGATGTCCATCCCTTGACCTGATGTGAACCTGCCATCGAGCTTCATGGCGAATGTCCCGCTCACCAGCCCTCCCGCACTGTGAAATCCCGACAGGGCCTTACCGGCATCGACGCCGGTCAGATCGATATCTATGTCGTTGTGTATCTTCGAAAAATCGCGCATGTCAGAGATGAGTCTTCCGCTCCCCTTGCCTCCGGCATATTCGACATTGACAGGG
Organism: uncultured bacterium; assembly: GCA_964457905.1. Classification (GTDB taxonomy): domain Bacteria; phylum Krumholzibacteriota; class Krumholzibacteriia; order Krumholzibacteriales; family Krumholzibacteriaceae; genus JAUWCL01. The sequence goes on along the minus strand of CAYWGA010000043.1, from coordinate 26,315 downwards.
CTTGCCCTGAGAACGCCGTTGCTTATCCTCCCCTGGGCCTCCAGTGAGGTCAGTACCGCTCCATTTGTAATAACGGAATCTATCTTCACCGTGACAAATGTCTTCTTCAGCATCAGGAGTGTCACGGAATTCTCGACCAGAGGATTTGCCGCCTCTGTTTCCATCGGTACTCCGCCGCCTCCCGAACTCTTGTCGGCCTTCAGTTTCTCTTTCTCCGACGCCTCCTGGAACGCAGCGGCATCGAAGGCCCTCCCTTCGACAATTATAGTCATATCGGGAGAGTTGATCAGTCCGTCCAGCACCGGGCCGAAAGTCCCGGGCATATCACCCTTTTCAGCGATGAGCATCAGTTCGGCCAGCGCCGGCATAATGTCCTTCATCTCTCCACTGGCCTTCCACGGCCTCCCGTCCATGTCGAATGAGGCGACGATGTTTTTTACGCTTCCTCCGTCAATCGATGCTGACGTCTTCAGGGATGAGATACTTCCGGGGCCTTCCTTTCCCGGCAGCCGGGCAGCCTCAAGATCGACCGTTCCTGCAAGCTCGAGATCTTTCCACGCCCGTGAGATCTTCTCCGGCGTCCTGCCGCCATCTTTCGAAGGGAAGAGGTTCCTCAGTGTAACGGGCTCGGCGCCCCCCTTGAGTACCGCCTTGAGGGTACCATCGATAACCATCGGTTTATCCGAATCTTCATCTACCGGTGCAATCGCACTCATCTCGTCGAGATCGACCTTGGCCTGAACATCAAAACTGACATAGCCGGGCTTCTTTTCCGCCTTGTCGATATCCATCCCGAAAACAACCGTCGCCCTCGATTTCTCAGTCTCGATCGCGAGGTTTTTTGACGAGATCCTCGAATCGGTGAAATCTACCGATCCGTCCGCGGTGACCCTCGGCGCCTGCGGCACATCAACTACCAGCTTGTCCATATTGAGTCTGCCGCTGACCGTGACCGCGGAAGGCTCGGAAGCCATGCCGGCTGCTCTCGCCTCGATGCCGACCGTCCCGCTTTCGACTGTGAATCCAGGCTGCTCCTCGGGGAGCTTCAGGAGGCCCTTCTCTTCCAGGAGACCGACAAGCTGCTTCGCGTCAAGGCCGGACGTTTTAACGCTCATCGTGAATTCACGGTTGCCGCGCAGATCGACGACATCGCCCTCGAACTGGACGGCGGCAAGATCCGCTATCACGAGCTTACCGTCCTTCACTGCGGCTCGGTTCAGGTCTGCCGGAGCCTCGACCCTGCAGCTGAAATCCAGCGGGGGCAATTCGATCTCTTCGCCGGTCTCGAGGGTCGTGATCGTTATCTTTCCCGCCGATACCTTCGGATCAAGTATGAATATCGAATCGGACGGTGTCATCGAGAGCCGTGCGCCGAGATCCTCGACCGCTACATTCGTCCCCGGCAGCACATCCGCGAGATTCAGGACAGCACCGCCCAGTGTGACGCTCTTGACCTCCGGTTTACGCTTTATGAGACTCATCAATGAAACGTCTACGTTGAATTTGACCGCCACCAGGTCGACCCTGCCGCCTTCCGGCATTACCTTGGATACCTTCAGCCCGTCGATCCTTACTCCGAACCCGAACGGGAACCTGATGCCTATATCGGTGAACTCGATCTCGGCGCCTGCCCGGGCCTCTATCCTCGGAACGACCATCGCCGTAAGGCGCTCCTTCGTCATTACTACCCGAAGGATGATACTCACCGCGATAATCACGCCTGTTATCACACACAATGTGATTAACAGTCTTTTCGTTCTTTTTTTCATCTTTACCACCTTGTGATTCGACCAGTGATTACTTTAGCGGAACGGTCTGACTCGTTCAATGTGTTATACAACCGGCCGAGATGGTTGACACCAGGATAAACCTCGGCTATCATTATATAAGGACCTCACCATGGTTACACGCCTTTACGGGCTCAGGGGATGGTAGAAATGTTTCACGCAAGAAATTACACGGTCCGGTCTGCCTCACTTCTTATAATAATCCTGGCCGCTGCTTTCCTCGTTCATGGCTGCAGCGACGAGATCACTCCGCCGGTCGACAATGTTCCCTCGAGTATATCGGGGACACTGGTCCATGCTACCGAATGTAAAGAGAACCTTTACGGTATCGGCGCGGGATCGATGGCAAATCTCGACTGTGTTACATGGGACTGGGTCGGTTCCGACATGCTGAGGATCACGCATGTAAACGCCGCGCTTAACTGCTGTCCTGGAACAATCGTCGGTCTTGTAGACATAAATGGCAATAACATCACCATCGAGGAGACCGAAGGTGATGACGCTCCGATGTGCCACTGCCTCTGCCTATATGATCTCTACTATGAGATATCGGGCATTACAGGCGGCGTAGTAACGATAACCATTATAGAACAGTACGCCCCCCCTGACGTTGAGCCGCTTGCGGTAACGGTAGATCTGGATGAAGAACCGGAGGGCTCGCTCTGCCTGCACCATGGGATCTATCCGTGGGGATCAGAACAGCCCGGCGTGGATCCTGTAGGTACTATTGACGACTACAGCGGGTGCAAGGACCTGGCAGGAACGGCTGATTTCCCGGGGCCGTTCAGCGCAGACTCGGCGTGCGTCATCGTATACACACTACCCGCCGAGAACGCTATCCGCATCTTCCATATCAACACAGCATACAACTGCTGTGTCGATGCGCTCGATGGTGATTTCGAATTCGATGAGGGCCTGATCACGATCACGGGCAGGGAATATCCGCCGGGAGGCCTCTGCGACTGCGTATGCCTGTACGATGTCACTTATTCTGTCAGCAATCTCGAACCTGGAACCTATACGATCAGGTTCGTCGAGCCCTACCTTCCCCCGGACCAGAAACAGCTCGAGATAACCGTGGATCTGACGCAGGAAGGGTGCTGGACAAGCTGTGCCCCACGAGAAGGATATCCCTGGGACGACGAATTAGACGAAGCTTCAGACCGGGGAAAACTCGATGCGCTGTTCAACGAGATCGTCGAGTATATCGGTACGCCTTACTGCGAGGCAGGCGACTGCCGGTATATCGGATTCGGCGCCAAACCCTGCGGGGGACCATGGGGATACCTCATCTATTCCACCGGGAATGTAAATGAGGTGTATCTCCAGATCCTCGTCAATGTACATGCCGCATTCGAAAACTACATGAACTTCAAATACGGGTACTCGTCCGACTGCAGCGTCCCGACTCCTCCCATCGTCGAATGCCGTAACGGAATCTGCAGGGAAGCCAGGAAGTAACTCCCCTCATCTATTTCACTATACCGTAAAAACTTGAAACTATTTATCCCCGTACTAGTACTATAGATATCGGCATAAGCAAGAATACGTAACGGAGCGGGGCGGCCTGCGGGGTTGACCTGCCTTAATGTCCTATCACAAAACAGGTTACTGTAATTGAGATATTTATTTAGTCACCCTTTTCTCTTTACCCCTGAAAGGAGATCCTAATGGGTAAGCGAGGATTACTGGCCCTGGTACTGGTGGCGGTCCTTTTGACGGCGGCAGACGTGTACGCCGCGACCGAGGAAAGCCGTCTCATGCGATTCCCTGACATCCACGGGGAACTCATCGTCTTCACCTACGCTGGAGACATCTGGACAGTTCCATCAACAGGCGGAACAGCGACGCGTCTTACTACACACACCGGAGGCGAGGGGTTCGCGAAATTCTCCCCCGACGGAGAAACGCTCGCATTTACCGGGATGTACGACGGGAATCAGGACATATACACGATGCCCGCGACTGGCGGGATCCCGAAGCGCCTGACGTACCATTCGTCCGGCGACGTCGTGGTCGACTGGCACCCGAAAGGCGACAAGATACTCTTCCGTTCGATCCGCGAGTCGAAGACCAATCCCGGCCCGCGTTATAGGAAACTCTTCACGATCGGCACCGGGGGCGGATATCCCGAAGCGCTTCCCCTCTTCGAGGGTGAGCTCACCTCGTATTCAGCCGATGGAACGAAGATCGCCTACAACAGGCTCTCACGCGAGTTCCGCACATGGAAGCGGTACAAGGGCGGAATGGCCCAGGACATCTGGCTCTACGACTTCGTCAAGAACGAGGCCGCGAAACTGACCGAGTATGAAGGCACCGACGCCTTCCCGATGTGGCACGGCGACAAGATCTATTTTATATCAGACCGTGAACACACGATGAACATCTACTCGCTCGACCTCGCGTCCCGCGAGATCAGCAAGATCACCAATCACAAGGAATACGACGTAAAGTTCCCCAGCCTCGGCGTCGACTCGATCGTCTACGAGAACGGCGGGTATCTCTACGTCCTCGATCTGAATACTGAAAAATCAAACAGGATAAAAGTAACGGTACCGAGTGACCATTCCTGGCGCAGGACGCGTTATGTCAACGCCTCCCGCAACATCAGGTATTACAATGTCTCCAGTACAGGCAAGAGAGCTATCTTCGGCGCCCGGGGCGAGATCTTTACCGTCCCTGCCGAGAAGGGGGAGGTACGCAACCTTACTAACACATCCGGTATTCGCGAACGCAGCCCCGCGTATTCACCGGACGGAAAGTTGGTTGCTTACCTCTCTGATAAATCAGGTGAGTACGAGATCTACACGATCAAATCGGACGGGACAGGTGAGGAGACCCAGATCACGAAGGGTCTCGGCAACTACCCCTGGCTCATCCACTGGTCCCCTGACAGCAAGAAGCTCCTCTTCCACGACGAGAGTTACCAGCTCTACTACGTGGATATCGACGCGAAAAAGATCGTCGTGATCGACGAGGATCCGCTGTTCGACATCAGCAGCTACTCATGGGCCGGCGACTCCAGGTGGGTCGCTTATACGAAGAACAATACGGTCGGGTTCTCATCGATATACCTCTACAACATCGATGAGGGCGTGTCGCACAAGGTCACCGACGACATGCACAACGACTACAACCCGGTATTCGATCCGGGCGGAAAGTACCTCTATTTCATCTCCGACCGCGCGATCAACTGGACGTTCAACAACTTCGAGTTCGACATCGGTTATGAATCACCCTCTGTCATCTGCGCTGTAACCCTCAAGGCCGACACTCCCTCCCCTCTCGCTCCCGAGAGTGATGAGATCGAGGTAAAGGGGGACGAGAAGAAGAAGGAGAACGGCGAGGAGAAGAAGGAAGAGAAGGCCGACAAGAAAGACGGCGAGGATGAGAAAAAGAAGGACGGAGACAAGGAAGAAGCCGAGGAAGAAAAGGCCTGGGAAATCGATCTTGACGGACTCGAGGGCAGGCTCGTGGTCCTCCCCGTCGGTTCAGGCAACATCGCCGGCCTCGTGGGCCTTGAAGACAAGCTCCTCTACGCGACATTCAGCCAGCCCTCGATGACCTATGGACCGCCCAACGGGCAGTTCTCCAGTACTGTAAAATACTTCGACCTCAAGAAGCGCGAGTCGAAGACCGTCATGTCGGGGATCAACGGCTACGATGTATCAGCTGACGGCAAGAAGCTGATCTACTCGGCCAGCGGCCAGTACGGCATCATCGACATCGCTCCCGACAAGAAAGTCGGCGACGACAAGATAAATACCTCGAACCTCAGGATGAAGCTCGACCCGATGGAAGAGTGGAAACAGATGTTCGTCGAGGCATGGAGATTCGAGCGCGACTTCTTCTATGTAGAGAACATGCATGGCTTGGACTGGAAGAAGATCAAGAAGCGCTACGAAGAGCTTCTCCCCTATCTCACCACCAGGGACGACCTGAATTACATCATCGGTGAGATGATCGCCGAGATGAACATCGGCCACTCGTACGTAGGTGGAGGCGACTACTATCCGAGATCACCGAGAGTGTCGAACGGCAAGCTCGGCTGTGATTTCGAGGTAGGCAAGAACGGACGCTACCAGATCTCGAAGATATACAAGGGCCGCAACTGGGAGCCCCTGTTCGTAGCCCCGCTCAACCAGCCCGGCCTCGATGTAAGCGAAGGCGACTTCCTCATCGCGATAAACGGTCAGGAGCTGAAGTACCCGACCAACCCGTTTGACCTGCTGGCCAATACGACCGGTCACCAGACCGTCATCAAGGTGAGCAAAGAAGCGGACGGCAAGGACGCGAAGGAATACACAGTGGTTCCGGTCGGCAGCGACATAGGCCTCCGTTACGAGGACTGGGTCGAGGGCAACAGGCAGAAATGCCTGGAGATGTCAGACGGCAGAATCGGATACGTCCACGTACCGAGCACAGCCATAACCGGTCTCTACGAGTTCGGGCGCCAGTTCTACCCGCAGGCCAACATGGACGGCATCGTGATCGACGTGCGCTACAACAGCGGCGGCTGGATGCCCTCACTCTTCGTCGACAGGCTTGGCAGGGAACTCAAGAGCCTCTGGGGCTCGCGCTACGGAATCGTTCGCAGGTTCCCGATGAGCGGACCTACCGGTCACCTCGCATGCGTGATAAATGAGTATGCAGGCTCCGGCGGAGACGCCTTCCCGTATATGTTCCGTCAGGCGGGCCTCGGTCCCCTGGTAGGAAAGCGTACTTGGGGCGGGCTTGTCGGAATGAACCGTAATACTCCACTGGTCGACGGCGGGTATCTCACGGTTCCGACCGTGGGATTCATGGATCCCGACGGCACCTGGGCAGTGGAAGGATTCGGCGTCGCTCCCGACATCGAAGTCGAGAACATGCCCGACGAGGTCGTAAGCGGAAAGGACCCGCAGCTCGAGAAGACGATCGAGTACCTGATGGACAAGATCGCCGAGGATCCGCCGAAGCAGATATGGAAGAAGCCTGCGGATCCCGACAAGAACTGATAGATAGACTATTATGGCTGCCGGGCGGACAGGGCTTGCAGGCCCCACCCGCCTGGTGGCCGTTTTCAGGAAAGCGAAGCAGCAGGATCGCTGAGCGAAGAACGGGGCCGCCGGTTGAGCAGCGGCGGCAAGACCCGCGGATGAAAGCCCCCTCCGGGATTCCCGGAGGGGGCTTTTTGATAACCGTTACAAGCCACAGAACCCCCTATCACCTTGAATACCGGCCCCTTTCTGTTGTATAATGACTCATCATTAAAAATATACGTTCGCAAAGGGAGGAACGATGCGCAACCTGCTGTTCTCAACAATGATTCTCGCCCTGCTCTCGGCACCCTTGTCCGGTGCGACGATACTGGTGCGCCCGGACGGTTCAGGTGACCAGCCGACGATCCAGACCGCTGCAATGTCCGCCGCCGCAGGGGATACGATCCTGCTCTCCTCCGGTACATTTACCGGAGCAGGCAACAGCAACATCTCAATATCCGGGATGAATCTGAATTTCCTGTCCGAGAGCGATAATTACGAATCGTGTATTCTCGAACTCGGTGGGTCACAGGGATTCAGCTTCACCGGCACATCTGCCGCACTGTCGGTCGTCAGGGGAATCACGTTCAGGAACGGGTCCGCGGCACAGGGAGGCGGAATATACGCAAGCATCTCCTGGCTTGATATAAAGAACTGTGCGTTCGAGATGAACACCGCCTCGGGCCATGGCGGTGGAATATACGTCTACAACAACACTGCCTGCACAGTAGAGGATTGCCTCCTGGCAGCCAACTACGGCCGGTACGGCGGGGGCATCTACTGCGAGGGGTCGACCCTGACGGTCAGGCGCTGTGAATTCATGGGAAATACTGCCGAGACGGGCGCCGGGCTCAGCCTGAACCCGACCTCCACTGTCATTATCACAGAATGCCTGCTCATCGAGAACGCGGCGGATAACTTTGCCGGTGGTATCTACAACAGTACCCCGGGAACTTACGTGTTCAACAGCACACTCGCTGCAAACAGCGCCGGATCCGGTGGCGGAGGCATCTATAACTACAGCGCCGGATACATCGGCATCGACCATACGATCATCGCCTTCAGCACGGTGGGTGCGGCATACGACGGTTCGTCACAGATATATACGATAGCCTGTTGTGACTTCTTCGGAAACGCGGGCGGAGACTGGAACAGCCCGATCACGGGATACTTCGGAGTAAACAATAATGTGAACATCGACCCGATGTTCTGCGCGGATTACAATCCGTCCGATCCCTGGACACTGGACTCGAATTCCCCCGCCTTTACCGGCTCATGCGGAGTCATGGGATCAAAGAACTATGCCGGTTGCGGCGTAGTCGGCACGGAGGAAGAAAGCTGGGGAGCCATCAAGAAGATGCACCAGTAAACAGCACGACATGTCCAGAAAGCAAAGCCCTCTCCGGGAATCCCGGAGAGGGCTTTTTATATGCTTGCGCGGTTGACATGGTTCCACGAAGCATCATGTTACTTGTCGATCAATCCTTCTTCCAGGAATGATGCCCCTTTCTCCGCCTGCACGAATGGTCATTTACCCAGTCGAGGATCGGCATCCAGATAAGATCCTGGGCATTGTCCGCGATAAAGATATCGATATGACCGAAGTCGACTATCCCGGACTCAGGCGGATACAGCGCGACAACAAGGCTTGTCACATCGGAACTTCCTAGAAGCGATAGAGTGTACTCACTGTAGTATCCCAGTCCTCCCGCCGCTCCGACGTTGAATATCGGGATTGTCACATCGCCGAGATAATCGTCCCACGGCACATCATCTAAACCGGCGATAGTCTCAAGATAATCAATCTGGAACAGCATCGCCTCATACGGAGCAGCGGACACGAGAAACTCGAACCATTTCTGATCCGTACTGAACTGGAATCCGTCCGGCATACCGGTGGCAGGGTCGAACGTTCCAGCGACGTAGTGATACGTAGGAGTAAAGGGTGAGAACATGTGGGTCGCAGCGCCGAACACCATCCCGACCAGGTAATTGGTGAATCCCGGGACAATCGGCGAATCGCCATCCGGATCTGTCATCGCCAGATATCCTGCGGGACCGAAGGGTACCGGAGTTACATACTGCCCGCTCTCATAGTCCGCCCGATACATGGCAGAATATGTGGCAGTCGCACCGAGTACATATTCGTCATCCGACTTGAACATTCCGTCGACAGGGATATACCCCCCTACGTTCCTGAACCGGGCTTTTTTCTGAGTCTCCCAGTTTACGTAGGCATAGCCCGTCCATAAGCCGCTGCTGTACCCCATAAGATTCATCTTGCCCGGGCCACCTCCTGTAATGAGGCGCGTAAACCTGGCAACGGACAGCGCGATGTCGAGATTTTTGACCTGGTTCTGGATACCCCAGCCTTCCGCGAATCCGAAATCTGTCGTCTCCTGCGGTATGAGGATCCAGTTCTGATCGATTCCCCAGAAATCGATATCATTCTGTGCCATGTATAGTGCCATCGACTGGTCTACCGGGGCACTAGGGGCGTTGAGCCCGTAAAGGGTCATTCCCTCGAATCCTACCCCGTCTCCATGCTGGAAGAAGATGTTCTTGCATGTCCTGATCGGCCTGTAAGGTCTCTTCTCCTTCACAACACGATGCAGCTTGATGTAATCATATTCTCCTTCCCCGGTCTTGAGCAGAAAGCTGTAATGAGCGATACCGGGAGCGATCTCTTCGCGTTCGATACCGATGATGTTTCCACAGCCCTCCGGTGTACGGATCTGATCGTCCGCATCAAGCCATCCGGTCTGGGCAATGATCTCGGAAGCAATAAACTCCGGATCGAGACTGAGTGTTGTGGAACCGGTATCGACCGGATCTACAACATCCTCGTTGCTGCACGACACAAATACCAGGATCAGCAGCGCAGCAAAAGCGAAGTATCTTTTCATGATGAATTCCCCTCCAGTAGAAGCAATTAACTACAGTCATCCGGTTACCTGCGAATGTTCCGGACAAACTACTCCATTGAGTCCAGCACGGCGCAAAAAACTAGCTACCGTTGCCGGTCTGCGGGTTCGAATAATTCAGGCCTGTGTATATTCCATCTATCTTGATTGATAAATGCCGCTTTATCGGGGGCGATTGTATCAGATGACAATCGTTATTTCAACAAAATAAATATTGATAAGCCTGACGCTATAAGTGGGTTATCCGCGCGGAGCATCTCCGTCCGAAGCCTTCCGCTCCCTGTATAAATAGCGGACCATCACAAGCGCGCCGGCACCGAGTCCGATCAGCAGGGTGAAGAGTCTCCACAGAAGCACGTAGGCACCGATGAACTCTGCCGGCACTATTCCCTTCATAATCTGGGCAGCGCTTATCTCGGCAAGGCCCGCGGCGCCGGGCGATGGAGCGAAGTAGAATATCATTATCAGAACGAGCTGTGTGTAGATGACTTCGAGGTACGGAGCGGAGATCCCCAGCCCCTGCAGCACGACCCAGGCGATAGTGAACTTGTTGATATAGATCGCACCCGACAGGATGAACCCGATGACAAACGCCGACTTCCCCTTCGCGAGAAAGAACTTTATCATCGTGTTGTAGCGATCGACGATCTTGTCGGCTGCCTCGAGATATCCTTTACGATCTAGCCATCGGTTCAGGGACGGGATCAATCCGGCGACAAAACGTACGCCCTTCTTCACAAAAGCCGGCCTGACCAGTCCCGTTACTGCTAGCGCGATAAAAAAGAGAAACATCACGAACGATCCTGAAAGCAGGTAGTGCAGTCGGAAATCTACTGAGACAGGTTCGAAGAAAAGGAGAAACAGAAGGGCGCACAACGGCAGAAACAGCACTGTCCCGAGAAATGCGCTGAGGAAGCTGACGATCATCGCGTCGAAGACCGGCATCCCTTCCTTGTAGAGAACGAAGATCTGACCCGGCCCCCCTCCTGTCTGTGAAGGGGTTATGCCTCCCATGAAGATATTCGCCAGCCCGGCGCGCACGCACCCGATAAAAGATATCCCGGGCTGCAGCTTCACCGCGAAGACATAGATGCGAAGTCCGGCAAGCAGCCAGTCGAACAGAACGAGCGAAAGGGCAAGCAGAAGGTACTGCCACCTGAATCCGTATAGGCTCTCGATGCTCCCGGAAAATGAGGCCCTGTAGAGAACGAAGATCAGGCCGGCACCTGTAAGGACCAGGAAAAGACGTACGCCCTGACGGATCTTCGATGCTGCCGGTGGTGCCGCTCGTGTCGACAGGTCATCGTTCACGGTTGCCGGTCCTGTCCTGCATCTCTGCCAGAATCACTTCGAATCTTCGATCGTCTCTAATATTGTCAAGATCACTGCTGTTTTTCACGAATTCGAAATCGTCATATCCATTTTCAACGGCCCGGTCGAGATAGTCGATCGCCATATCCACTTCGCCACGCAGTGAATAAACCCTCGCAAGTGCGTAATTGACATAGAAGTTTTTCGAGTCTATCCTGCCGGCTTTTTCGAGCTCGGCGAGAGCGGCATCATAATTTCCCTGTGTGGTATAGGCGTCTCCGAGCAGGCAGAATCCCCAGTAGTTGTCAGGATCGCGCATCAGGCAATTTTTGTAAGATTCCACCGCCTCATCGATCTTCCCCTGTTTTTCATATGCGTGTCCCTTGAAGTTAAAAACAACGGAATACGTAGGATCGACCTTTGTGCAGTCATCGGCAACTTCGATTGCCCTTTCGTACTGACCGAGATCGGTATAGAGAATGACGAGATTGTTATATGCCAGCATGTGATAGGGGTCTGTCTCCAGAGTCCTCCAGAACTCGATGGCCGCATCTTCGTCCCTCCCGAGCATCCTGTAGGTCAATCCGAGGTTGTTCATGGCGGCCGCATCATCGGGATACATCTCGAGAAACGATTTGTATGTCAGGAGTGCTTTGCCGTGGTCCTCCTCCACGACATTATAATACTCCGCCACGATACGGTACTTCTCCCTCTCGGTCAGGTTGTCGCTGTATTCATACGCCTTGATGTAGTATTCCTTCGCCTTCTCCGCAAAACCCAGATTGTTGTAGACAGTTCCGACGGCGGCATATGCCGCCGAGAAGGTCGAGTCTATCTCGATGGCATTTATGTAAAAGACCATCACCTCTTCCCACGACTGCGGGCTGCGATGCTTCTCCCGCCCGATCGAGTACTGTTCGAGTGCCGCAAGCGAGGAAGTCGTCACCTTCGCAAAGCTTTCATCGCTCTTGTCAATCGACTGCATCGACTCGCCCAGGTCCTTTCGGATCTGCTTTGAGAGATCGTCGATGGCCGACATGAGTACCTCGTCCTTACCTTTGACCGTGACCCTGATCGGGCTGAGTCTAGTACCCTTGTTCACATCCACTATCGACGCACTCAGGCTGTACGTATCGCCGACGTGACTGATCTTAGGGACGAGCATGGCGCTGATTCCTTCACGCTTACATATCTCGAGGCCCAGTGATTCATCGACCCTGTCCTCGTCTGCACTTTCCATGCGCCTGAGAGTCTGCTCTACCCTTCCCCTGTCGAAGACATTTACCCACTGGGACTGCTGAATATCTATCGTGATCGCTTCGTTAAGTGTCTTGTCGAACGCCTCTTCACCGGTGAGATTCTCGATATCGGCAATGAGTATCCAGTCCCTCTCGGAGAACGAGACCGCGTCCCTGGGATAATAGATGATCAGCGATATCGTCAGCGCCAGGATGAGGACCATGGGTGCGAGAAATGGTACCGACACGTACCATTTCCTGCGCCTTCTCTGAGCTGCGACCGGGATGCTGTGAGATGATCCCGAGGCAACGGCACCCTTCAGGCGGCGGAGATCCGTAAGAAGCTCGTCGGCATGCCCGTAGCGGTCCTTTGGATCCTTTTCCAGGATCTTCTCCAGGATCATCTCGAGTTCCAGCGGAAGGCCGGAGCGCAGGGATGTGACAGGCTTATGTTTTTCGCTGAGTATCGAATAAAGCACTGCCTGATCGTAGTCTCCCCTGAAGGGAACCTGTCCTGTCAGCATCTCGAACAGGACGATGCCGAGCGACCAGATATCGGCACGGTTGTCTACGTTGTCACCCTGGGTCTGTTCGGGCGCCATATACGCTACGGTGCCAAGGGTAGTCCCCTCTCTGGTCAGTTTTGTCGCACCGGTTACCCGGGCCAGCCCGAAATCCGTGATCATGACCCTGCCCTTGCCGGTCATCATTATGTTGGCTGGCTTGATGTCCCTGTGGACAATACCCCCGTCATGAGCCTCACATAGACCCTCAGCCATCTGGATGGCGATATCTATCGCCTCATCAAGAGGCAGAGGTCCCGAAGCTATCCTGTCCTCGAGACTCTTCCCCTCGATGTATGCCATCGAGATGAAGACCTCATCACCTTCTTCGACGATCTCGTATATGGTGCAGATATTGGGATGATCCAGTACCGCGGAAGCCTGCGCCTCATGCATGAAGCGTTTCTTGCCCTCATCATCGGCCAGGGATCCCTGCGCCAGGAATTTCAGGGCAACCGTCCGCTTGAGTTTCGAATCCTCGGCCTTGTAGACAACACCCATCCCTCCGGAGCCGATCCTCTCGATTATCCGGTAGTGGGAGACGGTCCTGCCGATATTCTTGTCACTCACTAGTTGATCGCTTTCCAGAAAGGTTGCACTATAAGTATATCCTCGCCGACAGAAGGCGCAATGGTTCGATCGAACTGTCAGCTGCCTACATTGACCTATGGAACCTCATATACGTATATATCGAACTGACCCATTCGGTGTCCCGTGAAAACGATTTTAGTGCAGTCGGGCGACCATGCCGCTTCGTACTGATCCCACCTCTGGTCGAGAAGCACCTCGAATCCTGCTCCATCGAGATTGACAACGCATAATCCCCGGTACCCGTTCATCCCGTTGCGCGTAAATACGATCTTGTCGTTCTGCCACCCGACATGTGGGTTATAGTCACCGAATCCAGTTGTAAGGACGGTCGGTTCGGTGCTCCCTCCGACCTCGATCTTGCAGATCTCGTTCACCTGATAGCCTTCTCTCTGGTAGACGACCCACCTTCCGTCGTAAGAGAAGGCCGGATTATCCCCCTCTGTGAGCTCAAGATGACCTTCGGTCGAACCATAGAGGAATATCGTAGGGATGCCGGATCCATCGTCATCGGGATCGTAGACCCTGTTGTAGACCATCGAATATCCTCCATAGACCGTGTTCGCGTATGCCGGCGCCCGGCACTTGTCGTTATCCGAAGTTATCGGGCCTTCCCAGACAACATTGCTAGGGGGCTCAGCTATCAGGTGTCCGTGGAAGATGTCGGAGCTTCCCTCTACGCCCCTCATCGACGCCCACGCCATCTCTCCAGTCGAAGGCTTGATGTCCGGCGTGAAATCCCCTTCGGGATAGAAGGTCACCTGCCGCCAGCTGCTTCCGTCGGCGTTCATCCTCCAGATATCCCAGTTGGTGTTCTGCGCCATCTCGAAATAGATCTTCGTTCCGGTTGAATTCCAGCAGGGATGCCCTTTCTGGTCATTGCTGTCGGTTATCCGTATTATCCTGTCGGGAAGGACCTCTATCTGCCCCGTTATCCGCCAGATGCAGTCGACAAATATCTCCATACTGATGATCGCGTCCTCAGAAACTCCCGAGGGGATAACAAATTCCACTTCTGTATCGCTCCACTCCTCGACAACAGCTTCCCTACCCTGTACCATCACCCTTCCATTCCCGTTGTCGGGGCCGAATCCACTCCCCCCTGCCGTTATGCTTCTCCCGCTATAGGCTGCTAGTGGGGAAAAACCGTTTATCTGCGCGACAGCGGAACCCTTGCTGACATTGACGAAGACCCAGTCAGACATATTGCCTGCCGTATCGACCGCCGCCATACAAATATGGTACCCGCCGTTCTGGGCGCTGCCTGCATCCCAAGTTACGCTATAAGGCTCGACAAGATCGTGACCCGACCAGAGAGCCGTTCCGCAGAGGTCACGCGCTTCGAAGAAGACCGTGTCCACCTCGGTGTCGTCGGTGGCCGTTCCTGTGATGTTCAGTGACAACGGCAGGGTGGTGCCGTCTGCGGGACTTGTGATAGTGACCACGGGGGCCAGGGTATCAGCATCTCCTCCACCGTTGTTCCCGCCATCATCTGGATCGGTAACACCAGAATCGCTGCTGCATCCGATCCACAGGGCGAACAATGAGATAACAACAAGAACCATGAACGTTCCACGCATGACGCACCTCACAGAATCTGGTTTATCCGTTTATTCTGAATATCCGCTCCGGCCATTATAGCAGGACAGAGAAAGTCCGTGCATTGAAAATCGGGGACACCCCCTCTGCCGAAGTGTCCCCTCACTATGGAAACAGGACCCGGCCGATGGCCGGAGCCTGTTCAAAAATTTCTGATTTCAGGCTATAAAGGCTGCCGGGTTACGGAATGATCCTGCTCATATCCCATTCGAGCATCATCAGTTCGGCGGGTACGACCATTATATCCGGCTCGGTGACCGTATCGAAATCGGGAGAGGCCGGGATGACCGTCCCTTCCGGTATCCAGGCGGTCGGGATCACAAGACCCTCCTCCTCGAGCAGCGGCAGTGAAGGTTCGAGCCTGGCGACGAGCTCGCGCCGCATAGCTTCGGCCCTGGCCTGATCGCCTGATGCCTCATATAGCTCGATCGTCCTTATCACATAACCGGGCTGCGAGGGATCGAGGCGGACAGCCGCTCTTGATAGATACAGGGGAATGATCCGCAGACCTTCGCTGCCTGCCGCGGCAGCCCCGCCATCAAGCGCCTCGGCCACTACCGCGGGCCTCGACAGGATGGAGAAAGCGATCATCGAAACAAGAAGCGCGACGGCGGCCCAGTTTCTCCGGGAGACCGTCTTGCGGTTCGCGGCCCGTCCCGCCAGGCGCGCCCCATTTAGCGCCTGTACGACCCAGGCCAGCCCTCCAAGAACCGCCGCCGCACCCACAAATATAAAAACGTACTCAAGCGTATCCGGCCTTACGGCAAATGCGCCGGCGTACGTGTTGAATTTCCACAGCCATGCCGCCCTCGCGAGGACAAGCAGGGATATAACGGTCAGGCAGGCCATCCAAAGTGCGGCTGTCGCTCTCTTCGAACGGCCGGCGACGAACAGCCCCATGCCGGGGCACATGATCCCGAAGATCCCCACAGTGAATGACGACCTGATCCAGTCGGGCGAGCGTCTCATTCTCGGGCCCTCGTGCCGCCCGGCAAGGACGACCGCTCTCGTCCACGCGGAGAAACCGGATATGACCGCCGCTGCCGCGATGATGATCATGACGGCACCGATGGGGTTCTCACGCGTGGACCAGTAGGAGAGGCCCCTCCACATCCATATGACGATGATTGAAAGGATCACGCTGAATACAGACAGCCCGGCCCAGAAACGGCTCTTGCGCCCACGGCGGGTCGCCAGTATCGACAACGGCCCGGCAAGGTAAGAGAGGATCAACGGTACTCCCGACTGTTTTTCGCCGGCCCTCGAACGGACCGAGCCCTGTCCGGACTGCTCCTCCTCCCCGGATGACTGGAGATACTCGGGGAGTTCCCCCTCGCCGTCCCTGGACGAAGAAGTGACGTTGACTTTGGATTTAGGATCCACAGGATCGATGACGTATACCTTGTTCGGTTCGCTCATCGCTTCCCCCTCTGCTTCCGTTCCGATGTAAAATAGCTCTGGCTGAAAGTGATTTCGGCAAGTTCCATGCCCGGACGGAAAGTGGAAGAATCAGGACAGGGACTATGAAATACGATGACAGCAGCACGGGAGAAAACGGGAAATAACAGGGAACGTCACGACCGCCATTTTTTAAATGTGGCAACGGGAATTGACGGATCAATATCGCGCAAAAAGTGTACGGACCTGCAACTCAGGCCTCTATCTCGCCTGCTCAGGTGAAACCCGTGCCGGCGGTACATGTATAGCAGTGATCGGCGGTGGCGATCGGTGCGCCTTCAGCAGGCGGGCCCGTCATCTCGGAGACATGGATCTTCCTGCCCCCCATGTGCAGACCCGCGGCGATGTTGAAATCACAGTCATATAGGTATCCGTCCCAGTCTACCGATACGAGTGTCTTACACATCACCGAATCGGTGGCGCATCGATTGAAACCAGAAACGAGTTTTATATAGTAGGCGTCAAGCGCCCCTCTCTTCTCGAGCCAGCCGCGGAACCTCCCGAGAGGCATGTTGGCGAAATTGAACAGGCTGCTGAAGTGAAGCCCCCACTTCTTCTCCATCACCTCGCGGAACCTTTCCTCCATCTCCTTCTGCTCCGGAGGAAGGAAGGCGCCTGCCGGATTCGAGACGATATCGAGCTCGAGCCCAGTGCCGGGCTCTCCGTACCCGAGACGGTTGAGTTTCCCTATCGCTTCGATACTCTTCTCGAAGACATGGCCGCCCCGCTGCGAGTCGGTCTGTTTCGCATTGAGAGCCGGAAGCGACGCGATGATCACCACGCCATTCGAACGGAGGAGTTCGAGTAGTTCCTCCCTGTCCTCTTCGACGATCGTCGTAAGATTGCAGCGGAACAGGACGCGTCCGGCCAGCGGCGCTATGCCCTCGACGAGTTTCTCGATATGAGGATTCATCTCGGGAGCTCCGCCGGTGATATCGATTGTATCGAAACTGCAGCGCCGGTCGTAATCGATCACTGCATCGATAGTGTCGAGTGCCATTATCTCTTCCCGCAGGGGACCTGCTTCGAGATGACAATGCAGACAGGCCTGGTTGCAAAGCCGCCCGACATTGATCTGGAGAGTGGTCGTGTGCCCCCTGACCAGCTCGATATCGTGATCGTCCAGCGTCTGCCGGAAAGAAGGGATCGCTATGCCTTCGTTTATATCCATCGTTTTACATCGACAGCTTCTCGGCGACATTACGCATCTGTACGCCGTGTACCAGTGAAGCCCCACCCCTTATCGCCGCCGCGACATGTACAGCCTCTGTCATCTCTGCCATGTTCGACCCTTTCTCGAGGCATGCCTGTGTATAGGCATCAATGCAGTACGGGCACTGTATCGCGTGCGATACAGCAAGAGCGATAAGGGACTTTTCACGCTCTGAAAGCTCGCCCTCTGCGAATACCGCCCCATACCAGTCGAAATATTTCTTCGCCAGTTCAGGCGCTTCTTCGCCTATCTCGGCAAACTTCGGCAGATCCTCGGGTTTGTAATACGTATCCATCCGCATTCTCCTTCCGTGGCGTTCATTGATAATCGCGAGAATTTTCCAGTTGTCGGGAGTGACCCTGTACCTTCATTCTATACTGCGTACATGCTGAAGACACTATCTCTTTCCGCCGCGCTGCGCTCTCACCTTTTCCTAACCGCCCCGGTAGGGTATACTGTCCCAATGCCGCGTCTATTTATCATAATGGTACTTCTGAGCCTTGCCGTACCCGTCGGCGCTCAGCAGGAGCAGGTTCCCGCCGCGGCTTCGGTCAGCCCCTCCCCCGCGGCAGAAGATCCCGCTCTATGGGCCGAGATATCCAATTACCGCGGATGGAAGGTCAAATCACTTTCGCTCACAGGCGCGGACAAGGACCTGATCAAGGAACTGGAAAAGGGCCTGGAACTCAAGGAAAAGGACACCGTCCTCTACGAGCGCAGTCTCAGGAAAGATGTCGACAGGATACGTCTCTTTCTCGCGCTGAGAGGATACCCGTACAGCAAGGTATCAGCCTCCGTGTCAGCCAGAGAAGACAAGCGTGAAGTCAAACTGACCCTGGCTATCGCTCTCGGCCCTCCAGTGAAAGTCTCGTCCCTGGAGATAACCGGTCTTCCTGATCAGTTCAGCGTGATGGTCAATGAGACAGTAAAGATGAAATCAGGCACAATCTTTTCCGACGGTATCATGGTCGCCGATGAAGAGGCTGTTCTCGAGATCCTGAGAGAGGCCGGTCATGCCCGTGCCAGCTCAGTCTCGTTTGTGGAGATGACGGATACAACGACTGTCAGGGTGTTTTTCGAGATCGATCCCGGTTCGGTCTACTATTTCGACAGCTTCCGTGCGAGTGGAGCGAGCGAGGACCTCAACAAGCTGGCGCTGATCGCGATCAACATCAGGAAGGGTGAACGCTTCGAGCCGAAGATGGTCAGCGACGCGAGAAACAATCTCTCCAGCCTTCAGCTGTTCAGGCAGATCCGCATATCACTCGAGGATACCGCGCCGGATTCACTCGCGATGGTCGTCGAACTCTCGGAACGGCAGCATCGACTGATAGAGCTCGCCGGCGGATACTGGTCCGACGACGGCTTCAGCGCGAGGATCCGCTGGAGGCACGCCAACCTCTTCAAGAGGGGCCGCGGGTCGAGCATCGAACTCTCTTACACTCAATACAAAAAGACCGGCAAATGGATGTCGTGGTGGCCGGCGCTCTTCAGCGCGAGAATGGTCGGCACACTGCGCATCGGGATCGACGATATCAGCGAGGACAGCTTCGACAAGCTGGCGCCCGGTATCGGCACCGGCCTCAGTTATTCCCACTCCCGCACAATAAAATCATCGATAGGGTACGTGATCGAGCTGGCGAGATATGAGATCAAGACGACCGAAAGTGAATATTTCAAGGATCCCGAGGGGCCCGTTACATGGCTGTTCTATCGTTTCGTGCGAGACGGCACGGACGACCGGATCAATCCTACGAAGGGATCCTATTCCTGGCTTGATCTTCAATTCAGCCCGAAAGGCGGAGTTTCAAACAGCAGTTATGTCCGCGCGGATATCAACGGAACGATGCACATCCCGATTACCAGGAAGCTCGGATTAGCAACTAACCTGCACCTCGGATCATCAACTCCGATTGTGTCCTCGAAGGTGCTTCTCCCCGACAAACGTTTCTATGCTGGAGGCTCGACATCTCACAGGGGGTTCAACAGGAGAAAACTCGGACCGCTCGATGAGAACGGCCTTCCCCTCGGCGGCGAAGTTATGATGACCGGATTCGTCGAGCTGCGCTTCCCGCTCTTCTGGAAATTCGATGGAGCAGTATTCACCGACTTCGGACAGGTCTGGAGGACACACGATGACTTTACATGGGACAATATCGAAATAGCCGTCGGGCCGGCGATAAGGATCATGACCCCGGTCGGCCCACTTCGCTTCGACCTCGGCTACAGGTTGACCGATTACGAACCGAACGAACCTGAATACGCATTCCATTTCGCGATCGGATACCCGATGTGATGAATATGAAGAACGGCATAAGAAAGACTCTTAAGGTACTTGCGGCTGCCGCGGCACTGCTGCTTGCCCTTGTGGTCCTTGTCGTCCTGCTCCTGCTCCTTCGGCCTGTACGCGAGAAGGTGCTTGATGCTGTCGTATCGAAAGCCGGTCAATCTCTCCCGGGTGAGCTTGTTGTAACTGAATCCCGCTGGCCCTCACTGGGCGCTCTCGAGATAGATGGGGTGTCGTGGACCGACGGCGCCGACACACTCGCCGAAGCTGGCGGGATCATCGTATCGGTCGATATCTCTGAGCTCTTCTCCAGGGATATTCATATAAACGAGGTGTCGCTTCTCGGCATCGGCGCGGATATCCCCGCCATAACGGCGATCTTCGCATCATCCGCGGACAGTTCAAGTACTGACGACGAATCCGGAGATGAAAAGAGATCTGAAGGCAACTTCCCGCGTACGGGGTCGCTCCCCGGGATCCCCTCTATCGCTGTCGACAGATTCGAGATCGATGGACGGCGTATTCTTGTCGCCGAAGGAGTTGATCTTGTCGGCCTGCGGCTATCCGGGGGACTGGACCTTCTCTCCGGATCGGAACCATACGCAGCGATTGACGAACTGTCCCTCGACAGATCGAGCACGCCTGTATCGGTCGACAGTCTCTGGCTGAAGGCTGACCTGGCCGCCCCCTCTCTCAGAGGTGATGGAGTCATCCTGCTGCCCCACGAGATGGCCGCCCGCATGACATGCAGCACGGAGCCTGACAGCTCGTTCACCCTCCGCATTGTCCCTGCGGACGGCCCGCTGACACAGACTGACGCATTCATATCGATAGGAGGCGTCGCAAGTCTCGCCAAACGCCGCATTTCATCGGTCGACTTCGAGATCGAGTTTCTCACGCCGGGGACCGAAGAGCTGAAGGCCCTCCCCTTCCTTGCCGCACCGCTTGCCGGGATCGGTCCGCTCGAAGGAGCGCGCGGCAGTGTTGCAGGACAGCTCGTCCTGTCGCCTTCTTTCTCCACATCGGCCGAGATGCATCTGAACCGTACCTCATATATCGACACTCTCCATCTCGCCGGAACATACGGGAAAAACAGTATCGAACTCGAAGATCTGCTTCTTGAAATGCCCGGATTCATACTGAGCGCCTCAGGGTCGCTGGCTGACGGTGTCCCCGGCCTGTCAGCACATGCAAGAGCGGACAGCATGACATGGCTGAGCCGCATTCTACCTGACATGTCACTCCCCGAGGGAACATCAGCCCTGCTCAGGATCGAAACCAGTGAAGGCGGACCGGATGGAATACCGGTGCTGCTCGAAGGACATGCCGCAGCTGGTGGCACTTCAATAGATTCGATAAGTGTCTCGGGATTTATTCCGGTAGAAAAAGACGATCCGTATATAGCGGACCTGTTCGTCGAGGCCTTCGGCATCTCTGTGATCACAAGTATCGTTGCCGACCTCTCCTCCAGCATCGATGTGACACTCTCCCGAACGGCCGGGACATGGCCCGATTCGGGAACGGTGTATCTTGCCGGTAATGCAAGCATAGACAAGGGAACCGGTGATATTGCGATACGGGACCTTCATACCGAAGGGATGTTCGGACGTATCTCGGTCAGTGCTGATATCGATTCCACGCAAAGCGGCCGCTTCGATATTCTCGG
The DNA here is from genome assembly GCA_964457905.1 of uncultured bacterium. GTDB lineage: Bacteria > Krumholzibacteriota > Krumholzibacteriia > Krumholzibacteriales > Krumholzibacteriaceae > JAUWCL01. The sequence goes on along the minus strand of CAYWGA010000043.1, from coordinate 4,660 downwards.
CGAATGGCCGGATCCTCCAGCCGTGCTGGAAGTGATGCTCAAAGCCGATTCCTCCTCATGGGACTCACTGTCAACCCTGTGGAACGCCGACAGCACATATTCACTGAGCGTCAACGGCACCCTCGAAAATGGGGGCAGCGAGATCTCGGCGGCCGGCTCCGCACTGCTGCCGGGCCCCAGTCTTTTTGCTCCGATTACCGGAAAAGGAGACGCCTTAAGCGGCCTCGGACCCATGAAGATCGATTTCGCTGCAGACATCACTCCTGTAGAGAACGGCAACTCGATTGCGGGACATCTCGACCTCGGCAGAACAGAATGGATCGATACCGCCCTGGTCTCTGTCACCGGCAGCGGCGACAGCATGACTATCGACACGGCGCTTGTCGTCTTCGAAGGCTTGAGGATATCGGCGAAAGGCGGAATGGCGGGAGAGATGATCGACCTGGCGGCCGCTGTATCCCTCGCCGACTCCCTCCTCGTTCAGCGCCTCGAACAACTCGCCGGCAGAAACATCAGTATGACGCTCGACGCTGACTGCAAAGTCTCAGGGACGAAAGTGGATCCGAACATTTTGATCGATATCGGCGGACACCTGACGACCGATGGCGTAGTCATCCCCCGGTATTCCGGCACAGCCGAAAGGAACGGCGGGATCACGAACGCGGGGCTGTTCATGCCTGAGGGGCTTCACACAAATTTCATCGCCTTCGACAGTGTCAGAGCTTCCTATACTGACGACGTTAATACCATCGAATCAGCCGGAGCGTCTGTGATGCTCGATGCTAACGGCACCGACACGAATATCCTGATCGCATTCAGGATTCCGCAGGGAAATGGATTCTCCGTCGTAGCCGACACATTCTTCACCGCTCTTTCCGGCCAGACCCTGGCTTCTACCGGGCCCTTCACTATATCTACACTTGATGGAGGCGGCGTCATTGTCGACGGACTCTCTCTCGAGGGAAGTATCGGAAGCATCAAGGCGAACGGTATCGCGTCCCCCGATTCGGCGGACCTGGAAGCCACTATCGAGATCACCGTTCCCGAAAAACCGGAGATGATCAAGGTGGCCGACCGCCTCTGGCCCGACAGTGTGAGTGTAACTATCCGCGCCGAAAGCACTTCGCGAGTGACTGCGGAAGGAATGATCAGCGGAATAACCATCGGCGACGGGAGAAAGACTGCGATCGATTTCACAATGTCTTCAGATGCCCTTGCACTAAAAGCATCGTTGAGTGTCAAGGGGCCGGAGAAGACGATCATCTCCCTCGAAAGCACCCTGCCGCCCCTCAGCAAGGACGGCTATCTCACCGACGGCCCCCTGCTCATCGACCTGGCTATCGACGGGATGCCGTTGCATGGCGACGCCAACTCCCTCGTATCGGACACACCGAGACAGATCGGATCGTTGAGCGGCCATATCGCAGCGCGAGGAATACTTTCAGATCCCGAGGCGGTCGTCCTGCTCGACGTCTCATTCATCGGCGGCCAGGAACTGGAGGAGTACCTGCTGTCTATCAATGGGACGTATGCCCGGGATGCGGTATCAGACACCGCACTGACGCGGCTCATGAGCGGGAGGAAAGGAATCAGGGCGCAGGCTGATCGAAGCTCCGGCCTGTCAGCGGGACTCTCCCTCACAAAATCGAATCAGGATGTATTGACCGGGATCATCGAATACCCTCTGGATGTTACGCTGGCGCCTTTCGCGTTCAAGCGCCCGGAAACCGGAGATATGCTTCTGGAAGTAAAGTCGGCTGAACTTGCTCTCACTGACCTCGATCCGCTGCTGCCCCCCGATATGGACCTCGAGGGTATCGTTGAGGTCGAATTCAAGGCAGCCGGAGCTGTCAGCAATCCCACATTCGACGGCCGGCTCGTAACGAAGGATATGTCTCTGGCAGTCGCAAAAGACCTTCAGGCCTCTCCGACAGTAAACCTCGAATTCGGAGGCAATCTCTCCAGGCCGTCTGTAAAGGGAAGTATCGTCATCGAACGAGCGCTGCTTCGCATCCCCGAGATGAAAGAAAGCCTCCACGATGCTGACGGGGACGCGATCCTCTGGGAAGCAGCCGACTCCTTTCGTGTCGCGCATGACACCACCTCCGCGGGAACGACCGAAACAGACACTTCCGGCGTCGAGGAACCGGAAGGTTTCAAGGGAATGGATATCGATGTGACGATCTCCATCCCCAATTCTTTCAGGATCGAAAGCGAACGGATCAATTTCGAACTGGAAGGCGACCTGCGCATCAGGCAGGAAGGGGACAGGCCGATCATCACCGGTGAGCTCAAACCGACGAAGGGCCGGCTCTCTTTCATGGGAAGGTATTTCGAGATCCAGCGCGGCAGCGTCTTCTTCTACGGCGGGGATGAGATGAATCCATCCTTCGACCTGAGCCTGAAGGCGAGGGTGACCGACGTCGACATATTCATCAAGCTTACCGGAACCGCTCTCAAGCCCGAGGTGGAGCTCACATCCAACCCGGCAAAGGCAGAGAGCGATATCATGTCCCTCCTTCTCTTCGGGAAATCGATGAACGACCTGGATGGATCGCAATCGAACCTGCTCACCCAGCGAACCGCCGAGATCCTGATGGTCTTCGGCGCCTCGAAGCTCGAAGGGGAGATGTCAAAGAGACTCGGCGTGGATATGTTCACTTTCCAGCAGAGTACGAGGGATCCGAATCAGACAGCTCTGACCGTTGGCAAGTACCTCAATACGAGGACGATGCTCAAGTACGAGCAGGGGCTTGAAAACACGGCTAATTTCCTGATCAATCTCGAGTACCAGCTCACGAAACGGTTCAAGATCGAGACGTTCATCGACCAGAGCCAGGAAACAGGGCTTGAGCTCAACTGGAGCAAAGAGTATTAGGTCCTGCGTGATGATTACCTGAGCAGAATGATCTTCTGGGTCTGCCGGAACTGCCCCGATTCAAATCTTGCAAAGTAGACCCCGCTCGATACGGACTGACCTGCATCGCCTGTACCGTTCCACACCTTCTCGTGCAGTCCAGCAGCGAATATTCCATTTGCCAGTGTCTTTACGAGTCTTCCTGACGCGTCATATATCCTCAGGCTGGCAGGCCCTGTCATATCGAGCTCGAACCCGATCGTCGTTACCGGGTTGAAAGGATTGGGCCATGCGGGCAGGAACCTTACCGAGACGGGAGTCTCGCATACACACTCAGTCGTTTCATCGATGCCGAGATAGAGTCGAACCAATCCGTCGCCGTACCCGACCAGCATGTCCCTGATCCCGTCATCGTTCCAGTCGCACACGAACGGCCTCGCCCTGAGGTCGAAAGGAAGATCGATCGCCGAGCCGTCCGACTCCACTGTGGTGTATCCGTTGAAGGCGGGCGCCGCATCGGTGCCGGCATTGAAATAGGTCAGGATATTGCCGTCGGTATTCCCGACGAGGAGGTCCTTCGCCCCGTCGCCGTCGAGGTCCTCTACGTGGGGGCTCGAACGAAACGACGGCACTATGAGATTACTGCCGTTATCGAGGAGCATCTCTCCGGATGCGAAATCCCAGGCCGCGCCGGTGCCTGTATTCCTGTAGAGCCAGACGAGTCCGTCCTTGGAGCCGACGATGATGTCCCTTCTGCCGTCGTTGTCCCAGTCGACGACAACGGGAGTCGTGCGCTGACCGACATCTATGACAGATTTCGAACCGGCTGGCCCCGCCTCGAGGAGGGTGCCGCCGTCGAATTCAGGATCGGCGTCAGTGTTGATATTAAGAAAGAGCCGGATGTTGCCCTCGGCCTCACCGACAAGAAGGTCCTTCAGTCCGTCCAGATCCGCGTCGACCACGCGGGGAAAGAGGCCCAGTCAGCCGCCGCCCGGACTCTGCAGGTCAGAGCCGTTCGCCTGCGCGTAGAAATACCCGGTGAAAACCGGACTGCCGGGAGTGCCGCTGTTGAGGTATACACGGACAAGACCGAATCCCGTCAGACCGCTTCCCTCTCCGACCACCAGATCCTTGAGGCCGTCGTCGTCCCAGAAAACAAACGAAGGTACGGAGAAACCGGGAACTGCGATGTCCACTCCACCGGCCTGAACGGGCTGCTCAGGCCCCAGTACGAGGCCCGCCGCCGATACGGATGCCGCGGCCATAAAGAGAAGAAAGGCTGAAACCGAAAGCGCCCGGATAGTCTTGGTGTATCTACTCATGTCATAATAATACACTATTATTGTCAGTTATTGCAACGGGAATTACACAAAGGAAGGTATATATATATTTAACAGTCCTTTATTCTTTTTCCACAAGAGCTCTGACGAGCTTCTTAAGCTCGCTTATCTCGCTTTTCAGCTCCTCGATCTCGCTGCCCTGCTGCTGCGATTTCAGGTAGAGCTGCTTGATAGCGGCCAGCGAGACTCCAGCCTCGTCCAGCGCGGCGATGGTCCTGTCATCACTGCCTATACCGAGGATCTCGTGGAAGTCCTGCGCGACAGGTCCTATATGCGCGGCTTTTTCGTCGTCTCTCTTGTAGTTCCACTGCGTAACAGGAAGCCCGGCGATCTTCTCGAGGAGCTCCTCGCCATCGACCGGCTCGAAGTTCTCCTTCAGGTTCCTGTCTGACGAGTCATGCCACATACCATCGTTGCCGAGATACGCTCCCGTGGATGTGTTGATCAGTCGCGAAGGATTATA
>CAYWGA010000042.1:0-29599 GCA_964457905.1 uncultured bacterium | reverse complement strand
CTACGCAAAACAGGCGGCGAAGATATTCAGGGAGATCAATTGCGGGTATCTCAAGCCGTTGTACAGTTATGTCATCGCTTTGACTGAGTGCCATGACAAACCTGATTCCCTGGCCCCTATGCTGGAGGCTATTGATACCTCACGGGCATTCGGGACCAGGGAGTGGACATGGCAGATTCAGTTTCATCTAGCGCGGTTGTACAAGCAGGCAGGTGATATCTCCAACTCGGTCAAATACTGCAGGGAAGCTATCAATACCCTCAAGGAGATCACCGAGTCCTTCGACAACTCAGAACAGATATCGTCCTACCTCCAGGTTCCGATGAGAACACAGGTCTTTGACTTCGTTAAAAGCCTCAAATCCTAGTTGTGGTCCGCGTATTTTCTGATCCGCAGAAACGGAGCGATAAATGAGCTCCCAAGGATCAATGCACCGGCGGACAACGTATTCTCAATAAACAGACTGGTCACAATGCCTATCAGCAGTACCATGATAGACCAGCGGTACCCTCTTATCCTCCTTCTGATCCCTTCTGTCGTAAAGTCACTGAACAGAAAGAGTGACAGGGCGAGCAGCGGCATCAGGACAAAGTACATCCTCTCTCCAGGCATCTCGCCCGAACTGAGCATGTCCACAGTTACTATCAGGAGGAAACAGAACAGATAGCAATACACGACTCGTTTTGACGTCTTCATCGTTCACCAGCCGAGATAAACAGTGAAGGCGCAGGAGACCAAGGCCACAATCGCTGAGCCCGCGCAGCACTTGGCCGTGCATGGTCCCCAGGCAGGCCCGGTTATATAGCAGACCGTCGCGCATCCCGTACAACCAGCAACAAACCTCCTGGCAACACACTGCCAGTATTTGGAGGATCTTTCACTTCGTTCGATAACATCGATCTTGAGAGCGTCGGACTCGTCACCGAGCATCGAAAGGATCGCTCTTTCATCTACAGGATGAGCAATATCGTATCCCTCGCTCTCAAAGTACTCGGCGGCCGTGACAGCGTATGCTTCATCGCTGCGGAAGTATTTGATCATCGCGATCCTGGAATCATCACCCGAAACCGAGCACGGTATCAGGGTCATGTGTCCGATTTTTCCCGTGGCCGGATCGAGCGCCTTGTAGTGAGCCGCATCTTCTATCCAGATGGTATAACCCTTTTCTTTCAGCAGTCTGTTGAAGATCGAACGATAGGGCGTCTTCGTGAACGAGGCGACTTCAGCGTCGGTCTGAGTTTCGTCAAAGCTGACATCCAGCCTGTCTTCGAGGGGCGACTCCGGGCCGACAGGATCAACAGGCTCGAGCGATTTCTCACATGAGACGACTGAGACCATGATTAGAGACAGAAGCAGAAAAAAGAATCTCTTCGTTTTCATTTTATCCTCCAGTTTGAGTGATTCGTCCCCCCGCTTCTGCTATCGATGGTCCAAGGGAATCGCCTCCTCTGATCGCACGTCGTTAGAAGAAAAAAATAAGAACCACCTTATCTACGGCATGGTTGCGCGATGGGGGGACTCAGAGCGGCACCGTAGAAAGCGGATGGTTCTTATTCGAAACACCTTACCTATTTGGTCTGGCCTTTCAGAAAGCGTCGCTGCGACGCGGTTTGATACACATACTAGTATCATCATCTGTGCCATGTTGTTCCGACTCCAGATATATGGCATTTTCCTGAGGATAGATCCTCGTATCAGACTGATAATAATCAGGTTACATGTTGCAGGTGACCGGGGGTGTTTATCCGGTTTGTTCTGCAGCATCTCATCCTGGTTGTTCACGCTGTTTCCCGGCATCTGACACGGCCGGGGTCAACCTGTTGCGATCAGGACTGTTGCCGGTGAAGACAAGAGTGTTCACGACATGAACAGTATGAACATATCAAGCGGGGCCTGTACGGGTGTGATGGTGAAATTGGATCGAGTGGCTGTTACATAGTTCGGCGATAGTATCTGTAGAGGCCTGTCTTCCTGAGTTCCTTGTACAGCTTACCTCTCGAGATTCCGAGCCATTTGGCGGCGGCGCTCTTGTTGCCCTTGCAGATATTCATCGCGCTCTCCAGTCTGCGCTTGCTGCAGTCATCCGGCGCCGGGGAGTTCCAGTCCGGTCTATCAACGACCTTTCCTCTCATCCTGTCAGGCAGCATATCGAAGGTGATAGGAGAATTGTTCGCCAGACAGCTCAATCTGTCAGCGATAGAGATCAGTTCCCTGACATTTCCGGGCCAGTGATACTTCTGGAAGAGAGAGAGAACATTCGAATCGATATGTACGGTCCTGCCGTTTGTGCCATTGCCGTTTCCACAGAGACGCCAGCTGATCAGCGGGATTATATCCTCCCTGCGCTCTCTCAGCGGAGGAATGTGGATCCTCTCCGAGTTGATCCTGAAGAAAAAGTCCTCCCTCAGAGAAGAATCGTCGAGCTTACTGCCGAGGTCCTGGTTCGTTGCCGAGACCAGCTTGATATCGACCTCGTGCTCACCGTTCTCGCCGAGCCTCCGGATCCTTCCCTCCTGAAGCACCCTGAGGAGTTTGGCCTGATGCAGCGGCGAGAGCTCTCCTACTTCATCGAGAAAAAGTGTACCCCCGTTCGCTTCCTCGAAGAAACCGCGCCTGTCGGTCATGGCTCCGGTAAACGAACCCTTTTTATGGCCGAAGAATTCGCTCTCGAAGAGATGGTCGGGTATAGCGGCGCAGTTGACAGCTACAAATGGGCCCTGCGCCCTGTCGCTGGAGTTATGGACTAGCCTCGCGACGAGTTCCTTCCCCGTACCTGTCTCTCCCGTCACAAGGACGGGGCCTTTGTACGAGGCGGCGAACTGGATCTTTTCCCAGACATCCTGCATAGCTGGAGAAACGGCAACAAGACCGTCACATACCTTGTAATCATGGATGAAGCTGATCTTGAACAGTTCGGATCCGGAAGACACAGATTCGTCTTCAAAGGAAGGATGTGCATCGTCCTGCTTATCCCTGCTCAACAGACGGTCGACTCTATCTATCATCCGTTGTGATTTCATCCCGCCGAAGAGGTGTCGAGCCTCCCACAACAGGTTCCAGGGCTCCGCCTGGCTCCCTTCGGGGATGCAGTTGCTGCATCCGGCAGCTTCAGCTGACATCAGGGTCTCGGCGCTTATCATGCATGACATAGCCAATTCGTATGTACTGCCGGATTTTCTGATCAGGTCCCTGGAACGTTCAAACAGGACGACAGCAGCATCAAGGTTACCGCGCCCGGCTTCGGCCCGGCCCATTGCCCTGTAGACAAGTCCCTGCTCCAGGGGCGCATCCTGACCACTGGCACAGACCTCGGCTTCGTTGAGGTATTCCATTCCCTTGTTCAGGTCACCTTCAGCGATCGCGACTTTTCCCGACCTTCTCAGCACCTCTGCCGCTACATCTCCATCGGGGGCTATCCCCGCCACGATGTCGCGCGCCCTGCTGAGACAGTTCCATGACAGGTCGAATACCTCCCTGTCATGATGGACCGCCGCGATACCGGACAGTGCCATCGCTATCTCACGCATGAAATCGTGCTCTTTCGCCAGCCTCGATGCGTCTGAATAGAGCTCCAGCGCCTCATCGAATCCTCCCCGCTTTCTCGCGGTGTTACCGAGGGCGATAAGACACCGGCACTTGCCGATACGCCAGTTAATGCGCTCGAAGAGTGATGCAGCCTTGATGAACGATTTCTCAGCCGCATCAAAATCTCCCTCGTGATACTGAATTATCCCGAGGTTGAGCAGTGCCGCAGCCAGCCCATATGCATCGTTATGTTTCGAGCAAGCGGCGGCGGCCCGCCTGAGGTCATCGGCTGCCTCTCTCAAGAATCCGAGACGCCTCAGGACAAGTCCCATCATCGTCAGCACCCTGGCCCGGAGTCTCCAGTTCGTTCCTCCTGTCGTCAGCCCAAGGGCCGTCTCCAGGATCTCCCTGGCTTGATGAGTATCTTTCAGGAAATAGTGGCAAGCTCCCTCGATCAGGTACTTCTCTCCTGTAAGGGCCCCAGCCTGGCAGTTTTCAACAGATCCGTCTATGTCGCTGAGTTCTTCCAGCGCGGCGCAGTATTCACCACGTCTTCTGAATATGTTTGCTCTTATTATCGAGGCTTCATACCGCTCACAGGCTGCATCAACATCTGCTGTCAGTATGAGTTCGCCAAGCATGTCGAGGTAGATCAGGCATTCGTCGAAACCGCTGAGATAATATGTGTTTCTCGCAGCCAGCAGAAGAGCACGCGCCTCCAGCTCGAAGGGGACAGGCTCCCGTTCAATAACGGACAGCACATGCCTCGCCGATTTAAGCGCACTCCGATAGTCACCAGTGGCGTGGTAGCCCTGCGCTTCGGATATATACCTTTCCACAGTCTCGTGTCGTTTACGCATGGTATCGGTCAGTCTGGGCTATCTGAGATAGCGCCCGAACAGGCTTTGCAGCGTATTCAACAATTTAGTTTTCACACGGTTTCGCCCCGTCCCTGCCTTGGAACCAGTTTCCTGGTATCCCCCCCTGATCACTCCATCCACGCCGTTTGAAGTCGACGAGGAAGCGCCTCCATAGAGATCCCTTGAAAGTCCAGGATCCACCTGAGGATCGACCATCAGATGCGGATCCTCACCGGGATCCGCCTCGACGATTTCATCGAAGATCGTGTGTTTTCCTACAAAGGGAGATCTGGCGTATGCTGCGCTGGAGAGCGAAAGGAGAAGAATGGCAGCACAAAGTGCCAGCACCGGATAAGAAAAGAGGCGTCTGATACAGCATCTCATAAGCATCGCTCCTGTCGCACCTGATCGCGACCGGATGTCAATAACCTGAGCGAATAACCCTGTATCAAACCGCCTTGAGCGTTCGCTTTCTTGTTATACAATACTACCATATCCGGGGTGGCCGAGTCAAGGGGGCCAGTGGTCCTGGATGAGCTGTAAATAAAACCCGCAGTGATGTAAATTTTTACATACAATAGTGGAAAGTTTTGTTTACATTTGTTATAATACGTTTACACTTTGTTAATAGCATATATTACTTATGGTTATACGCATGCACCGGAGGGGTTGTAAATTATATATTACGTTCACTGATCCAGACGAGGAGGGCAGCCTACGATCATGGCCCGCATTAGCGGATATAACCGCCTGATATCATGTCGTTTACATCATTGTTTTCTGGCCGCCCATTAATGGCACAGGCCTTGCGGTGAGGATGGTTGCCAGTAAACTGTTTTTTACACCATGATTCGACACCGCCCGGACCGGCGATAGCGTACGGTGTAACCTGTTGAAAACACAGGACCGGGGACAAATGACCGGACAAAGGGGGGTTCCGGCAACATGAGCACAAAAAAGACTGAAAAGACCAAGGATTTCTTTGCGGACGTGGAAACTGAGCTGAAGGATCTCGAACAGTCAGACGCCGTCCGCCAGAGCAAGGATCTTTCAAGCCAGCTGGCCGTACACAAGCATCGGCTGGATAAGCTGGAGATGCTGACCGAGATCACACAATCGATGAACTCGACCCTGAATCTCAACGAGCTTCTCTCCGACATCGTTGATTCGACGATCAAGCTCGCCGACATGGACCGCGGGTTTCTCATGCTGAACAACAAGGCAGGAGAGCTGCAGTTCCGCATCGCACGGGACAGTCGACAGCAGAATCTCGGGGAAAGCGATTTCGAAGTAAGCCATACGATCATCGGAGAGGCTGCCGACAAAGGCAAACCCCTCTTCATCTCCGATGTCGACAAGAACGGCCGGTACAAGGATCAGGAGAGCGTGCTCGATCTCCAGCTCAAGACGGCCATCTGCCTCCCCCTCATACGCGATGATGCGGTCATTGGAGTCATATACACAGACGCCAGCAGGCTCAGTATCGAGATAGACGAGGAGGATATGCCTATCTTCTCCGCCTTCGCCGTTCAGGCGGCGATCGCCATCGAGAACGCAAGGCTCCACGGCGAATTGATCCTCTCGAAAGAAAACCTCGCGAGGGAAAACCTCGAACTGAAGGCGGTGCTCTCCGAGAAATACGAGTTCTCCGGGATCATCGGTAAAAGCAAACCGATGATGGAGATATTCAGCACGATAAGAAAGATATCCCCGTTCGACACGACCGTAATGATCACCGGCGCGACCGGAACGGGTAAGGAACTTATCGCGAGGGCGATCCATTTCAACGGCCCTCGCAAGACCAACCAGCTGATCACTATAAACTGCGGCGCGATGTCGCCCGAGCTCCTCGAGAGTGAGCTGTTCGGCCACAAGAAGGGTTCGTTTACAGGAGCGACCAGTGACAAGCCTGGCCTCTTCGAGACAGCCAGCGGCGGCACCCTGTTCCTCGATGAGATCGGGGATATGCCCCTGCCCCTGCAGGTCAAACTGCTTCGTGCGCTCCAGGAAGGTGAGATCAGGAGAGTCGGCGAAAACACGGTGCGCAATGTCGACGTACGCGTTATCGCCGCCACGAACCGCGAACTTTCAGAGGACATCAAGGCGGGCAGCTTTCGCCAGGACCTCTTCTACAGGCTCAACGTGGTCCCTATCTCGATCCCGCCCCTGAACGAGAGGCAGGAGGACATACTTCCCCTGACCCTCCATTTCCTGGAGAAGTACTCCTCGAAGATGGACAAGGGCGATACCAGTATCGCGCCGGACGCGATGAAGCTGCTGCTCACCAATCAATGGCCCGGAAATGTCAGGGAGCTGGAGAACAGCGTCGAAAGAGCTCTCGCGATGTGCGGCGAGTCCACCACTCTGTCGGCCATACACTTCCCCCAGGTCAGTTCCGGTGGCTCCGTTATAGGCACCGAAGGGGCTGGAGGTTCGCTGAAGGAACGTATACGGGTGGTCGAAAAGCAATTCATCATAGAAGCACTCGCGGAGACGGGCGGAAAGATCACCAAGGCCGCGGAAAACCTCAACGTCACAAGACAGCACCTTCATAATAAGATCAAACAGTACGGCCTGAACAACCGTAAGAAGAAATAGTCTCCATCACCTGCATTGGAGGGTGATCATGGAACTGAAGACAGTAAAGATCGAGAAGCCGTCGGAGATCAACTTCATCCTCGGCCAGTCGCATTTCATCAAGACTGTCGAGGATCTCCACGAAGCCGCAGTATCGTCCGTTCCCGGGATCAAGTTTGGCGTAGCCTTCTGTGAGGCCTCGGGCGATTGCCTCGTCCGCCATTCAGGAAACGATGAGGAACTGATCGAGATGGCCAGAAACAACGCCCTGGCTATCGGGGCGGGTCACTCGTTCATAATCTTCATGAGGGACGCTTTCCCCATCAACATCCTCAACGCCGTAAAAGCGATTCCCGAGGTCTGCGGAATATTCTGTGCCACGGCCAACCCGGTTGAGGTCATCGTCGCCGAGTCAAAGCAGGGACGAGGAATACTTGGTGTCATAGACGGCGAGAAGCCAAAAGGCATCGAAGACGATGAGGGAAAGGCCTGGCGGCACGACATCCTGAGGAAATTCGGGTACAAGCTGTGAAGCTGAACCGAAATCCGGCTGGAAGAGCACAACGCAAATACAGAAGTCAGTGCATAAGAGCGTCAGCACGCTCCTTCTTCCTGATAACTCTATATTGCCAGACCCCCATCAGCGCATACACGATCATCATTGGATAAGGGGACATTTCAGAGAACATCTTGATCTCTTTATCACCTAAAGTGATAAACCATATGCCGAGGGCACAGAATATCAGCATTGATGAGATCGCGAGAATCCAGAATTTTCGATTTTTCTCTCGCTCGTACTTGTTGCTGTTTTTTATCCATAAAAGATAAATCGGTAAGTATCCGATAATGAACAACAGTGCAAATATCCCCATGGACCTCATCGTTGTTATCCTGTAGCCGCTAAGAATAACTGCCCCAAACAGAATGCCTATCCACGATGCAACTATTCTTCCCTGTTTGAATATCTTGGCAGGAAACACCCGGCCCGTTAAACCAGGCAGATTTGGAAACCACTGTGGACGGATCAATTGCAGCAGTGAATAACCAACAAATACTAATCCCGCAATGAATCTAATTGCAGGAGTATCTCTAAATAGCCAGTACCACAGAATGATCGCAACCACATAGAAAGAGACTAAAGATAAATTCTGCGTTAACCTGGATTTCATACTTTCTCTCCGTTCACTTAAGCACTAGAAAATACATAACGCCTAGCAGCGCACCGAGAGATATCAGAATGGATCCAACAATATATAAAGTGTACCCTTTTTGATCTGAAAAATACTGTTTCTGCGTCCATACTGGTGTCAGGTAGGTACAATTTACTGCACACATAACTTCACCTTACAAACGCTAAAAACAAATTCAGCGTGAAGTATTTTTTCCTACATAGGCAGAAAATATGAATACTCCAACAATTGTAATAACTGCAGAATAAATCTCTGAAGCTCCTGAACCTGACCTTATGTTCAACATGAATACAGGCATGAGTATTAAATATAAGCCAAACCCACTTTTGGGTCTGAGCTTGATGAGTTTCCACGAAATAATTCTAAGAATAGCATAAATAATGATGTGTGCTAATATGATCCCTATTATCTCTTTATAGTCACCAAGCATCAGTTACTCCTTGCTAATTCTGTCTTGAAAGTGGGAAGATTATTTTGTAGCCTTTTTCCCCCATTTAGGATAATACCCCTTAAAACCAACCTTTTACCGTATCCCACCAGCTTGGCCCATAATTATATACTACATGAAAAGATAATGAAGCAAGCCCCCCCAGGACAACGCTGCCACCAGGTCCTCCCGCCCAAACCCCCATTATCCCACCACATATATCACACGAAGTGCGCCATATATACTCATCATCTTTATATACAAGTGTTCCCTCATCGATTCTCTGGCCCAGATAATCACCCCAGAATTCAGAGGTGCTAATGGCAATGCACTCTATAGACAATAACATATCTCTGTCAATATCTTCGATTGATTCATCTTCAGCACTTAATAAATGATCATGTGCACAATCTGTTGAAATACGAACGTCGTTTTTTAATGATTTAAAAAGTTTTCTGATATATTCAGATTCAACTTCTGTTAATTTGCCTGTATCTATTCCATGCAAAATGAGTGGTTCTATCTTCGTTTCTTGTGGAAGTGAGAAGAAGTTAAAAACACCTTTATCGGTTAATTCCTGTAGCATAAATATATCTGCACGAATATCATCTTTGGATACGATAATTCGAATTCCATTTCTCTTAAAAACTGCATTAACCGCCTCTTGGTAATATTTTATGAAAGTGTCTTCATCAAGGGGCCCGCTTAGTATGGTATGTCTATTGTTGAATTCTGATAAAATCTCATTATGTAGTATTCCAGCCATTTCTGGATCAATTGAAATTTCAATCTCGTTTTCTGCATCTATCATTTCATATGAAATTGCCATATTTGCGTCTGTACTCACAATACCCTCTTCAGCACATGACACAAGATTGAAGAATACAATACCAATCAACAACAGCATAGCTTTCCGGATATGCTTTCTATATACCATTATTTTTCTCCTTCCGGAGCGGCTTCAATACGGTTTTTCTATACGGATTCACTGTCTTTCCGGCCCTGGTAAACATTTCCAATTTAGACCCTTATTGGTCCCCCCTTCTAAAGCAACATCACGCTGAAAATCTTGGACGCACCTAATCGTTTTGTATTGCACTATCGGTTCCATCCACATGCGCAAGATACTTCTCTATCAATTGGCAGTTTTGTGGTGGATCTACAACTCTGCGTGAATCAACACATTGCCGGAATTTTGAATCATGCATAAAAATTGTAATCGTTGACTATCGGACAGTTCCTGAAGCGGATCTATGCGTATCGCAAGGTGTATCACGTAAGACACTCTATGGGACACCCATCCTGTAACATACTATCCTTATATAAGATGCGGAGTGGGACACATTGGGACAGTTGGGACACTTTTTGACCCGGACTGTGGCAGGATGTATGCAAGGGAAGAAATTGATGTTTTTGACTTAAAGCTAATCGTATCAGAACGATATACATTGGGGCAATGCGATTAATGAGAGGGATTTATCTTGACATGTAAATCAGGTAGTGTACAATTCTGATCAACCAACCGAAAAAAATGGAGGCACCAGATGAGAACCTCATTGAACCCGGCGGTTATATTGTTACTGGCTGTGACTATATCTGCAGGGATTCTTCTGTATCCAGTCGGAGCCAGTTGCATCTATATAATTCAAAAAGATGGTGATTCCAAGACCATTGCCCCGGATATCGAACCAAATATTCATTGTGGCGAACCGGGATACGATCCTAGTTTAAAAACAGGGCCTCTGGGATCAAGCCTGGGAACGAGTATTGATTCGCTGCAACCAGATATGTCAAATCCTGACACTAGAGGGAACAAGACGGCAAGATCACAGTATATGCAGCTATTATTCTTTTATTTGAGGAATTTTACACACGGGCCCTTCAGGTATTAGATAGATTATTATAGAGAGCCAATTATTTATGGATAAAGCAGCAAGGCTGATCAAGGAACTGCAAGAACTTGTCTCGTCGGAGTTGTATCAGGAGGCGCTTGACCGATTCACGGAAAAGAGTGCCGGAATACTCAGATCTCTTTCACACTCATCGACACATAAAAAACTCCTTCTCCTCGCCGCTCAGATCAATATCGGAAATCACCTTACTCGCGAGGCGGAGAGGTATATGGATCAGTTGGCCGATGAGTATCCCGGCATTGAAAACGACTTTGACTTTGTCATTCAGAAGGTACAGATATCACAGCTTCAAAGCGATTATGACGCCTGCTCGGTATTGCTTGCCGATTGCCAGAAAAGCAACTGGAATGAAACCCAGTCAAATCGACTCGAATACTATACCGGGATAGTCGCCTTCTGGAAAGGCGACTATTTCAGAGCGAATCATTTCTTCGAAGAGTGCCGGAACCATGCGCTGTCATCGGGAAATGGGTTTCTTGAGGGCTGCTCCTCGTTTATGATCGGCTATATTGCTTTCCAGAGATGCTTCTTCGAGATTGCGGAGACCAATTACAGGAGAGCGTTGGAATGTTTCGACAAATGCGGGAAATATCGATCCCGGTCGTATACACACTTGATGCTGGCCATACTTGCCTATCGGATAGGGGAGTATAACAAGGCCGAAGAACTACTCCAACCGGCCAAAAAGTTTGCTGATCTGACCGGAAACAGGATACATTTCATAAATGCGAATATTGCCCTTGGACGGATAAATATCTTCAGGGGACAGTACGAAGAGGCTGAAGCCCTGCTCCTTGACTGCCGGGAAAAGGCCTCTAAATCAGGATTCAGGAGAGAGACAGCCCTTTCCTCTGAGTTCCTTGGAGAGATCTGCTATCACCAGGGACGATACGACGAATCGCTTGTCTTTGTGAAAGAGGCTGGAGAGATCGCCGGTGTGATCGCGCCTGATGGCGATATCGCTGTTGAGACATTCAGGAGGCTCGGCGAAGTCTATGTCGCCCTCGGGAAGATAGAAGACGCGGAGATCGCGCTGTCAAAAGCACACAGGCTTTGCGAGAGAATGAATGATAAATATGAACTCGGGAGTGTTCTGAGGACGTATGGAGTTATCGCTTTCGGAAAGAACGATATGGATCTTGCCCTGTCATTCTTTAATGAGGCCGTCGTAACTCTGAAGCTTATAAAGGAATCGTTCGAGTTGGGACGTACTCTTCAGCTTGCCGCCGAGACCTGTGAAAAGTGGATCTCGGAGAATGACACAGACATGCAAACGCGTGACGCGTTGCTGGGCAAAGCCAGGGATAACGCAGTGGAGGCGCTGCATCTCTTCTCCACGAAGGGTCTTGAGGACAGAGCGAAAGTCTGCAGGGATCTTGTCGGCAGGCTTGAAGAGATGATCGACCATTCGACTCCGGGGCACCGTTTCAGGAAGATCCGTTTTGACGAGAAGTGGCTTATCGAGGATCGAATCGTAGCCGCCTCCGATTCGATGATTAATGTGATATCAAGGGTCCGGAAGCTCGCATCTGGAAAGATGCCTGTCCTCGTGTCGGGTGAGACCGGAACGGGAAAAGAGATCGTCGCCGGGCTGCTGCACAGGTTCAGCAGCAGGTCACAGGGCCCTTTCGTACCCGTTAATTGCGCTGCAATACCCGATACGATCTTCGAGAGTGAGCTGTTCGGATACAGGAAAGGCTCATTCACCGGAGCATCGAGGGATAAGGCAGGACTTTTCGAAGAGGCCTCCGGCGGAACGCTCTTTCTAGACGAGATCACCGAGCTGACAACCAGGCAGCAGGCGAAACTCCTGCGGGCTGTTCAGGAACAGTGTGTCAGAAGGGTTGGAGAGACAAAAGAGCGCCCGGTGGATGTCAGGCTGGTGAGCGCATCTAATCAGGATATATGGTCCATGGTCGAATCAGGCAGGCTCCGGGAGGATTTCTACTACCGCATCGCCGGCGGCGTAATCGAACTGGAACCGCTCAGGAACAGGAAGGACGATATATTGCCGCTGTTTTCATATTTCCTCTGCGGTTCGAACGGCGGGTTCGACATCGAGGAAGGTCTGACGGAACTTCTGCTCCAGTATCACTGGCCCGGGAATGTGAGGGAACTGATCAATATCACCGAGGAACTCGCGCTGCTCGGGCAGAGCGGTCAGGTTGCCAGGAAACGGGATCTGCCGCTCACTATCAGGGATTTTCTTCTGTCTGAACCCAGGGACACCGGCAACCGGCGCCGCCAGATCGAGATCGGCCTGTTGAAACATAGCGGTAACAAGACGGCGCTCGCGAGGGAGCTGGGCATCGGGCGTTCAACTCTTTATCGCAGGCTCGCTGAACTCGAGATCGTTTAATATCCTTGATACTAATTCTCTAGTCCTTTTATAATGTAGCTGCGGCGTATTCCGCGTACTCGCCCTGCTTCTCCCTGAAATCCTTAAGGATCTCCACGAGGCCGCCGTATCGTCCGTCCCCGGGATCAAGTTCGGCGCAGCCTTCTGCGAGGCTTTCGGCGACTGCCTCGTCCGCCATTCGGGCAATGATGAGGAGTGAAAGTAATCCCCGAGGTCTACGGTATATTCTGCGCCACGGCCAACCCTGTGGAAGTCATCGTAGCCGAGTCAAAGCAGGGACGTTTCTATTAACCATGATGAGGGAGAGTTATCTCATCAGTATCATCTTCCTGGATGAAGTCTCCTTGCCAACCTTAAGCCGGTAGAAATATACGCCTGACACAACTAATCTACCCTCAGTATCAGTGCCATCCCACACAACCTGGTGATGGCCAGCCGACATTTTTTTATCGATCAGGCTCTTCACCAGACGACCGGATAAATCATAGATCCTGAGCCAAATCTGCTCCCGGACGGGAAGCGAAAACGAGATGTTCGTAATCGGATTAAACGGGTTCGGATAATTCTGATTCAGAGCAAACAGCGGAGTTAAGCTGGATGCTGCAATCTCGAGTGAACGGATCTCGCGACCATCCAGTGTCAACGCTCCCAGCAGATACCGGTACTTCTGCCCTGGTTCAGCGGTCCGGTCCTCATACGCTCTGGTATAGGGTACAAGGGGAATATCCGTGATACGCGAAAAATCCCCGGTATCTGAAGCGCGGTAAACGATGAATCCTGTGATTGTCTCATCTGCCTCAGTCTCCCAATGGAGTAAGACAGCATCTTTTTTGGACTCAGCCGAAATACTGCTGAACGCAACGGAAACATATTCCGCTGTCCTTATTCCAAGGGTGCACAGGCCGCCGAGCGCACCAGCCAGAAAATCCTCATTCGGGTCAGGAATGTTGTTATCTGGAATGTGGTAATTCATTCCCCACAGGAGCATTGTTCCGTCGGACTTGATGCCAAGACTACAAAAACCCAAGGCATCGATAACTACAAAATCCTCGTTCGGGTATGGAATGTTGCACTGACCGTTTGAATTACTGCCCCATGCTACTATCGAACCGTCCGACTTCAGGCCCAGACCATGACCACAGCCCGCTGCGACAGCCACAAAGTCCTCGTTGGGAGCAGGGACATCTCCACCGCTTCCCCAGGTCAGTATCGATCCCCCGGATTTGAGGCCAATGCTCTGGCTGCAACCGGCGGCGACAGCTACGAAATCTTCGTTCGGAGAGGGAACGTTGCATTGGCCATTATCATTATCTCCCCAACCAAAGACCGTTCCGTTTGATTTGACACCGAGGCTGTGGAGTGAGCCCGCCGCTATTCCAATGTAATCCATATTAGAGGGGACATTACACTGGGAATCATTGTTGTCTCCCCAGGCATCGATCGTCCCGTCAGATTTCAGGCCCAGGCAATGAAAATCGCCTCCAGAAATCGCCGTGAAATCCGTGTTCGGCGCGGGAGGCTGTCTACAGGCCCCCCAGACTACAACAGCTCCGTCTGACCTGAGCCCAAGACTGTGGTAACCTCCACCGGCAACAGCCGTGAATTCTTCATTCAGTGTGGAAGTAATCTGCCCAAATCCGTTGCTGCCCCACGCTACAACTGTTCCGTCGGTCTTGATACCAAGGCTGTGATCATTATTGGCGGCAATGGCCACAAATCCTTCGTTAGGTTCCGGAACACTGCACTGGCCATGAGTATCAGAACCCCAGGCAACAATGGTCCCGTCCGACTTGAGGCCCAGGCTGTGTATATAACCCGCAGCTATCGCAACAAATTCCTCATTCGGCGCGGGAACATTGCACTGGCCTTCGGCGTCGGATCCCCAGGTTATGATCCGCCCGTATGACGCGAGTCCCATACTGTGCGCATACCCTGCCGAGATCCCGACGAAATTCACGTTGGGAGGAGGAACGTTACACTGGCCATCGAGGTAGTAGTACCAGGCTACGACCGAACCGTCCGATTTAAGGCCGAGGCTGTGCAGCCGCCCCGCAGATATATCGATAAAATCCTCGTTTGCCGAAGTTATGTTGTGTTGGAGATAGTCATTGTCTCCCCAGATCACGATAGTTCCGTCTGACTTCAGACCCAGACTGTGGTAATGACCCGCAGCAATCGCCACGAAATCTTCGTTTGGATCGGGGACATCACACTCTCCATAATCATTTGCTCCCCATGCAACGATCGAACTATCAGACTTAAGTCCCAGGCAATGTGAATAGCCTCCGGAGACAGCCACAAAATCACTGTTTGGTGCAGGAACATTGCACTGCCCGTCATCGTTAAATCCCCAGGCCACAATTTTACCGTCAGCTCTGAGGCCGACACTGTAACGATATCCTCCATCGACCATGATGAGATTTTCGAGTGCTGAATATTCGACTATCCTTGTTCCGTGCCATGAAACAAGAGATCCGCCAGTCTGACCGAAAGCATTGCCCACACAGAGTAAAGCAATCCCAATGAATGCCAGCCTCAGGATTGATTTTCCTGGCCACATTTCACCCGACCTCCTCATAAATTGAAATATGTTGAATACACAGGTGGGGAAAGCCTGATTTAATCTAACCGCTTTTACAATATTAAATATATTCCAATGATCTCAGACAGACAACTGCCAACTGATCGAATTCCTGTTTTCTACCCGTAATGATTACAATGTGTGACTTTTACCAATCTTATGTACTCATATCCCCGGGGCTCTCACTCGCCCTTCTTCTCCCGTAACGCTATGCCGTGCCTGCGCATACGGTACAGGAGGGTCGTTCTCTTGAGGCCGAGGATCGAGGCCGCCCTGCTGTGATTGGATCCTGCGCTTCTCAGGGCGCCGAGGATCTCATCCCTCTCAAACCTGCGAAGTCTGCCGTCCAGCCCTTTCGGGATAACGGGCCGGGGGTCGAGATATCCCGTCACGAGTTCTGCCGGGAGATCGGTTATCTCCAGTCTGCCTGATCCTTTTCTCAGAGCAGCAGACGTGATCTCGTTCTGAAGCTGCCGGACATTGCCGGGCCAGTTGTAAGATTCGAGGACGCGCTGCGCCTGCGTTGAGATCGTCAACGGCCCGATCCTGAATCTCGAAGTCAGACTTGATATGAAATGTCTCGCGAGCGTTACGATGTCGCTCCTTCTTTCACGAAGAGGCGGTATCCTGAAGACGACCGATGAAAGCCTGTAATAAAGATCCTCCCTGAAGGAACCTCGATCGATCT
Organism: uncultured bacterium; assembly: GCA_964457905.1. Classification (GTDB taxonomy): domain Bacteria; phylum Krumholzibacteriota; class Krumholzibacteriia; order Krumholzibacteriales; family Krumholzibacteriaceae; genus JAUWCL01. Next base: position 13,479 of record CAYWGA010000042.1, on the reverse strand, counting down.
CCCCTGGAAGGTCGCGGTTGGTAGCCGTAATGACCCTGGCATCAGATCTTTTCGCCACACTCTCCCCTACCGGCAGGTACTCTCCCGAATCGAGGAACCTCAGAAGACGTGCCTGCGCTCCCGGGTCAGCTTCGCCTATCTCGTCGAGAAAGAGGGTGCCGTTGTTGGCTGCCGTTGCGAGACCGACGTGTTTTGTCACCGCACCGGTGAACGCTCCCCTAGCGTGCCCGAAAAGTGAACTTTCAAGAAGATCACCTCGAAGAGTCGAGGCATTCACGGGAATAAACGGTTCCTTGATCCTGCCGCTCCACCGGTGGATCAACCTGGCGATGACTTCCTTGCCCGTGCCGGACTCACCCGTTATCAGGACCGGGACAGGAAATGGAGCTATCCGGCGGATCTCTTCGAGGAGTTCCCTCATTGCGGGATTAGAGGTGATGAAGACTGGCGAGTTGTCTTTCTGCATATCCTTCGGCCCGCCCGGCCGGACCGATGCGTCCGGCACTCCCGGTCTCCCCCGGATACAGAAACGGGAAGACGAAAGTGTCCCCCCTTTTCGCGATCTGGAGCGGCCCCGGAAAGGTGCCGCTGTATGTTCAAACTACAGAGGGGATTATACCAGTACCTGCAAGATTTGTCAATGGGGTAAAAATAGGGGTATTCCCTCAACTTATTGTAATATCAGGCTTTAGTGTCAATGCATATTGACAAAAAGGCCTGTTTGTGGTATTATCCCTCACGATTAGCAATAAAGTCCGAGGGTTTGCTTGAAGACCTGACATCTTTGCTTTACTTACAGAGAATACATCACATCGGCCCGGTATTGCTTTTCTCGCGCCTGCCTCACGGCAGGCGCTCTTTTTTTGTCAATGATCCTCGTAAAGACGAACTCAGACAATGTCCCGCTTCACTATCCATGGATACGCGAATCCGCCGCCTTCCATGTACCCTCCTTGATAACTGCATCCTGTTGTCTTCCCCTCGACTTTACAGATGGAGGGGCAAACGTTCAAAGAGGTTTTTGTTTATCATCGTTGACGCGGCAGGAAGATTGCCATAAAGTTTCGGTGAACTAATGATAATCTGGGGATACTGACCAGGGATGGTGTCCTGTTATGAATACTATGCGTAAGACGATGATGATCCTCCTCGCTCTGCTTCTTTCCGTTCTCTTTGTCGTTTCATGCGATGGCGACCCGAAGAACGAGGACCTCGAAGGCATGTCGACAATCAGGATCACCGCCGGAAACAACCAGACCGAAAGAACCGGCGCGGTCCTGCCCAAGATAATGGCCGTCAGGGTGAGCGATATCGTGGGTGAGCCGAAATTCGGAGCGCCTGTATTCTTCAGCACGGAAGATCCCGGAGCGGCTGTCGATCCCGAACTTGGATATACGGACAGGGACGGATATGCCTACGCGCGATTCAGGCTTGGGACAGTAGCGGGCGTCCAGATGGTCGGAGTTAAGTCCGGCAACGATTCGACGACCTTCAATCACACTGCCAATGCCCTGGGATGCGCCGAGGAGAATCCTGAGAGCGCCTGCCAGTGGCCGAGAGGACATGTATTCATCACGACGACTTCATCCTCGATGATAACAGGGCTCGGATCGGTGCTGATCAATTTCGACCCCACGACCGGAGGAACAGAGAAGGTGCTGGAGACTAACCACATCCTTCGCGACATCGACTTCTCCTCGAGAGGAGAGATGTTCGTTACGACTAACGAGAAGGTATACAAGGTCCTTCCCGCCACAAAAATGCTCGAGGAATACACAGATATCCCGATCCTCACGGGCAGCGAGATAGAGTTCAACATGGGTGGAGTGCTGGTTCTTGTCGGCAACACGAATGTTTACAAGATCGGATGTCCCGGAGTGACCGCCGTGCAGGTAGCCGAGTACTACGGTGTGAACTATGAGAACATTGCGGTGGATCCGGTGTCGCGTGATTTCTATATCGCCACAGGCAGCGGGCCGCTCTATAACATCAACTTCAACGTGTGGGACGGGATGGGAGACGTGACGGACAACGCCGTACTGATACTGGATACCGGCATCGGTTCTCCGCGAGGAATGTGCGTAGATATGCAGGGCTTCCTCTACATCTCGATCGACAGCAACGGCAACTCAAGGAGTGTCGGAAGGATGAAGCCCGGGACGGAGACTGAGCCCAAATGGTTCGACTTCTTCGACTACTACGGGGGGACCAATAACCTGACCGGCCGCTGGGGAGATATCACCGTTCACGGGGACTATCTCTACATCATAGATACGCGGATGAACAGGCTCGTCGTCCTCGACGCAACCGGTGTCACTCCCGAGGGCAAATTCGTCGCCGAATACCCGAGCGAGGTGTTCTCTGCCGGCCTGAACGACTCTGAGCGATACGGCATAGCCGCTGTTCCTGAATGGTCGGTCTGCGTCGAACCGAACTGATCCACAGATCCGACTCTACAGGCCTATTCTTCCACCTGCTTCAGATACAGGTCCATCCACTCAAGGAACTGCCCGTAATAGAAAATGTTGTTCTTCGGCTTGAGGATCCAGTGGCCCTCGTCGGGGAAATAGACGAGCTTCGAAGGAACGCCCTGCCTCTGCAGCGCAGTAAACATCTGCAGGCCCTCTCCGACCGGCACCCTGTAATCATGCTCTCCATGCACGACCATCGTCGGTGTGCTGAATGCCGCGGCGTAGTTGTGCGGACTGAACTTCTCGTAGTCCTCCGGATTGTCCCACGGCGTCCCGCCGAGGTCCCATTCGGGGAACCAGAGTTCCTCTGTGACACCATATTTGCTCGCCAGATTGAAGGCACCAGCCATCGATATCAGCGCACCGAACCGGTCGGTGTGCCCGGCGATCCAGTTGACCATGTAGCCTCCGTAAGAGGCCCCCGCGGCGCCGATCCTGGCCTGATCGACATAGTCACGCTCAGCGAGCCAGTCCAGCCCCTTCATGATGTCTTCGTAGCACTTCCCGGCCCAGTCGCGACTGATCGAGTTGACGAACTCCTGTCCGAAGCCGTCACTGCCGTGAAAGTTGGGTATAAAGATGACGTACCCTGCCGAGGCGAATGTCTGCGCGTTCCAGTTTGTCAGCCACATGTCGATGAATGCCGACTGGGGGCCCCCATGGATCAGCATTATCGCAGGGTAGCGACGTGAAGGATCGAATCCGGGGGGCTTGATCAGGTAGGCCTGTATCATCGCGCCATCCGCTCCCGCGTACCTGATGTCCTCGGCCGGGTTGATCCCGAGCTTTGTGAGGACGGGCTGATTGAACGAACTGACCCGCATGGGCTCCCCACCCTTCGCGCCGGTCCTCCAGATCGAGTGAGGGTAATCGAAGCTGTTTCGCACGAACACGATCGTCCTGCCGTCCGGCGATATCCGCAGCTGGAAGTTGTTTGACCGGTCGACGAGCTTCGTGATCTTTCCCTTTTTGACGTCCAGGCTGAATACCGGTTTGTGTCCCTCGTCGCCGGCGGCGAAATATATCTTCTTCGACCGCGGCCCCCATACGAATTCCGTCACCCATCTGTCGAGGTCCGCGGTGAGTTCCCTTGTCTCACCGTTTTTCCTGTCCATCAGCATGATGCGCCACCGGTCCGATTCAAATCCGGGAACGGCCTGCGCCCTCCACGCGAGCCAGCGGCCGTCCGGACTGTAAGCGGGGGACTCGTCAGCTGCCGGGTTGCCGCCCAGCTGCTTCATCTCTCCCGTTCCGAGATCGATCACGAAAAGCTCAGTATCGGTGGAGACCGCCTCCATCGCTCCTGTCCTCGAGACGCAGCAGATCTCCTTCCCGTCTGGCGAAAAGGCGTAATCGCCCGAGCCGCCCCAGGGGAAGGGAGGAAAGTCACGGTCGATACCCGTGGTCAGGTCCCTCGTCTCGCCTGATTTCACATCAACTATGAAGAGATGGTTCCGTTTTCCGTCCTTCCAGGTGTCCCAGTGCCTGTAGAGGAGATGGTCGATGACCCTGGCCTTGACCGGATTATCGTCGATCGCCTTTTCCCTCGCCACGTTACACGAATCGTCCGGGCAGTCGGGATGGACGAAGGAGTAGAACGCTATCGTGGTGCCGTCGGGTGACCATACCGGATCATGCGCTCCGGTTGAGATGTCGGTCAACTGCACAGCCTCTCCGCCTGTCGAGGGGATGATCCAGATCTGTGAGGAACCGCTTCTCGTTGACACAAACGCGATCCTGTCGCCACCGGGCGACCACCGCGGGTGGAAGTCGGCCCCCTGGCCGGAGATAAACTTCTTTGGTTCATCGCCACTGAGCGGTGCGATCCATATATGGGTCCTGTTCCTGTTCGCCTCGATATCGGGCACGGAAACGACGAAAGCGATACGCTTCCCGTCAGGGGATATCTGCGGGTCCGAGCAGCGCGTCATAGAAGCGAATTTCTCTACGGTAAGCGCTTCCCCGCCCTCTGCTGCAGCTAACGAGGCGCTGGAAATCATCATAATCACGGCAAGCGAAACGATCTTTCGTAATCTCAACTTCCACCTCCAAAAAAAAAGAAGATGCCCGGCAGGTGCCGAGCATCATTTCATCTATTCATATCCAGCCGTCCTGGGCGTAACGTTCCGCTTTTGCGGGCAGCCGGTTATCATCGTATTCGCCGATCACTTCTGAAGGCTTGCGATAGCCTCCTTCTCATTATCAAAAACGTCGAAAATGAGGTTCAGGCGAGTTACCTGGAGGATTCCCAGTACCCTGTCGTTCGGATGTGACAGCTTGATGACTCCGCCGAGCTTGGCATACTTGGACCTGGCGGAAACCATGATCCCCAGGCCTGTACTCGAGATCCACTTCACCCTGGAGAGGTTGATCACGAGATCGAGCGTTCCCGCTTCGCCCAGCTCCATCACGACATCGACGAGTTTCATGTTCTCCGGACCGCCGTACATCTCGCCCGACAGATCGAGAATGGTGACTCCGTCGATTTCCTTCTTCTTGATCTTCATCCTGTCTTCCTTTGTGCTAAAACTCCGGCTGCACCGGTACCGGTCAGAAACTTGTGACGGCTTCGGCCTCGTCCTCGAATGTCTCGAACACCTCGGGGATCAGCCCACAGGTCTTGAGAACAACGCCAACGCGATCGGAAACGGACAGGAGCTTGAGAGCTGCCTCTTCCCGCTTTGCCGAAGCGTACGAAGCGATGAGTACACCGGCGCCGAGAGAGTTGAGCCACTTTACATCCTTCAGGTTGAGCAGAAAACTCTTCTGCCCTCCCTCAATATTAGTCTTGATAATCTCCTGGATCTTTTCGGACTCGGGCCCGCCGTCGATCTGGCCCTCGAGGTCAAGGATCAGGACCCCACCTTCATCTCTTGTAGCGATGTTCAGCATCTCGAACTCCTCCCTCTGGGTGTTCCCTTATTCTTTATTTTCAAACGTACTTACACCAATAATAAGAATATCCGCATTCTTAAACAATCGGAAAATGTTCCGTTTGAGCATCGTAGCACCGGTTCGCGGAAACTGTCAAGAACAGTCGAACAGTTCCTTCAGCCTCAGATCAGCTCCACACCGTCCGCGTCTGCCGATACCCGTCCTATTCTGAACGGTTTCCACTGGTAATTCCCCTCCAGGACCTTTTCAGCCTCCGAAGAGGGCACTATCGCGACCATCCCGATGCCCATATTGAAGACCCTGTGCATCTCCAGGTCCTCCACACCGCCTGCTTCAGCGAAGAAACGGAAAAGGGGCGGTGTTTCCCACGTGGACCTGTCGATGACTACTCCGACTCCCTCGGGAAGAATCCTCGGGATGTTGTCTATCAGGCCTCCGCCCGTGATGTGGGCCAGTCCCCTGACATCCGCGACCTCCCTCATCGCCCGGATCTCCGGCAGATAGCTTCTGTGGACCGCCAGAAGCAGGTCGGCGACCGTGCCGCCCGCACCTGGCACCTCGTCGTCCACTGAAAGTCCCGCCTCCTCGAATACGATCTTTCTCGCCAGTGAATATCCGTTGGTATGCAGTCCGCTCGACGGGAATGCCCATATCTCGTCCCCGTCTTCTATCCTCTCGCCTGTGATCAGCTCACCGCGCTCGACGACACCGATGATACAGCCGGCCAGGTCGTACTCACCTTCGGTGTAGAATCCGGGCATCTCGGCCGTTTCCCCGCCGATCAGCGCGCAGCCGTTATTTGCGCATCCCCGCGCCAGCCCGGCGACGACCGCCTCGATAACGTCTCCCTCGAGCTTTCCGCACCCGAAATAGTCGAGAAAGAATAGGGGGCCGGCCCCCTGTACGAGGATATCATTAACGCAATGATTGACCAGGTCCTCGCCGACCGTGTCGTGCCTGCCTGTCATGAAGGCGAGCCGCAGCTTGGTCCCGACGCCGTCTATGCTCGATACGAGCACCGGCTCCTTCAGGCCCTCCGGCATCGTGAAAAGCCCGCCGAAATTGCCGACCTGCGAGAGGACCTCCTTGCGGAACGTCCCCTTGACCAGCTTGCCGATCCCTTTCAGGGCCTTGCCGGCAGCATCTATATCTACACCTGAATCCTTGTATTTTGAACTCACCCTCGGGCCTTTCTTCCATTGCCAGGTACCGGATGCTAATGACTATGGGCGTATTATAATCGAACCGGGGCGGCGTTCAAAGTGATGTTTGAGGTTTTGCGGGGGCCGGTCAGATCTGGATGGTCTCGACGAGCGAATCGTAAATCTCGGTGGTCGCATCGGTCTCGACGATAAGGGTGAAATCGCCCCTGTAGTACATCTCGAGCAGTATATCGGTCACCCTGGAGTGGAACTGGGTACCCCTGTACCTTCGGAGCTCATCGAGGACCCTCTCTATCGGCAGGCACTTCCTGTACGGCCTGTCCGAGGTCATCGCGTCAAAGGCGTCGACGACATTGAGGATATTGGCGAGCATCGGGATCTCATCTTCCTTCAGCCCGTTCGGATAGCCTGTACCGTCAGGACGCTCGTGATGGCAGCGGATCACGTTGACCGCGACCTTGAGGAACTTCAGCTGCTCGACGATGTCGGCCCCTATGTCGGGGTGGGACCTCAGCGATGCCCATTCCTCATCCGTCAGGGGCCCGACCTTGAGAAGGACATCGTTCTGGATAGCGATCTTGCCGATATCATGCAGGAGCGAAGCGTACTCGAGGGTCTCGAGATCCTTCGACGACACGCCCAACTCCCTCGCGATCCTCATCGCGTACTTCGACACTCTGTATGAATGTCCGTGTGTGAAGGGGTCAGATGCGTCGATCGCCGATGTCAGCGCCGCTACCGTATTGATATGCGTCTCGCGCATGTCGAGATAGAGCTGGAACGAGTACCTCGCGAGGAACAGCGGGATGATGAACAGGGCAATCGTCCATACACCCGAATTCTTGTAGAGCAGCGCGACGACGGCGCCGATCGGAAGGAACGCGAGGATGTGGAAGAAGTTCCACATGTAGTTCTGCTTCCAGACATGTATCGGGTTCTTCGAGCTCCTCAGAGCGATGATCACGCTTACCGACCATGTATTGAACAGGTAGTAGACCATGCCGGCCGCGAAGAGGGGCACGAGAAAGAGCGGTGAATCAGTATTGGTCAGGCTGCCGAATGACTCGTAGACAAGACCGGAGAGCCCGACCGTCATAACGAGAAGCGGGATGTTGAAGAGTACCTTGATGATCGGCCGACGCTGGAATATCCCTTCGGTCACCAGGGTCGAGATAGCCTCGGCGACCGCCATCACGGCGGGCCCGAAAAGGACTATGCCGGCAAGGTCGATAGGCGAGGAAGCGTAGATCGACGCCCCGCCCCTCGGCAGGGATATCTGTACCGAATCGGCTATAATGATCAGGGCTATGAACAGGATTATGTCACGCCACTGGCCAACCGGAAGATTTCCGGAGAACCAGGCCAGACACAAAAACCCCGCTATTACAAACAGGGTGTAGTAGACCTTGAATCCCAAACCAGCCTTGTTCTGCTCTTCCATGCGGGCAAACCTGCTGACCGAGCGTCAGGTAGAAGCCTATTCCCCTCCGTACTTGACAGCTTGTATGTGGGCTGTCTTGCAGTATTTATGCCAATAACTTACAACGCCGCATGGATATAAACACCCATTTTCGGCGATTCTGGATTCCGTTTGAATAAATGAATGGATAATGGGACGTTGGCCGCGGTGGCTCGATAGGCGCTATCTTATGCGATAGTGGATTTCCCGTCTTGACTTCCATCTGCCGAACGGCCTGTTTACTGCGTCGAGAACCGCCATGACGGCTGCCTCTCCGGAGTCGCGGCCGACGAAGGCGCATCCGGAGTAACTGCTCGAATCGCGTCCCCGGACCATGTCGACAACCGCTACAAGAGCCTTGCGGCCCTTAATATCGAGCTCTCTGACTTCAGATAAACACAGATGAAAATTCTCGTCAAGGAGTTCCACAAGCGCCTTCACGGCAGCTCCGGCGACAATCTCGATAACCGGCCTGTTGCCGCAGCACTCATCCACGCAGCCGATGACTTCAAGGCCGTTGCTCGTGAGCCTGACCTCCGCCTTAATTGATTCAGCCTCCATAGAAAGGTTGAGGCCGCGGAACTCTATGCGCGTGCTGTCCTCGAGAAACTCGAGCCCCGATTCGCCATCGTCAGGGATCTCGTCATCAGCGGGGATCTCCTCTGCAGGCGCCATGAAGCTTATTGTCACAGGTTCGGGAGGCGGTTCAGGAGCTCGGCGCCGTTCTATGAACGGTGCGGGGATCTCCTCAGGAACGGCTTCGGAGTCGACCTCCACAAAACGCTCATCGACCATATCGTCCGCCGATACGGAATCACTTTCAATATCGACGAGATGCATGTCCTCCGTGGGAGATTCGCTCTTCTCTTCATCACCTCTGCCGACAGGATCCATCATGACCACGCCGATCTTCCTGTAATCGATCTCGAGACCCAGCTCCGCCTTGAGTGCAGTCTCGACGTCACGCGCTATCATCTTGGGTGACCTGTCCGAGGAGGCGACCACGTGGATCTCGCTGATCGCACCTGTCTCGTCGGTGATGATGCGGCTCGACCTGACGTCCCTCAACCTGAGGATCAGGTCCTCCGCTTTATATACAATCTCCCGTTCGGAGAATCCGTCACGCATGCAATCCCTCCGGCAAGCTGTAGTTGCCTATCACTAATCCATTGTACCACAAACGGTTGGAAAACTCAAGCCCAGGCCTGAAAAGAGCCATATGGCGGGCATTCCCCGTTATTCCCTGTCGAACCTCGTGATGTCCGAGAGGGTGTTATAACGCCCAGTGATCTCTTCGATTTCGAGATTCTTGAGCCTTTCGACGGAGAATTTTTCGCACGTGAAACTGGCGGAAACGGTCCCGTATATCATCGCCTTCCTCAAGGTATCGTGCTCCATGTTACCGGCAGACGCCAGGCAGCCCATGAACCCGCCGGCGAATGTGTCCCCCGCACCGGTCGGATCGAGGACATCCTCAAGAGGAAATGCCGGCGCGATGAACTGGAACCCGTCAGTGAAAAGATGCGCCCCATGCTCACCCTTCTTGATGACGACGACCTTCGGCCCCATCGCCATGACAGCGTCGGCCGCTTCGAGGAGATTCGTTCTGCCGCTGAGCTGCCTCGCCTCGCTGTCGTTGATAAATACCAGGTCGACTTTTTCGAGGACCCGCCGCAATTCTTCCGGCTTTCCCTCGATCCAGAAGTTCATCGTGTCTATACCTGTCACCGGCTTCTCGGGAAACTGCTCGAGAACGGCGAGCTGCAGTACGGGATCGATGTTGCCGAGAAAGAGAAAGTCAGCCGACAGGTAACTCGCGGGGAGTTTCGGGCTGAAACTCTCGAAGACGTTGAGCTCCGTCACGATAGTGTCGCGCTCGTTCGGATCAGCGCCGTAGCGTCCCTCCCAGAAGAAGGTCTTTCCGCCCTGCACGGTCTCGAGGCCCTCGATATCTACGCCCCTGCTCTCGAGTACGGCCTTGTGCTCCGCGGTGAAATCCTCACCGACTACACCGACCAGCTTCGGTTCGCAGAACCTGCTCGCTATCATCGACGAGTAAACGGCCGATCCACCGATCGCCCTGTCCACCCTGCCTCGCGGCGTTTCTATCGTATCGAAAGCTACAGAACCGACTATGACCAGACTCATCGAGCGACTCCCTTCGCGTGAATTTCTGCTATGTCTTACATCCGCTCGGGAGCCGAGACCCCCAGCAGACGAAGAGTCTCCGAGAGGACTATCCGCGTCGCGCTGGCCAGCATGAGCCTGGCTTCGCTGAGACGCGTATCGCTGGAGACGATCCTGCAGATGTGGTAGAACCTGTGGAACGAACCCGCCAGCTGCTGCCCGTAAGTACTGAGCCGGTGCGGCTCATACGCCGTGGCCGCCCCCTCTATCAGCTGCGGGAAGATAACGAGATTTCTGATCAGCTCCATCTCCTCGGGCTCCTTGAGCAGATCGACATACGAACTGCCCTCGGGGACATCGACTCCCTCACCCCTGGCATATGAAATGACGCTGCATATCCTGGCGTGTGCGTACTGAAGGTAATAGACGGGATTCTCATCGGATTCCTTCCGCGCCAGCGTAAGGTTGAAGTCAAGGTGGGCGCTCATCTTCCTCATAAGGAAGAAGAACTTCGCCGCATCCTCTCCTACATCCGTCACGAGATCGGCGAGCGTCTCGAACTCGCCCCCCCGCTTCGACATCTTGACCTGCTTGCCGTCCTCCATGAGCCGAACCCACTGGACGGTCAGAACGGTGAGCCAGTCTTCCGGCGCTCCGAACACGGCCGAAGCAGCCTTGAGCCTGGCGATGTGCCCGTGATGATCCGGGCCGAATATATCGATTACCTTGTCGTACCCGCGCCTGAACTTGTTGAGATGATAAGCCGCGTCGGCGAGGAAATATGTCGGTGTCCCGTCGCTCCGTATGAGCACGCGGTCCTTTTCGTCGCCGAAATCGGTTGAGCGGAACCAGACCGCTCCGTCATCCTCATAGACCGCGCCGCTCTTTTTGTACATGGCGAGGACCTCTTCGATCTCCGCGCCTTCGGCATGAAGAGCCGATTCCCTGAAGAAGGCGTCGAACGATACACCGAAGCCGTCGAGGTCTTTCTTGATCCAGGCGATCATCTTGTCCAGTGTATAGTCACCGAAAGACTTGACCGCCTCGTCGCCCCCTTTTTCCAGCCACGTGCGTCCCTCGTCCTCCGGGATCTCCACCGCAAGGTCGATGAGGTACTGGCCCGGATATCCGTCCTCCGGGAATTCGACTTCCTCCCCGATCCTCTGTCTGAATCTCGCCATCATCGAGGCGCCCAGCTTGCGCACCTGGCTGCCTGCATCGTTGAGATAATACTCGGCCTCTACCTCGTAACCGGCCTTCCTCAGGATATTGACGAGCGAAGCGCCTACCCCTGCAGCGCGGGCCGACACGATAACGAGGGGCCCGGTAGGGTTGGCCGACACAAATTCGACCTGAGTCTTTTTTCCCTCACCGAGATTCGAATCTCCGTACGAATCGCCCAGCTCGTTTATCGCCGCGACCTGCCCGGTCAGATATTTGTCTGAAAAGGAAAAGTTGATGAATCCCGGCCCGGCGATATCGATCTTGTCGATAAAAGACTCGTCGAGCTCAAGACTTTCGATGAGCCTCGATGCGAACTCCCTCGGATTGGTACCGATCTTCTTCGCCGTTATCAGAGCTATATTGCAGCTCAGATCACCATGAGCGGGATCGTTGGGGCGCTCGAGCATTATCGCTCCATCGTCCACCTCTACATCGAGTTTCTTCAGCGCGGCCGCAATCGTGTCTGTGACGACTTCCCTTGCCGAAAAGATGTTTTCCCCTTTACTTGCCATCGGGAAACTCCTCCTTCGGAGCGTCGCCCCAGAATTTCTCAAGGCCGTAGAAGGCCCTGGCATCAGCCACGAATATGTGCAGAACGACATCGAAACAGTCGATCAGTATCCAGCGGCCGCCTTCGTGGCCCTCGATATGGACTATCAGGTCAGTACCCTTGAGCTTGTCCGAAACGGCGCCAGACAGCACTCTCGAGTGGATCTCACTGCTCGCCGTGCATACGACGAAATAGTCGGTGACGCCTGATATCTTCTTCAGGTTGAGAAGGACGATATCCTCCGCCTTCTTGTCCCATACCGCCTTGATGATCTTTCTGGCCAGCGCCTTCGGCTGGACCTTCCTCTTTTTTGGTGTCTCTGTTCTCAATTTAACTCCAGACTCCCTTGATGTTATGGCCGCACGAGGCACAAATGCCTCCCGCGGCACGGAGTTCCGCCGAATAACCGGAACGGAGGATGACGTCGGCGCCGCATGAAGGGCAGACCGTGTTCTCCGTACCTTCGATGAATATATTACCGACATAGACATAATCAAGATATTCCCGCGCGGTCCTGAATGCCATTTCGAGCGTTTCCTGCGGTGTAGGCGGACGGCCGTCCATCCTGAACCGGGGAAAGAACCTCGAAAGATGGAGCGGGATCTCCCTCGAGATGCCCGAGAGCCAGCCGGCCATCTTCGCGATCTCCTCTTCCGTATCGTTCAGCCCGGGGATGACGAGGCAGGTAACCTCGACATGAGCGTGCGCCGCGGCAAGTTCGATGAACGACTTGACCGGTTCGATGCTTCCTCCGCAATATTGCCGGTAGAAGCTGTCGTTGAACGACTTGAGATCGACATTAAACCCGTCGACCAGCGGGACGATCTGGCGTGCCGGCTCCTCATTGAGATAACCGTTAGTCACCAGGACCGACTTCAGCCCCGCTTCGGTGAGCAGCGGCAGCGCATCGAGAAGGTACTCGAACCAGATCAACGGCTCGGTGTATGTGAATGCGACGCCGACCGATCCGTCCTTCCCTCCCAGCTCGACCAGTTCCTCCGGGGAGAGGTATTGTACCCGTGTCTTTTCCTGGGAGATCTGCCAGTTCTGGCAATGGTCGCATGTCAGTGTGCAGCCGTTCGGGCCGACCGAGAGGATCGAGCTTCCCGGCATGAAATGGTAGAGGGGTTTCTTCTCTATCGGGTCGACCGCCGCGGTCACAGTGTTCCCGTACGAAAGGGTCAGCAGCTTTCCCGACTCGTTCTGCCTGACCATACAGCGTCCGGCGGCCCCATCACTAACCACACACAGGTTCGGACAGAGCCGGCATCTGACCCTGCCGTCATCGAGTTTTTCGTAGAATAGCGCTTCCCTTGTATTTCCGGTGATCATTGGAGGGATTATACACAATTTCAGGGACGCGATACAGGGATATCAGATGTTAAACGGGCTGATCCTGTGAACGATATAGTCGGCCGCGAAGGAGAGCGCATCCTTTTCCGTCGAGGGCGCTACTGGACCGAGGGCATCCTTGGCTTTCTCGCCGAGCTCGCGTGCCTTTTCAAGGCTGTACTCGATCCCGCCGTATTCCCGTATGAAAGACACGACCTCGTTCCAGCGCTCCTCGTCATTGAAGCTGCTGTGGAAGAG
>CAYWGA010000041.1:0-29706 GCA_964457905.1 uncultured bacterium | reverse complement strand
TTGTTAGTGTTCGCGCCGCCGCCGCAGGCGGTGGACGCGAAAGGCCGAAGGCCTGTAGCCGCGAACACTCTGTTATACGACGTGTGGAATCCATTTACAGACACCCCTCATCTATAAATCTACTCCGTTATCCGCTCCGGTTCAATAGTCTTTCGGCGTACCCCTGGCTGAAAGAACTGCGACAGCGCCCCCCGAAGTCGTACGCTGAAGGAACCCTGCAGCTGAAAGCAAGGCCCTGACAAGCTCTCCCCTACCCTTTTCGGCCCCTTAAAGTCTCTGGATCGAGAAGCACAGGCGTTGCCGGCAGCCGCCCTCAGGCTGGACTCGTTAAAAACCGAGCCTTATTACAAAAGCTGGATCGATCACCTTATAGAAACTGGCTCTAGAGTATTCGTAAGACGCCCTGAGGATGGATGGGGCTGAAATGTGGTGAAAGAAGGATTTCCTAAAAAAAGAAAGAAATCGAAGATTTTTTTGTTCATCTGCCACATGTCGAATAACAGTTTATTTGTGTGTACCAGGTTCGTTGTTTGGTCGCTTTTTGGTTCGTTTGCGCCGATGGGGTTCGCTAAAATGGGTGAGGTGGGTGGGAGAATCTCCCAGTGTCCTGGTCCTGCGTGCTGCGGCATCCGAGTCTGGTAACGGCGTTGTCGATGTCGTTGTTGGTGGTGCCGCTGCTTCCCCCTCCATCATCCTGTCCAGCGGGCTGACGATCCTCGCTATGTCCCTCCTGGTTACATGTGTATAGATCTGTGTCGTCCTGGCACTTTTGTGCCCCAGTAGTTCTTGAATATACCTTAAATCTGTGCCGTTTTCAAGGAGGTGCGTCGCGAAGCTGTGCCTCAGAACGTGAGTTGAGAACTCTTTTGATATACCGGATATCTCTCTAGCTGCTGAAATAGCGTTCTGGACTGATCTTGTAGATAGATGAGAACCTTTACTGTTTCCGGCAAAAAGATACTTTTCCGGTCTCCATGCACGGTAATAGTCCCGGATAACTTGGAGAGCGATATCTGAGAGTATGGTGTACCTGTCCTTCCTACCCTTGCCCCCTCTGACCCTGATCAGGTGTCTCTCCACATCGATATCTTCGGGCCTCAACCTCACTACTTCGCCTACTCTCATCCCTGAGGAGTATATGAGCATCAGGATGGCAAGATGTTTGCGGTTCCTTACCGCAGCGAAGAGGCGGGAAACCTCATTATTGTTCAGTACTGCGGGGAGTTTAAACTCCTTCTTCGGCCTGGGGAGATCGTCGATGACGATCTTTTTGTGGAGCACTTTTCCATAGAAGAATTTCAGGGCGCTTACGGCCTGGTCCCTGTAGGATGCTGAGACTCTCCTTTCTTCGGTCATGTGCAGCAGATAACGTTTAACATCGTCCCTGCCGAGCTCGGACGGACTTCTGCCGAAGTGTCTCGTGAATTCCGTCATGTGCTGGAGGTAAGTCTTGATCGTTCCGGGACTGTAGTTGCGGAGACGCATCTCCCCGCGCATAGCATCCTTGAGATTGCCCACGTCGATACTCCCTTTCCCCACCCATGGCAACCATCGTGCTTTTATCTACTGGATATTTTAAGACAGGCAGATCGGCCTGTCATTCCTTTTTTGAGTAGCCGTAGTATCCCACAGGCTGGCCGAGCGACCAGTATTCGCCGTTCACGTAAGTGATCAGGGGGATCTTCGAGAAATCGAGTTTTCCGTCGGTCAGGACCTGCTTGTCGGCGTGTTTCGCGACGACTTCGCCGATGAACATGTGATGTACCCCTACAGGTATCACCTGTTTTACCTCGCATTCGAGATTTACGGGGCATTCCGCTACCAGAGGGGCCTTGACGATCTTGGCGGGGGCGGCGGTCAATCCGGCCCTGTCGAACTTGTCACTCTCCGAATCCAGGAACTCAGAACCTGATATGACACCGCACAGGTCCACGACCTTTGTCATCTCTGCTGTCGGTATGTTGACGGTGAAACATTTCGATTCATTGATCATCCTGTACGAGTGCCTCTCGGGCCTTATCGAGACGTGGACCGTCGCGGGATCGGAACAATCGATGCCGCACCAGGCGATCGTCAGGAGGTTGCGACCGAGTTCTTCATGTGAACAGGCAACAAGTACTACAGGGACAGGGGCCATGATGAACGATCCTGACAATTCGGTCTTATCATGCATGATCAATCACTCCTGCTGGATTGGTTCAGGGTATCCTGGTCCTGTTGCTTCAGGTATCCTGGTGTGGTCCTGCGGGGAAGCCCTCTAGCCGCACTTCGAGAAACCGCATTCGCGGCAGACAGCGCAGCCTCCCTCGTGCTCCATCACTCCGCCGCAGTCGGGGCAGAAGCCGGCGACCTTATCGAGGTATCCAGCCGACATCTTGGTGACCTTGTGACCGACCGGGCTCTTCTCTTCGAGGAAGTACCTCTCGATCGCCCTGGCGATAGCATCGCTGCAGGAGAGGATCATGCCGCCCTTTTCCCATCCGGGGTTGGGGCACCTGATCCCACGGAGCTGCTTGACGATCTGTTTCGGGTCCATTCCGGCTCTGAGTGACAGCGAGATCAGCCGGCTGATCGCCTCTGACTGCGACGCGCTGCAGCCGCCAGCCTTGCCCATCTGTGTGAAGACCTCGAACGGGCCGTGCTCGTCCTCGTTGATCGTCACGTAGAGGTTTCCGCAGCCGGTCGTCATCTTGTGCGTCTTGCCGGTCGTCACCGCGGGACGCGGCCTCGGCTTGAGCAGGCCGCCCAGGTCGTCGCCGAGCTCGAGGTTGCCGTCTTCGGTCTCGCGGTTGACCGATCCTATGTTGAGGACCTGTTCCTGACGGCTTCCATCACGGTATATTGTCACGCCCTTGCAGCCCATCTCGTAAGCCTTGATGTAAACCTCTTCCACGTCCTCCTTGGTGGCGGACTTGGGGAAGTTTACCGTTTTTGACACGGCATTATCGGTGTACTTCTGGAAGGCTGCCTGGATCCGGATGTGCCACTCGGGCGTGATATCATGCGCAGTAACGAAGATGCGTCGCCAGTGCTCGGGGATCTCTTCGATACCCTGCACGGTACCCTCTTCGGCGATCTTCTTCATGAGGTCTTCGCTGAAGAACCCCTCGCGTCGGGCTATCTCCTCGAAAACAGGGTTAGTCTCGACGAGTTCATCGTTGTCCATTACGTGCCTGATGAACGCCACTGCGAACAGCGGCTCTACTCCGCTCGAGCACCCGGCGATGATGCTGAGGGTGCCTGTCGGAGCGATAGTTGTCGTCGTCGCATTCCGGCGCTTCGGCGCGTCTTTCGTATCGAAGTTGGAGCCCTTGAAGTTGGGGAAGGCTCCCCTTTCCTCGGCAAGTACCAGGCTCATCGCGGTCGACTCGCGCTGGATGAATCCCATTATCTCTTCGGCGACCTCGAGGGCCTCCTCCGAGTCGTAGGGAATCTCCATCCGCACGAGAGCGTCGGCAAATCCCATGACGCCCAGACCGATCTTGCGGTTGGCAAGTGTCTGGTCCTTGATCTGGCTCAGCGGGTAGCGGTTAACATCGATAACATTATCGAGGAACCGCGTCGCCCTGCGAACGGTCTCGCCGAGCTTGTCGAAATCTATCTTCGCCTTGCCGTCGCCTTCGGTGACCATGTGCGACAGGTTGACCGAACCGAGATTGCACGATTCGTACGGAAGAAGCGGCTGCTCCCCGCAGGGATTCGTGCTCTCGATCTTTCCCGCGTTCGGTGTGGGATTGGCCTCATTGAGCCTGTCTATGAATACGATCCCCGGCTCACCGTTCTTCCAGGCGAGCTCGACGATCATCTGGTATACCTTCTTCGCCGAGATCTTGTCGACGACATCTCCGCCGTGCGGGTTGATCAGTTCATAGTCACGGTCCTTCTTGACCGATTCCATGAACTCCTCCGTGATGGCGACCGAGATATTGAAGTTGTTGAGCTTCTTGTTGTCCTTCTTCGCCGTTATGAAATCGAGGATGTCGGGGTGATCGACCCTGAGGATCGCCATGTTGGCGCCCCGTCTCGTACCGCCCTGCTTTACCGTTTCGGTGGCGGCGTCAAATACCGTCATGAACGAGATCGGTCCGCTCGATATCCCCTTGGTCGTCTTGACCCTGTCGTTCCTGGGACGGATGCGCGAGAAGGAGAATCCGGTGCCCCCTCCACTCTTGTGGATCAGGGCGGTGTTCTTGATCGTCTCGAAGATAGATTCCATCGAGTCTTCTATCGGAAGGACGAAGCATGCGGAGAGCTGCTGGAGCTCGCCGCCGGCGTTCATCAATGTAGGCGAGTTGGGCAGAAAATCGAGGGTCGCCATCATATTGTAGAAGATCTCTTCCCATCCGAGGCGGTTCGTGTTGTCGCCGTATCGGTTTTCGGCCGAGGCAATATTCGCCGCGACCCGCTGGAAGAGTTCCTCCGGCGTCTCGGTCAGATTTCCGTTTACATCCTTGCGCAGATACCTTCTCTCAAGCACTCTGAGAGCGTTGTTGGAGATCCTTGGTTCGAGACGAGCCGAAGACATGCTAACCCCCTGTATAATAATAATTTACCTATGTTGAAGCAACTTTGCCCTTTTTGTGCCCCTCATGCCATATCTTGGGGCAAGTGCAAATATCGCATACTACATTTTGGGCGTCAACAGGTTTTTCCCTGCTCAGGTTATTATCTGTATTTTGTGGATAACCCTTTATATCTTTTTATTTATAAGGGTGTTACGTGTGTCTTAACGTTGAATAATGATGAATATAATCGTTCGACGGTTGTTAATTTTGTGCTATTATCCACCGGGCTGCAGCACATAGACGAGGTGGAATCGATGATGACCAGGAAGATCGATATGAGTATGAACCGGACCATTTTTACGATCATGGCTCTTTTCGCGATGGTGCTTGTCCCCTGCGCCGCACATTCGCAGATATTCGGACAGTACACGACAGCTGCTATCTCCCCTCTCGGCGAGGGAGCGGCTTTCGTCTCAGGTGGGGACAGCAGGCTGCGGACAGGTATCGCCACGAGGTTTCTCATCACAGGGCGGAGCGATCTCGGCCTGCAGCTCGGTTATGCCAGGACCGAGGAGGTAGACAACTACGGGCTCGGAGCGGACTACAAGTTCTACATAATAAACGAGGACCCTACCACTCCGCTCGACCTCTCGGCGGACATATCTCTCGGGTGGCTCGGCGGCTCCGGCTACAACAGGGGGCTCGTCACCGCGGCGTTCATGATCAGCGGTATGATCGATCCCGAAATGAAGATCAGGTTCGAGCCGTATGGATCGGTCGGGTTCATCGGACAGTACTTCTTCACGAAAGGGAGCTGCGAGGAAAAACATCCCGGCGAATGGCCCTGCGAGGATGACGACTGGTCGGCAGACTCAGCGCTCCTTCTCAGGGGTGGAACGAAGATCTGGTTTACCGATGAATACCATCTCTACGTGGAACTCGATTATGACGGCAAGGCTGCTCTGGGTGTCGCGATAAATGTAGTATTCTAGACGGGAGTCATCTGACAACGGGGATTCAGCCGGCCTTCTTGATGACGACCGCGGTAATGTTATCCTCGCCGCCATATCTCATCGCTGCCGCGACAAGTTTCTTGCAGGCTTCTTCCGGATCGTAACGCACTACTATCGATCCGATCTCATCTTCAGGCACCATCGAAAACAATCCGTCGGAGCAGAGCAGTATCTTGTCGCCAGCCTTGAACGGTATCTTCTCATGGATATCCGGAGCTACTTCATCCCTCAGTCCGACAGCGCGCGTCAGGACGTTCCGGCGGGGATGCTTGATCGCCTCTTCCTTGTTGATCAATCCCTGCTTGACCATCTCGCCGACAAGGCTGTGGTCATCTGTCAGCTGCTCGATCTTTCCGTCCCGGATAAGGTAGGCCCTGGAATCGCCGGCGTGTGCGATGTTGTAATAATCGGGGAAGAGAGCGATCGAGGTACAGGTCGTACCCGCGGTTCCTTTCCTTCCATTGCCGACATGATGGAAGACTCGCTTGTTCGCCTCTCTGAAGGCGATGTCGAGTGTCTCCTTCGCGTCATTCTTCTTTTCCGAATCGGAATAGTAGATGTCACCCATGACCTCGACGACCATCCGGCTCGCTTCCTCGCCGGAGAAGTGCCCGCCCATTCCGTCAGTGACAACTACAAGGACACCCCTTGATTCACACAGCTCATCTGTCTCGGGATCGAACACCCCGTAGTAATCCTCGTTCCTCTCCCTCACCGCGCCGCGATCGCTTGCCGCCGAGATGGTGAAGGGCCAGTTGCTGCTTTCATCTATCATTCAGTCATTCCGATCGTTTTTTTTCGTTCTGTCTCAGATCGAAGGCCAGGTCTCGGGCAGTGCCAGTTTCATGACCTTCGTCGATGCTATCTCGATACCGGTGACATCCTGAGAGGACCGAATCTTTTCCGGTATCCTGTCAGATGCCGCCGGTTCGAACCCGAATCTCTCGAAATACCCTGCGGACCCGTGGGTAGCGAAAAGCCAGACGCTGCGGCACCTGCCCGAAGCATATGCCAGCACCTTGCTTACAAGCGCGGTACCTTTACCCTCGCCCCTCTCCGGCTCCTTTACCGCTACGAAGTGCAAGAGGCATTCCGTTTTAAACTCCCGCATGCCCGTTATACCGGCCAGGGTCGAATCTGAATCGAATATACCGTAAAGGTCGCATCCAGGCGAGTACCTGTTTTCGAGACCCTCCGACCTGAGAAGGTCAGCGATCTCCATCTCGAGTTTCGGGTTCAGTTCAGTTATCCTGAAGATCTGTCCGCTCATGTTCTCCGCTCATCCCCGCCTGAAAAGCCGCGGCCGCTCTGCCGGGGAGGCTTGTATGATCGTCCGCCTGATGCTACAGTACCGCGAGAGATTAATATCTGATGATATGAAGGTCAAGCCCTGATATCGGGCTCCCGGAAGGAGAACGGTTTGAACAGCAGTGCCGAGGCGTTCAGAAGGATCATCGATGGCGCGGCGGCGGTCATATTTGACTTTGACAATGTGATCGTCGACTCCGAGCCTTTTCACTACAAGGCGTATTCCGAGGTGTTCGCCGGCAAGGGCCATACGATCGACCGGGATGAGTACTGGGTGGAATGGACATCGAAGGGCGGAGGCGCGGAGGGTGAGATAAACAGGTACGGATTGAATCTCGATCCGATGGATATCCGCGGAGAAAAGGATCCGGTCTATTCGTCGTACTGCTCAAACGGCGAGATCCCCCTCTTCCCTGACGCGGTGAGAATAGTAGAACTGTTCAGGAGTTCCGGGATCAGGACATCGATCGCTTCCGGTTCCTACAGCCATGACGTCAATGCGCTTCTTGCGGCGCACGGGATCGGAGATCTCTTCGAGACTGTAGTCGGAAAGGACGACTCGGGAAAGATCAAGCCTTTCCCGGAACCGTACCTTCTCGCTGCCGAGAGACTGGGCCTCGAACCGAAAAAGTGCTTCGCTATAGAGGATGCCGAAAAGGGTGTGATAAGCGCTCACGAGGCGGGAATGAAGGTCATCGTAGTCGAGACGGAGGTCACGGCCGGGGTACCGATCGCCGGAGCGGACCTCCACCTTTCAGGTCTCGGCGAATTGTACAGGGTGATGATCGATTCAGGGATGAGTCGATAGTATAAAAAAATGACGGTCGAGGAGGACTTCGACCGTCTGGTCATATGCGAAATGCGGATTTCCTGAAGCAGTATTCTGCTTATCTCATCTTCTTCTTTATTGAGCCCCAGCTCGATTCCTCGACCGCGATGAACCCGTGCGTGAAGGTCGTATCGGTCGCGGCGCACTCGACGAACGAATCGTCGATGATCTGTCCGGAAAGATCCTTTGTCAGCGAGAAAGCCTTGTAATAAACGATCGCTCCCTGCTCGGCGTTTGTGTCATAGAAGTACTGATGCTGTCCCCACGAACCGGGCATCTCGACTACGAG
The DNA here is from genome assembly GCA_964457905.1 of uncultured bacterium. Taxonomy (GTDB): domain Bacteria; phylum Krumholzibacteriota; class Krumholzibacteriia; order Krumholzibacteriales; family Krumholzibacteriaceae; genus JAUWCL01. The sequence goes on along the minus strand of CAYWGA010000041.1, from coordinate 21,762 downwards.
GCGTCCGTCACCGTAGCCTGTCGGATAATGGTCCATCCTCGCCCTTATCACTGTCCAGTTCCCCTCACTCGCGACCCAGGTCAGCTTGACTGCGAGTCCGTATCCCGCTTCTGCCTCGAGTTCTTCGACGGCCATGTTGGGTTCCTCGCAGATCGGTTCCTGGCAGGTATAGAGAAAACCGGATCCTACGTAACCACCGTGTGTCGGAGAGAACATGAGGTGCTCGTTGAAGATATGATCGGTAGCGTACATCCTCTGAGTGTGATTGTTCGGAGCAAGGTTTACCCAGGTCAGCTCGGAATCCTCGGCGGGCTTAATCAGGACATAACCGATGAAGCCGGGGCCGCACATCGGCTGGCAGGTCTCGAGCTTGAGGTTGTATATGAATATCTCTTTTTGGGACCAGCCTGATTCGTGGTGTACGCTGATACAGCTGGCTGGCGTAAATCCAACGATTGAATCGTTCGACTCCACGCCGAACTCGAGGTAGGTCACGCCTTCATGGACATTGTAGAACCAGAGCGGAACCTCGATTATATCCTCACCCGGCATCCTGCCCCTGCTGCAGATCACATCGGTGGGAAGATCCTCGGCGCTGCCGAAATGGACGGCTATCCGGACAAGATAGTCAAACTCGAAATATCCCGGGGCAAGCATAAGCGAGCCGAAGCACTGGGCGTTCGCCCCCCCGGTAGGAATAATCATTACAGCCGCCAGTATAAGAACGGACAAGAAGAGTAGGGGCTTCCTGCACATATAGCTGTAGCTCCTCCGTAGAAGTATGCCCCATCACAAACCAATATTTATAAAACGCACTCCAACACCTCAAATTATCGCATATATCTGTATAAAAGTCAAGAATGTACATATAACAGGACATTAGCTTTCTTTTCGTAAGGTTTTTTAACGTCGGGTGACGAAAATGGAAGTAGTGCCGGCTGAATCTTCGGGAATCGCTGAACTATCCTGCTTTCAGGTACTTATATGCCTCTATTCCTCTTTTTTGCTGTCACGGAGACGTCTCCAGTACTCGAGCCGCTTGATCATCTCTCTTTCGAATCCGCGCTCGACAGGCTCGTAATACCTCCTGCCGGAGATCTCGGCCGGAAAATACTCCTGCGCGACTACCGCCTCGGGGTCCTCGTGTGGGTAGATGTACCCATCGCTATAGCCCAGATCTTTCATCAGCCGGGTCGGCGCGTTCCTGATCCAGAGCGGAACGGGCAGGGGGCCGTGCTCCTCGACATCCTTCGCCGCTGCGAGGTATGCCCTCTCCATCGCGTTACTCTTGGGAGCTAGAGCGAGGTATGTCACTGCCTGCGCAAGGGCGAGTTTCCCCTCGGGCATACCAATGAACCTCACCGCCTCCATCGCTCCGAGTGTTACCTGGAGAGCCTGGGGATCCGCGTTGCCGACATCCTCCGAGGCGAACCTGACCAGGCGCCGAACGATATAGAGCGGATCCTCTCCCGCCTCGAGCATCCGGGCGAGCCAGTAGAGCCCCGCGTCGGGGTCGCCTCCCCGCAGGCACTTGTGAAGGGCCGATATGATATTGAAGTGTTCCTCGCCCTTCTTGTCGTAGAGGATGCTCCTCTTCTGTACCGACTCCTCTACAGATTCTCGTGTCAGGGTCAAGGGACCAGAGCCGGGAAACGATGCTATAGACATCTCGAGGGCGTTGAGCGCCGTCCTCGCATCGCCGTTCGACAGGTGCGCGAGATAGCCGAGGACCTCGCCGTCGGCCTCGATCTTTCTGCTCCCCAGTCCACGCTCCCTGTCCTCGATCGCCGTGCGGAGTATCCCCGCGATCTCATCCTCGCCGAGTGATTTCAGAACGAAGACCCTGCACCTCGACAGCAGGGGCGATATCACCTCGAAGCTCGGATTCTCCGTAGTGGCGCCGATAAGGATGATCGTGCCTTTCTCTAAATGTGGAAGGAAGGCATCCTGCTGTGCCTTGTTGAACCTGTGTATCTCATCGACGAAGAGGATCGTCCTTCGGCTGTTGTAACCGAGCCTCTGCCCCGCCTCTCCCACTATCCTGCGTACGTCGGCTATCCCCGAGGTCACCGCTGAGAAGAAGACGAAATCCGCGTCTACCTTCTCGGCTATTATATGTGCAAGTGTAGTCTTGCCGCAGCCGGGCGGCCCCCAGAATATCAGCGAGGACTCGAGAGTGCCCTGATCGAGCATCCTCCTGAGGATCTTCCCTTCACCCACAACATCGCTCTGGCCAAAGAACTCATCGAGGGTCCTCGGCCTCATCCGTTCGGCGAGCGGGGAAGGGGTATCTGCTGAAAAGAGATCGTCCATCGGAGTATCCGGTCCCGGGATCAGGTGTAGTCAGGTTCCTTGTCGAAGAAATGCTCGGTGCGAAGGAATCTCAGCGTGCCGCTCTTGCTTCGCAGTACGAGGCTGTTGGTCACCGCGCCTCCGGGTCGGAAGTTCACGCCTTCGAGGAAGGGGCTTCTCGATACACCGGTCACCGCGAACATTAAATTGCTTCCACCGGCGAGATCATTGATGCCGAAGACGCGATCATAGTCATCGTCGTCATCCGCAGGGCCGTCCTCCTCCCTGACCAGCTCTCCCTGGAACCCGCCGCCGAGGCAGGCAAGAGCCGCTGCGGTCAGGATGCCCTGCCGGGTGTCGCCCGTTCCAATCGCTACATCTATACCGGTATCCGGCAGCGCCGCGGCAAATGCAGCAGCAAGGTCGCCGTCGCGCACGAGCTCGATCCGGGCGCCGGTCCTTCTTACTTCATCTATCAGATCGTCGTGCCTCTCCCTCTTGAGGATGGCCACGGTCAGATCCTCTACATATACACGTTTTGCTTCAGCGACACTTACCAGTTGATCGAAGACTGATTTTCCCAGGTCTATACAGTGAGCCGCGTCACTGCCCACTGCGATCTTCCTCATATATCTCGAGTTGAAATGCTTCAGGGTCCCCCTCGGGGCGAGAGCGATCGCGGATATCGCGTTTCCCTGTCCGTCGGCCAGCGAGCCCATCCCCTCGAGTGGATCGAGGGCGATGTCGACCTCGGGTTCCTCGCCGGAGCCGACAGTGTCCCCACGGCGCAGAACGGCATCGGGGATCTCGTCCCTTTCGCCGATCACTACATGTCCGGTGACTTTTATTCCGCCGATAGCGAGGGCCATCGCTCCCGCTGCCGCCCTGTCGGCGGCAATCGGATCGCCTTTACCGAGCAGCCGGGCAGAAGCCAGCGCCGCCGCCTCGGTCGCTCGGACCAGCTCAAGGGCCAGATTGCGATCCAAATCTCATCCTTCCTCATTCCTCCATGATCGCCGGCGGTTCGCCGTCAAAATCTCCCTGCCCGTTTTCCCTGGCAGTGACGACCATCTCGTTCAGTTCCTTCGCCATCTGGTACTGATGGATCGCGAAGATCACGGGAAGGAGGATGTACGCCACACCCGCGGTTAGCGGTATGGCGAAGATCTGGATCACGAAAGTAAGCCAGAACCAGTTCCATTGACCGAGGTAGATGTAGCCTACCGGGCCGAGCAGTATCCAGCCGAGGAAGAAACCTAGCGACGCAGCGACACCCGGATTTCTCGTATCATCGGGGACGGTGAGTCGGGTCAGTTCGTAGGCGTACAGCTTTCCGCCGCCGGCAGGCGCCTCCTCGAAGGGCCTTCCGCAACTCTCGCAATATACGCTGCCTTCCAGTGCTTCTTTACCGCAATGCTGGCAGTACATGATGTCTACCTCCGCTTTTTGGAATCCTCACTTCATCTTACGTCAGCCGGAGGAGGATTGTTTCCTGTTACATCGGAGCATTCTATAGAAGGCAGGTACTTAATAACAATGGTTTTTTACGGTTTATCGTTTCAGTGAGGCTTTCGTGGGGTCTAGAGGAGGTATCAGCCTGGGGCCGCCACCCCGTCGTGACAATTCAGAATGAGTACAATTACTCATGATAAAATCAGGCAGGTTTTTCAGCGGCCCGCTTCGCGACGAGCACTTCTGAGGCTTTCGAGGTTGACCGTGGCGGTCGCGTTCTCGGGATCGATTTCAAGGGCTCTTACAAGGAGGGCCTCGGATTCATCGAGCTCGCCGGTGGAGGCGAGCATCACGGCGAGGTTGATCAGTCCTGTCGGCCAGTCCGGCTTCTCGGCAACGACTCTCCGCTGTATCCCGATCGCCTCTTCGGTCCAGGATAGCCTGTGCATGCACATCGCGACCCTGTCGAGATTCTCCGGAGTCTCTGGAAGGGACCTGAAGAGTTCGAGCGCTCCCGAGTAATCACCCTCACGAAACAGGATGCGGGCCAGGCGCTTCGCCGCCTTCTCGTCGTCCTGATCATCGAGCATCTCAAAGAGAACAATCTTCGCCTCGGCACTGCGGCCCGACCTGGCGAGAGCCTCGGCGTAGTTATACATGATCTCACGGTCGGACGGATCGGCTGCCAGCGCGTCTTCCAGCGGTTTGACAGCACGGGAGGGCTGATTATTTTTCAGCATGAGCAGGCCGAGCTGGTAGAGAAAGTCGGGGGTCATCCCCCCCGCCGCCTCGGACCTGACGAAAAGGGTCTCAGCAAGGACCGGGTTCGCCTCGGCGATAAGCATCGCTTTCAGGCCGAGAAGGTATGAATCCTTCGGAGCGTAATCGAGTCCCTCATCGACGACAGCCAGGGCCATGTCTTCCTGCCCCTGCTTTATACGGATCACGGCGAGGTTCCTGTTTATCACAGGGGTGTTCTCCTCGCCGCAGAACATCTTCGCTTCGTTCAGTTCAGTCAGGGCACGCCCTGACTTGCCTGTCTCGAGAAGAAGCACGGCAAAATTCAGGTGGGTCTCGCAGACAGCGTAATCCTCCAGCAGGGATTCCTCGAAGAGAACTACAGCTTCATCGACACTGCCCGTCCTCCAGAGTGCTTCGGCCCTCTGCCCTTTCAGCCGGGGGTCCGTACCGTCGGCCGCCTCGATACTGTCCGAGAGTGAGAGTACTTCCATGTACTCGCCGCGATCGAGCATGGCCAGTATCCGCATATCTGCGTCACGCCTCGGTTCGCTCCATCCCGAATCGGCCAGGTCGCTGACCCTGCCTCCGCCGGAGGCACAGGAGCCCAGCAGTGCTGCCGAGAGCAGGAAGACTGCGAGAAGAAGCAGACGGATCTTTTCCGGGGTATTAATATCCATATAGGGAAATGATAAGGTCGCAAGGCAGGATGGTGCCAGACAATTCTCGATGACCGTGCTGTAACTCAGTGCGGACGAGTCGCGGAAGGGACTATTTCTTCAGTTCCCCTGCCCGAGCCTGCTTGAGCTGGTGCCGGAGCTTGCCCAGGTAAACGTTCACAGGATGATTGCGCCCGAGGAAAGTGAGCACGGGCTTCTTGCGGACACCCATCCGTGAGAGCTCGAGCGCCGCAGGGGCGTTCGTGTTGTCGATCTTGTACGCCTTCATGAACTGGTCCCGCGCATTCATCCTCTCTCCTCTTTCGAGGAGCACCCGGCCGTAGTTCACATAGAGCATCGGATCCCTCTGGGTGCCGGCGTACTGCATCGCCAGCCTGCACATCTTGTATCCCTTTTCGGGATCGCCCATCATCGCTTCGCACACTCCCATCGTCGAGAGATATACGGGGTTTTCAGGCGAGATCTTCAGAGCCTGCTCGAGAAGCTTCAGTGCATCGCCGTAATTGTTTCTTTTAATATTCGCTTCCGCTTTGATGTAGAATTCCCTCGATTCGAAGGTATCCCTTGCTTCCAGCATCATATTAGTGCTCAATTCGTATCCTCCGGTTGCAAAATCCAACCGTGCCGGCGGGGCATCCAAATCCGAACCCGTTGTATAATTAGCAGTTACACAAAATCTGCATGCTAAATAGTCTTTCTGCACCGGAATTTGCAAAAACCGTTCCGTTAGGAGCGGTTAATATAAACTGGAAAGCGTCAAGGTAGCGGTACGGATTGTCTATATTGACAAAAAGTGCATACTGCGCTATAATTTACTTACATTTGACGCATTCCTTCTGGACCGGGAACGCGCGCTAAGCATCATAAGGAAGTGTGAATTGAGAACGACTTTTCTTACAGGCGTGCTGCTCGTCGGCGCCCTTTTTCTATCTGCGGCCGGGGCGGGCGCGCAGGAATACAGTTCGATACAGCTCGTCGGCAACTTCGCCGGGATCACGTGCGAACCTGATGACGCCGCCAACAACATGGATGCGATCAGCGGAAATGTCTGGCGCAAGCTGAAGTTGATCAACGAACCGGGCGACCCGGACACTATCTCCTTCAAATTCACAGCCGAGGGTTCATACCTCCCCGATCACTGGGGATGGTCCTTCCAGGATGGCTGGGGTATCGCGAACTTTGACTGGAGCCCCCCGTCGATAGTCTCCGTCATGCCTGACAGCGGCTACTGGTATTTCTTTTTCAATGACTCCACATATGAGTACTGGCTCGACAGGCCCGATGCCGTTATCGAGGGCATTCTCGAATCGGATCAGCCCGGTGTTCCCGCCGGAGCTATGGTGAGCCTCAGCAGCACCAGTGACGGTCACGTTATATCGAGCTCGCAGTTCGATGGCCAGACGTTCGACTTCCCGAACCTGCCTGCAGGCGAGTTCACCGTTCAGGCGAGCGCCCCCGGGTACAGGAGTGCCGAGATCACCGGAATCATGACCGAATCCGGAAACGTTGAGCAGGTAACGCTTGAGCTCGTTCCTGTCACCGCCGTCCAGGTGACGACAGCTGAATGCGAGAGGGTCGTCGGCGGAGTCGTCCTTTCATGGATCGCTTACTGCTGCGGCGAGACGGTCGGTTTCGATATATATCGAGGCGACAGCCGTGATCTTACATCAGCAGTGCGGATAAACGAGGACCCGATATACGGAATCACGAGCTTCAACTGGTTCGACGAATGCGGAGATCCGCAGGTCGACCGTTACTACTGGCTCGTAGAGATAGACACTGACGATCCGACGATCACCGGACCTCTGCTCGCGCAGGGGCTTCCCGGGGTGCCCAGCTCGATCGGCCAGAACTATCCCAATCCCTTCAACCCGGCGACCACTATCCCGTTCACGGTCGGTTCGACCGAATCGGGCAGCCGGGTCACGATGGTCTTTTACGACGTGTCGGGCAGGACTGTTGCCAGGCACGATCTTGGATCCAGATCCGCTGGGGACCATTCATATGTCTGGAACCCGGCTCTCTCCTCAGGAAGGTCGATACCTTCAGGCGTTTACTATTGCAGGCTGCAGATCGGCAGGGAGGTACTCACCCGCAAGATGATACTGCTCAGGTGACACCTGTCAGCGCCGCCGGGGGGACACTGGATTGAACGGATATACACATAGGAAAATCATCCGGGACATGATAGTCCCACTGACCCGGGTCTGCCATGCCCTGACCCGGGTCGACTTTTATATGAAACTATCCATGACAAGACACAGACTGCACGGGATATTTGCCCTGCTCGCACTGCTGGTCGTACTGCCGGCCAACAGTACACATGCCGAGGAAGAGAACTCACGCGATATTGACAGGCTTCATCCCTCGAGCCCTTCGATCAACGGCCGGTATGTTCCGGGAGATCCGGACGAGATGGTCTTCTTCGATTTCGAGGGTCCGGTCCTGTACAACCCCGCCCAGGATGTGAAGGACCATACGATCGTTATCGTCGACGGCGTCTACCATATCTTCTACATCGTGGCCAACGAGAGAAATTTCGGCCATGCCACATCGACCGACCTTATCAGGTGGACCTTTCACGAACCTGTCCTCGAGAGGGGAGAGCCCGGGGACTGGGACGCTCTGGATATCTGGGCCCCGTGCGTAGTGCCGATGGAAGGACTGGAAGGTTACTACCTGATGTTCTATACCGGCGTGAACTCCGCAGCGGCGCAGCAGACGGGGATGGCCTATTCATTCAACTCTCTCTACTCCTGGGTAAAAGCGGGGGAAGAACTCGTGCTGCCGTTTGCCTGTGATTCCACATGGTGCAACTGGGCCGTGGACGAGTACTGTCATTTCCGTGATCCGAACTTCTTCGAGGACGAGAGCGGCTGCTACCTGACCCAGACGACAAGAACGGCCGATAATTACGGAGCGGTGGCGCTCACGAGCGGAGACGGCAGATTCGCCTGGAACGACGCCGGACCGATGTACGTGCATGACAACTGGCACCTGCTCGAGAGCACCACTGTCCTCAAGCGAAACGGCAAGTATCACCTCTTCTTCACTGAGGAAGGCGTCGGCGGGATCTCGCATATGTTCTCCGATTCCCTGACGAGCGGTTGGAACGTCATATACAGATCGATCATAGATTTCGGTCATGCCGCCGAGATAACGCGGACCCCGACAGGCGCTGAGATCATCTCGAGGCATACCTCCTACCTCGACTATGCGGGAGACAATGTCTACTCGATCAGGTTCGACACACTCACATGGAGCGGCGATCATGCCATAGTCGACCTCGAGGCCCCGCTAGGAGACTGGACGATCCTCAGCGGAGACGCCTTCAATCACCAGCCCGTTTTCGGAGACGCATACGCCTTCAGAGGCGACGACACGACGATGGTCGGCTTCGAGGACAACTGGTGGATCGGGACAGCAGAGAGATTCGACGGCCCGATCTTTGGATACAGGCCCGGATCCCGGCAGGGAGACGGCCCGCAGGGCGCGATACGTTCGGCTGTCTTCACCGTAACCGGCAGATCGATGAGATTGCTCGTCGGCGGCGGCAACTACCCCGATCTATGCTACGTGGCGATGATAAACGCCGAAACCGGCGAGACCGTCTACAGCGAGACAGGGCGCGGCGTCGAAGCGATGGATGAGAGATTCTGGAATCTCGAACCGTGCATGGGCGAGGAATTCTACTTCGAGATAGTCGATAACTGCTCCGCTCCGATGGGCCACATCAACGTCGACGGTATCAAGGAGCTGCCCTTCCCGGCGCCCACCGGATCGACTCCTCCCCTATCCAGCGGCTTTGTGCCCCTGAAAGACGGAGAAGGCGGCCAGCCGGATGTTTCCTCATCCAGAACGGAAAACGAAACGCCGCCGGGACCTTCCGGCGAGGTGTCCTGTTCACCCAATCCGTTCAATCCCGTCACGACGATCAGCTTCCAGGCCGGCCCCGGGAGCAGCGTCGAAGTCATCATCTTCTCCATAGCCGGAAAGCGTGTCCAGACCTTTACTGCCCTGACGTCCGACGACGGGACCGGTTCGGTCGTCTGGGAAGGCAGAAGCGGCAGCGGGCACCAGGTCTCATCAGGCATCTACGCGGCAGCTGTCTTTGAAGAGGGCAGTCTCGTCGGCATGACGAAACTCGTACTTCTCAGGTAAAGCTTCTCCCTCCTTTTTTTCTCGCCCGTCCGCAATCTGAATGGTATCTTGAATACATGAAACGTGTTGTATCTGCACTGGTAATAGCGGTTGCCGTCCTTTCCGTGGTCCCTGCACAGGCAGACGGAGAAGGCATCAAGGGGCGGGAGATCCTCGGTGTCAGGCTCGGCGGAGTCAAGGCCACATCGGGGCTCGATGAGGCCTTCGGCTCGGGCAGTGAGCTCGAGGTCTACTTCTACCACGGACTCTCGAAATCGGCCGCTTTCGGTGTGGCGCTCTCCATGCATGACTTCGGCAAATCAAAGATGCCCGAGAAAGATCTCGAATACCTCGGGATCCAGCAGCCGATCGAGTACAGTGTCTATTCGCTGACCGGTTGCCTGATGGGCAAGACCGACCTGACAAAAAAACTCAGGTTGAGCGGTGAACTCGGCGGCGGGCTGTACGCCAGCACGGCGGAGATCGCTTCCGGGGCATCGACCATGCGAAATACCTATAACCAGCTTGGCGCCTACGCGGGGGCTGAGATCTGGTGGAGGGTGACAAAAGGCGGCATGCATATCGGACTCGGAGGCAAGTGGCACTACATGTGGGCAGGCGACGACTACAAGAGTGTCGTCTGGGTATATACGGGCGAGGACTACGTGCACTTTTTAGAGATAACAATAGGTATTTCCTTTTACACTGGCGACTGATCCCGTGCGGTGAAACTCGCCGGGTATACTGTCCTGAATAATGGAGGCGGCATTGAGCAAGAGGGAAGAACTCCGGAAGATCATGATAGAGCGTTCGATACTCAAGGGTGACTTTACGCTCGTTTCGGGAAAGAAAAGCACTTACTACATCAACGGCAAGATGACGACCCTCCATTCGATGGGTCTGAATCTCTCGGCAAAACTGCTGCTGGAGAGCCTCAGCGACATCGAGTATGACGGCTTCGCCGGCCCTGTCATCGGCGCAGATCCGATAATCGGCGCGCTGCTCGCCCTTTCGGCCGAACGCGGCGAGGAGAAGGAAGGCTTTCTCATAAGGAAGGAAGCGAAGGGCCACGGGACCCAGAAACTCGTCGAGGGCAAGCTCGAGAAGGGCATGAAGATCATCATAGTCGAGGATGTCGTCACGACCGGGGGCTCACTGCTCAAGGCCGCCGAAGCGATCGAGGCGGGCGGCGGCGAGATCGCGGCGGTTCACGTTCTTGTAGACAGGGAAGAAGGCGCCGTCGACAAGATCGCCGAAGCCGGATATGAGTTCAGGTCCCTTTTTAAGGTGAGTGAGCTTCTCTGACCCGGAAAGCTCATTTATTCACAGTAACGTTATCCGAAGAGCCAGTCCCCGCGAGTCCGTTATCAACGGCGCCGGCACTGATTGTAGTGGTTCCGTGATCCTGTGTTTCCCTGCAGAGGCCGGTCGCCACGACGGCACCTCCCCCGAGGGGTCCTTTCCACTTCACACGCACCGAGACTCTTCTGACTTCACCTGAAGCCTCGCGCACGACTCTTGTGTCGAGTTCATACATCGAACCGCCAGCATCGTCGCGACTCACGGACCTTCCTTCGGCTGAACAACTGCCTGTGCGTACCAGCTCGTCCATCGCCCTGTCGAGATGTCTCTCGGCAAGTATCGAGGCCTGCACGGCTGGATCCCCGTTCCTCGATTCGGCTCCTGTGAATATGACAGGTGACGTTATGACAAGCGCCAGCAGAAGGCATGATACAGCTGACAGTATTACAATCTGAGACGATCGAATCCGCTTTTCCACCGGTGTCCTCCAGTAAGATGTCTATCCGGAAAAGCCCCGAATCCCCGCAATTTTCCCCCAGGCGGGACAGGCGCATCAGGCGCCGGCCCTCAGCTGAGAAACATTGCATTTAACATGCCAAAGAAAACCCGGCCTGCGGGGTCCGCAAGCCGGGTTATGAGAATGTGTAACTGTTTCGTTCGATGCAGTTTGCGAGTTACTGCACTATCTTGCCGTATCGCTCTCCATAACTGTAAAGTGGTCGTCGGGGAAATCGACGCCGAAGGATACTACAGGCACGATAAACTCGTAATAAATGAGGTCCCTGTAAAAACCGAGGAACCTGTTGGGAAACCAGATGCCGTCTGTCTTGACGTAATCGAGATACTCCTCCTTGAAGGAGAAGATCGAGTCGGAAGCGCTGATCACCGATACCTGCCTTACGAGGAAAGACTCCTCGTCGAGACCGACATCGACGATGTTGTCTCCCTCGGTGAACTTGATGTGATAGATACCGTCCCAGTAAGCGCTCTCGACATGTTCGAGTTCGAGTCCGCCGGCATTAAGTTTCTCAAGGATCATCGGCAGCCTGTATCCGATCATCTCGACTTCCCACTCGGGAATGTCTGTGGCGCCAGTTCCATACGACCACGAAAATCTCTCCGTCTCGTTTATTACGAGAAGCTGGACATCGATGACGCGGCCTTCCCTCAGCCTGTATGTCTTCGTCTTGTATTTCATCCCGTCCTGGAACAGATCAAAGGGATAATTTGTCACGACATGCCCCGGCGGAAGCTGCCTCCTGAAGCCTTTGCCTTCGAAGCTGGTCAGCAGAGGCAGATTCTTCTCTCCGCCGTACGCCTTGACCATCTTTTTAACGGCCGATTCAGGGTTCTTAACATTTCCTGAACACGAAAGGACAAGCGCCGCCGAAACGGCCAGCGCCAGCGTCAATTTCAGGAATCTTCCCGGACCTTTAATGGAAGCCACATTCTCCCCTTTCAATCTGCTTGATCTGTTTTATTTACTCTGCTGAAGATGACCGGCCTTGACCAGTTCGTTCTTGCCGTCTCTCGCCAGCGCGTATGAGAAACCGTCGGTGAGCGAGAACGCGCCCGTCTCACCCTTGTTGTTTACTGCTATATAACCTACCTGAAAATCAACCTTGCCGCCCTGTTTTTCTGCGATCCTCTCGAGGGCCGCTTTGCAGGCCTTCTCAGGCGACATCCCGTTGCGCATGTTCTCCACCACGAGGAAACTGCCGCATGTCTTGATGACAGCCTCTCCCCTGCCTGTCGCCGCCGCGGCGCCAACTTCATTGTCGACGTACATACCAGCGCCGATGATAGGCGAATCCCCGACTCGTCCGTGTATCTTCCAGGCAAGGCCCGATGTGGTGCATGCCCCGGCGAGATTACCCACCTCATCGAAGGCGACCATCCCGATCGTATCGTGGTTCTCTTCTCCGCCGGGGAACCAGTCGTCACCGTCGCCCATCCCCGATTTCCACTTTACCCATGCCTTTCTTGCTTCTTCCGTCAGCATCTCTTCATGCTTGAATCCGACCTTGCGGGCAAACTCCTCGGCGCCGCCGCCGACGATCATCACGTGGTCGGTATCCTCCATCACCTTTCGGGCGATCGATATCGGATGCATGTAACCCTCTACAAAGGCCGTCGAACCGCAATTGCCGTCTGGCCCCATGATGCAGGCATCGAGCGTCACACGGCAGTCCTCGTCAGGCAGGCCTCCGTATCCTACACTTCGGACCTCGGGATCAGCCTCGGGCACCCTGACTCCGGCTTCTACCGCGTCGAGCGATGTGCCTCCCGAGGAGAGGACGTTCCAGGCAACATCGTTTGCAGGCAGGCCGTGCGGCCACGTCGATATCACTACCGGGCCGCCCTTTGCGCCTCCGCCCGGAGTGCCGGCGAAGAGCCTGTCTACGGGAATGATCCCACCCGCCGCGCCGAGGGCCGCGGACATCTTCAGAAAGGTTCTACGCGTGAAGCCTGACATCGGTTCCTCCTTTTATCGTCCAGTAAAAATCGTTTCGGGGATTATATTTCAACTGGCGGCAAGGTTCCACCCCAAAAGAAGGACGGCGGCAAGGTGCCGCCGTCCGATTTGATACTGAACAATCGCTTCCCGGATCTTTATCCGAGCCTGCGCCTGACGAGCTCCTTTTTAAGTTCGGAGATCGCCTTCGTCGGGTTGAGGCCCTTCGGGCACGCTTCAACACAGTTGAAGATCGTGTGGCAGCGCCACAGCCCGTGCCTGTCGTCGAGCGCCTTGAGATGCTCGCCGCTACCCTCATCCCTCGTGTCGGCTACGAACCTGTACGCCTTGAGGAAGGCGTGGGGCCCGACATACTCCTTGTCCGCCCAGAAGGAAGGGCATGACGAGGTGCACGAACCGCAGAGAATGCATTCGTACAGGCCGTCGATCTTCTCCCTTTCCTCGGGCGACTGGAGTCTCTCCTGGTCACTCGGGGGAGGCGAGTTTGTTATCAGATACGGCTTCACCGCGAGCAGACCCCTGACCAGCGGGTCGAGGGATACGACGAGGTCCTTGATGACGGGATATCCGCGCATCGGCTCGACGGTGATAGTCGATCCGCCGAGCTTGAGCACCTGCGTCTCGCAGGCGAGGTTGTTGACCCCGTTGATCGTCATCGCGCATGACCCGCAGATTCCGCTCCGGCATGAGCGCCTGAAGGTCAGCGTCCCGTCCTGTTTCCATTTTATCTCGTTGAGAGCGTCGAGGAGCGTCATACCTTTCTCTACGTCGAGCTGATACTCCTGCATGTAGTGACCCCGACGCTCATCGTCCGGATTGAAACGATTGATCCTGAACGTGATCATTGCCATTCCGGGGCCTCCTTTAGTATTTACGCTCTTGCGGCTGGAAGCGGGTTATGGTGACCGGCTTGTAGTCGAAGTCGATCTTTCCGCCATGCTTCCAGGCCAGCGTATGCTTGAGCCACTTCTTGTCGTCGCGATCGGGGAAATCGGTGCGGCTGTGCGCCCCTCTGCTTTCCTCGCGCCTCAGGGCGCCCGCCACGATCAGCTCGGCGAACTCGATCATGTGCCCGAGCTCGATAGCCTCAAGAAGGTCGTAATTGAATTTATCGCTGCGGTCGTCGATGCCGATATTCGCGAACCTCGCCTCGAGCTCCTTGAGCCAGCTTTCGAGTTTCGTGAGTTTTTCGGCGTCGCGGAAGATACCGCACTCGGTCATCATCTTCGCCTGCAGCTCTTCTCTTATCAGCCCCGGCTTCTCCGAACCGTCGGAGGAAATTATCCTCTGTACCTCGTCGAGAGCGTCTTTCGCCGCATCGGCCGGGAGCTCGGGGAACTCGCGCGTCTCGCGCAGGAACCTCACGATCGACTTGCCAGCCCTGCGGCCGAATAGCGATGCTTCGAGCAGCGAGTTGGTGCCGAGCCTGTTCGCACCGTGGACGCTAACGCAGGAGCACTCTCCGGCGGCGTAGAAACCGGTGACCGGCTTTTCCTTCCCGTCGGCCAGTACCTGGCAGTCGATGTCCACCGGTATGCCGCCCATCGAGTAATGCGCGGTCGGCTGGATCGGTATAGGCTCCTTGATGCAGTCGACGTGCAGGAACTTCCACGCCAGCTCGTGGATCTGCGGAAGCTGCTTCATTATCTTCTCTTCGCCAAGGTGCCTCAGGTCGGCGTAGACATGGTCACCCATCTCGCCGCATCCCCTGCCTTCGTTGATCTCAGTCTGTATCGACCGCGATACGAGGTCACGCGGGGCGAGTTCCATCTTTTCGGGAGCGTACCTCTCCATGAACCGCTCGCCGTCCTTGTTGATCAGGTATCCGCCCTCGCCGCGGACCGCCTCGCTCACGAGGATGCCCTGCTTGTAGAGGCCGGTCGGATGGAACTGCACGAACTCCATGTCCTCGAGCGGCAAGCCGGCCCTGAGCACGAGACTCAGGCCATCGCCGGTGTTGGCCAGGGCGTTCGATGTAATCCTGAACGCCTTGCCGTAACCGCCCGTTCCGAACATGACCGCCTTGGCGTGGAAGATGTGCGCGCCGCCGTTTATGATGTCCCAGGCCACGACTCCGCGGCAGACGCCGCCGCGTACTATCAGCGACAGTGCGTAGAACTCTGGGTAGAACCGGACCTCGTTCTTCAGGCACTGCTCATAGAGCGTATGAAGAAGAGCGTGGCCGGTCCGATCGACCGCATAGCACGCGCGGAGCACCGGGCCGCCTTTGCCGAAATCCTTCGTGTGGCCGCCGAACTTGCGCTGGGCGATGCGTCCATCAGGAGTCCTCGAGAAGGGGCATCCCATATGCTCGAACTCGCGGACGACGACGGGAGCCTCTTTAACGAGGGTCTCGATCGCGTCCTGGTCACCGAGATAATCGCTGCCCTTGATCGTGTCAAACATGTGCCATTCCCAGTGGTCCTCTTCCTCATTAGCGAGCGAGGCTGCCACACCGCCCTGGGCGGCGCCGCTGTGGGACCTTGTCGGGAATACCTTGCTGAGAACCGCCACGTCGAATTCAGACGACGCCTCATAGGCGGCTCTCATCCCGGCAAGACCGGCTCCCACGATGATCACGTCATGACGGTGCACGCTGTGAATCGGCACCCCCTCGACGTCGTGGATGGTTTCGGGATCGAAATTCGTCATGACAGGTCAACCTCCGTACTGGAACGAAATCATCGTAAGGGCGCCATATATCGCGAAAACGAGCCCTATGACGGCGATGCCGGACCAGATAAGTATTCTCATCCACGGCTTGTGGATGTAGTCGCCGAGGATGATCCACAGTCCGTAAAGACCGTGAGCCAGCGCCACGACGAGGAACGAAATATTAATTGTCTTCCATAACGGTGTCGACACGCGCTCGGCTATCGTGCCGTACGCGAGCTCATCCTTCATCAGTACGTGAAGGACGAGGACATGGACAAAAAGGACAGCGGCGAGATATAGCCCGCTCAACCGGTGGAAGAACCACCAGAGGGCGCCGCCCGACCTTGCGGTCTCATCGTACTTGTAACTCATTGCGGCCTCCCTTCTATCCTGTCGCGGAGATCATCCGCGAGATCATTACCGCGGCGGCCCCGCCCCAGCAGGCGAGCCATACCACTACGGAGATGACGAAAAGCACCTTCTGCTTCTCGACCATCACGCCCATGTCTATCAGAGTGATCCTCAACCCGTTGAACATGTGGTAGAAGATCACACCGACCAGCCCTATCTCCATGAACTTGAAGAGGGGGCTGCCGAATGCATGCATAATCCCGTCGAAGGATTCCTCACCGCCGGACAGGTGACTGATCACCCATATGTGCAGGAGCAGATAAAAGATCAGCCCCAGCCCGGACAAGCGGTGAAGGATCCAGGCAAACGTGCCCGCATGTATGCGGTAACGCTTGATAACCCTCATCGGGGTCCTCCCGGTTTAAAGAAAGTCGAGGGTCCCGCGGCGAACGCCATGGAACCCGATTGACCTTACTCTGTAAGCGACTTGATCAGCAGAACAGGGGGAATATAGCACAGGGGCAGGCGAGCGTCAACGCCCCTGCGAAAAAGGGTGTGATTTAACCATAAAGTGCGGCCCTGTCACGATCTGCGACCTCGCTCAGCCTTCTGAAGCAGTGTCCTGCGCAGCTTGTTCTCCAGCTCTACGGGGAGCGGCTTGCCTTCGGGCCTCTCAGTGACTCCCTCATCGTCTTCCAGAGGGGCCGGTTCGTACGCTTCCATCTCGAGGAGGAGGTGCAGGATCACGAGCGCTGCCTCCTTGTCGGGGATCATTCCCCTTCCGCCGGTGTCGGGATCGAGCTGTGTGAAGGGCGGTATCGGCGAACCGACGCACGAAGGGCACCCCCGCCTGCATCCGCATGACTGTATCAGTTCGAGCGAGGCCTGCATGACCTCCTCCAGAATACCGTACGTCTTCAGGGCGAAACCGAGGCCGCCGGGATACTTGTCATATATATAGAGAGCGGGGCCGCCGGTGGAGCGGGAGTTGACCGTCGTACCGATATCGAGCGGGTCCGACATGACGAAGAGAGGGACAACCTCCCTGAGTATGTTGGACAGGCCGAGAAGGCCCTCCGCGGGGACCCTCCCCCATTTGCGCACCGCGGCGAGAGCGTCGCCCGGCGGTTCTATCCACATGCCCGCTGTCTCGAGGACCTGGGGAGGCAGGTCGCACTTGCCGTATCCGATCGAGTCGCGGCTGCCGAACTTTATCTTCCTGAACATGAATGTAAGGTCGGTCACGGAGACGTCACCGAAGGCGATCGGGCTGATCCTCCACTGCCCACTCTTTTCCTCGCGGTCGACCTTGACCTGGGTCTCGGTGATCGACTGGGTATAATAATCGACGTTCGTCTTCTCGATGAACGCGATCTTCTTCTCTATATCGAGATCTTTGACGAAGTATGTCTCCGCCTCATGGAGGTATATCGCCTGGGTGTGGACCTGCTGGAAGGCACTGGCCTCATCGATCGTCCCGATCACCCTGTTGCCGTCGGACTCGTCGATGATCGTGTAGATATTCGGAGAGATGTTGCGCAGGTTGACATCGGCGCTCGGATAGCCGTGCCCTCGCCAGAACCAGCTTCCGCGCACGAAATTGAGGTCCCTCTCCTCCTCGAGGAGCTGCGCGATCGCCGGCGCGTACTCGCCCATCCCCTCTACCTCCTTCACTGACAGAGGAAGCTCGAAGGCGGCCGCCCGCATCTGCCCAAGTAGTACGTGCGGATTCTCCGGATCGATTATCGCGTTCTCCGGGGAGCGCCCGAAGAAGTAGTCGGGGTTCCGCACGAGGTACTGGTCGAGCGGTGTATTGTGCGGAATGAATATTATCAGCGAGTCTTCCATACCGCGCCCGGCCCTTCCGGCCTGCTGCCAGGTCGAGGCGATGCTCCCGGGATACCCTATTATAACTGATGCGTGAAGGGCCCCGACATCGATACCGAGCTCGAGGGCGTTCGTGCTGATCACGGCCTTGAGCTCGCCCTCGAACAGGCGGCGCTCTATCTCCCTCCGCTCCTCGGGAAGGTAGCCGCCGCGGTACGGATGCACCGTGTCGGCCATCGAGGCTCGGTGCTTCGAGAGCATGTCTCGCACATACCTTGTTATCACTTCGCTCACGACGCGCGCCCTCACGAATGCTATCGTCTGGACCCCGTCGAGGACGAGCCGGGTGACAAGCTCGGCGGCTTCGGCGTTCGAACTCCTTCTCTCCATGCCGGCAGCGTCGAGGTTCGGGGGGTTCCACATGAGAAAGGTCTTCCGCCCGCGCGGCGAACCGTCCTTCGTGACGACCGTCATCTCGCGTCCGAGCAGGCGGCCCGAGTGCTCACCGGGATTGGCGATCGTAGCGGAACTCGCCGCGAAGACCGGCTTCGCCCCGTAGTGATCGCATACCCGCAGAAGGCGCCGCATCACGTTAGAAACATGAGAACCGAAGACACCGCGGTAGCTGTGTATCTCGTCGACGACTACATATTTGAGCCTGGAAAAGAATGGCGCCCACTTGGCGTGGTTGGGGAGTATCCCCGAGTGAAGCATGTCGGGATTCGTCAGCACGATGTTCGCGCCGTCGCGCAGTTTCCTCCGGAGCGCGCCCGGTGTATCACCGTCGTACGTCCCCGCCTCGAACGGGATCACGTTTCCCTCTTTGTACCGTTTTAAAACCCTCAGCTGGTCCTGCGCGAGGGCCTTTGTCGGATAGAGATAGAGCGCCCTGCTCTCCGGGTTCTCGATGAGTGATTCGAGGACGGGAATGTTGTAGCAGAGAGTCTTGCCGCTCGCCGTCGACGTGACGATCACCGTATCGGCCCCTCCGCGGAGGGCCTCGACCGCCTCAACCTGGTGGGTGTAGAGATGCTCGACACCTGAAGCGGCGAGGATCGAGGAGAGGCTCCCGGACAGAGGCTCACCGAGCTCGCCGAAGCGGGCGTTGCGCATCGGTATCTTGTGGCTGTGGACTATCTGGCCGTCGTAGAGGTCATCGACCGTTACCTTGCCGAGAAATCTCTTAACGTCCAAGGCGATCCTTTCCTTTGCCCCGGATCACCGGTCCCCGCCTCTGCGGTGAAGATAGCCGCTCAGCGTATTCGGGGACCGGAATACTTATTGTACTTTTACTCTGCGATTTTTGCAACGACTAGTAACAATGTTGCCCACCAGTAACAATGTTGCCGGCCCGGGTGCTGTTGCATGCATGGAGCAGTTCCGGTACTTTTAAATATGCGTCATATATACCGTGATCAACTCGAGCATCGACAGCAGGTCCAGCCGGTTGTGGTGTATCACTGCGGCCATCTGCCTCGCATCCCCGGTCCGGACAAAATCATGATAGGCCCCTGGGATCTCGCTCCCCGGTATGTCCCCTGTCCTCTTCCTTCCGAGGACGAACCGCTCGAGTGTCTGGAGCTTGTTGTTCGGCGTGAGCCCCTTCATCAATGCGCGCGAGATGGGAAGGAGATCGACATGCGAACGGGGCATGACCATCGGCAGATTGTGGAATGTCATCCTGTCGGCGAGAAAAGGTACGTCGAATGTGTTCCCGTTGAATGTCACGAGAACATCAGATGATGCAAGAAGCTGTGACACGAATGACAGGGTGGCCCTTTCTTCTGTATAGTCCCTCGCGAAGAGCTGGTCGAGGATCAGATCCTCTCCCTCGCTGTACATCAGACCTATGAGAAAGAGGGGGGTGCTCCTCAGGCCTGTGGTCTCAAGATCGAGATATACGATCGAGCCGGCCTGCGCCTTGACGAGC
The DNA here is from genome assembly GCA_964457905.1 of uncultured bacterium. Classification (GTDB taxonomy): domain Bacteria; phylum Krumholzibacteriota; class Krumholzibacteriia; order Krumholzibacteriales; family Krumholzibacteriaceae; genus JAUWCL01. The sequence goes on along the minus strand of CAYWGA010000041.1, from coordinate 1,919 downwards.
GCCTCGAACGGCCGGCATGCCGGCGGCATCTTTGCCGGCGACGAGGCGAGGGCATCGATGTATTCCCTGTGCGTGGAAGCTCCCCGCTCCCAGATCCTCCCGGCGCTTTCTCTCACCCTCCAGAAATATCCAGCTCCTGTCTCGACAACCTCGCCGGGTACAAGCGTCTCGATCGTCCCCGGAGGGGGCTCAGCGAAAAGCTGCTCATCAGTTACCGGAATATCTGCCAGTATGGGGATCTGCGGTTTTTGGGGCCTGTCCACCGGATCATCATCTGCCGGCCCCGGGGCCTCCGGGACAGGCGGGACCTCCGGCGTGGGGGCCTTCCTGCCCCCGAAAACCCCTCTGGCGCGCTCCTTGAGCCTCTGAAGCTCGTTTTTCAGGTCATGTCCATCGTCTTCGGCCATCTTTCAGGAGCCTCTCTTCCTGCAGATCAAGGTACAGCCATGATATAGGCTGCGGCTCCAGCGTTCAAGCGGTCCGTATCTTGCAATCGGCTAAAAAAAGCGCACTTTTACTTGACTGGATGGTGGGTATACCGATATTTTACACCGAACAGACGGGCAGGATGATGAGCAGGGAAAAGAAGATAACAATATTTGTGGTAGTCGCGGCAGTGATCTCCGCGGTCCTCATCACCGCTTCTAACAGGGAAGCGACTGTAGAGGAACAGGAGATGGCGCCCGCTTCCATGGTCGCTGAGGCCACTCCGGGCCTGAGCCTCCCTGTGCCTCCTCCCCCTCCTGAAGCGGACCTCTCAGGAGAGATCAAGAAGAACTCGAGTTTCTCGGACCTGATGACAGCCTCCGGAGCTACGTCCCAGCAGATACATGATATCGTCCGCGAGGCCGAAAAGGTTACCGACCTCAGCAATATCCACCCCGGGCAGAAATACGAGATCTTCAAGAGTACCGACGGAGATATCGAGAAGATCCGCCTTGCGACTCCGGGCGAGACTGCCTTCATCGAAATAGACTGCTCCTCCGACGAGGTCCAGGTCGAACGGATAGAGTACCCGTACGAGATCACCGTCAAGGAAGCCTCCGGCATTATTACGCAATCATTTTTCCGCGCACTCAACGAGCAGGAGCTGCCGCAGGCGCTCGGGATAATGCTCACCGAGATTTATGCGTGGGACATCGATTTCTTCACAGAGATCAGGAAGAACGACTTCTTCAGGGTGATCTACGAGGAACTCAGGATACTCGACGGCCCCGATCATAAGGGACAGACACGCATAGGCGACATAATCGCCGCCGAGTTCAACACGAGCGGAGAGAGCCATTACTGTTTCCTGTTCGAAAACAACAATGAATACGGCGAATACTTCGACTACGACGGGAAATCACTTCAGAAGCAGCTCCTCAGAGCGCCCCTGAAATTCAGCCGGATAAGTTCGAATTTCAGCAAGCGGCGTTTCCATCCCGTCCTCCACATTTACGCTCCTCACCTGGGGATCGACTACGCGGCACCCACGGGGACCCCGGTCATGTCCACGGGCGACGGCGCCGTGATGACCGCCTCGAGGACGAGGGCGAACGGGAACTATGTGAAGATCAGGCACAACAACAACTATATCAGCTACTATCTCCACCTGAGCAAGTTCGGTAAGGGGATCAAGTCTGGAGCGAAGGTCAAGCAGGGACAGGTGATCGGATATGTCGGAGCAACCGGTTACGCGACGGGCCCTCATCTCGACTACCGGGTAAAGAAGAACGGTACCTTCGTCAACCCCCGTACGCTGAAGCTTCCTCCCACCAAACCGGTTAGCGGCGAGAATATGGCCTCATTCACGGCAAAGCGCGATTCGCTTGTCGCCACGATGAGAGTCGTACCTATCCGCGACCCCCGTGGTGAATACCTCGCCGAGAGCGGCGGGCCCGCTTCCGAGGCACCGGGCAGACCGGGCGGCAGCGGCG
>CAYWGA010000040.1:0-29714 GCA_964457905.1 uncultured bacterium | reverse complement strand
GACCTTCAAGGAGTATCCGCCGCGCCAGAAGGCGGCGAGCTTCAGTCTCGACAAGGTGATGAAGAAGCTCGAATCGAGCGGCGCGCATTAGCGTTGCCGTAAGGCAGTTCTGAAAGAGAACAGTCGGGGCGGAGGCCGTATTGGATCTCCGCCCCGTTTCATTTCAGCAGTGGCCGGTCAATTGTTGATTTACAGCCGGTGATGTTGTATGATTTCCGCAACTTGCCCCTGGTATTACCGAACTCCCCTGGTAATCGGAGGTTTCCGGATGAAATCGGCTATCGGATCAGGCCTGGTAACAACTCTTGCTGTGATTCTCCTCGTATTTGCCATCCTGCCGGGCTGCGACACTGTCGCCACAGGACCCCCGCCGATCAATCCTGAGCTCTCGGTGTGGCTCGGCTCTTATTCCAGCACAGGCGACGATGATTCAGGCGCCTTCATGATCGATATATATCTCGTGGAAAGAGAGGCCAGAGCCGAGCTGGTGATCCGTTCCCATGAGAATGAGGCTCCCTATAACCATCTCTTTCTCAAGGGCTCGGTCAGAGGGAGCGATATAAAACTCCGCCTTGATACAGACTGGATAGACTACGGTTTCACCTTCGACGTTGATTTGACGGTGGGATCAGGCGGAACGATGACAGGGACATTCTACTTTTCTGCATATGACATGACAGGCGATATCACCTGTGTCGAACTCGAACAGGCTGAAGCAGCTGTCGACACCTTTATCGACATGAATGCTGTCGCTCTCGGAACAGCCTTTGACGGAGACCACATATGGATCAGCACATCGGGCAGGGATCATTTTCTGATGGACTCGACTACCGCTGTTGTGGACACCGTCGTAGTCTTCCTCGCAGGTGAAGCCCGCTGGACCAGCGATGCCCTGACATCCGGTGGATCCCTCATGTATGGCGGATACCCGGTGACGGTCTCCGGGCCGGAAGGGTCACGCAACGAATCTGATATAGTCGAATTCGAGAAGGATGGAGATGTGATCAGAAGGTTCAGGATAGGGCACGGGACCTCCGGGCTCGCATGGAGCGGCGAGGATCTATGGTCGCTGCCGATCGAATCGGATTCGCTGTACAGGGTGGATCTGGACGGGTCAGTCCTGGAGGCCATACCTGCCGGGGTGCCCGACCTGGTCGACATCGAATTCGATGGGGAGTATTTCTGGGCGATCGGTTGGTTCATGAGAAGGATGTACAAGATCGACAGCTTCGGTGAAACAGTTGCGGTCTATCATCTTCCCCTGGAACAGGGCTATATCTTTCCGACTGCCCTGACCTTTGACGGGTCCCATTTCTGGTACACGATCAATACAAGTTACCTCGACTCCCGGATGTACAGGCTCAGTGTGGAATGATTCCAGACAGCAGCAATTCATGAGTAAAAGACCCGGTTGACGGTCATCGGCCGTTAATGTAACAATCCATCTTCGTTGAATCGTTTTATCGTATCCATTAACTGTCGAGGAGGCATTTCATGCGCATGAAGAGCGTCGTTCTGTTTGCAGTCGTCCTTGTCGCGCTCGCCGTGACAGGACAGAATCTCGTGGCCGAGAAGGCTGCGCTGACCTACCCCGAGTCGAAGAAGGTCGACCAGGTAGACGATTACTTCGGAACCAGTGTCGCCGATCCTTACCGGTGGCTCGAGGATGACAATGCCGAGGACGTCAAGGCGTGGGTCAAGGCCCAGAACGAAGTGACATTCTCCTATCTCGACCAGATCCCCTTCAGGGACAAGCTCAAGGACCGCATCACCGAATTGTACAACTACCCCAAATATTCATCTCCCTTCAGAGCGGGGGAGTACTATTTCTTTCGCAAGAACGACGGCTTGCAGAATCAGTATGTGACCTACTACCAGAAGGGCCTCGATGGCGAGCCCGAGGTATTCATTGATCCGAACAAGCTCTCCGAGGACGGCACCGTCAGAAGCGGCATCTCGGGATTTTCGACCGACTACAAGTATGCTTCCATCTCTCGTTCCGAGTCAGGCTCTGACTGGAGTGAGATCAGGGTGATGGAGATCGCGACGAAGAAGGAACTCCCCGACCGCATAGAATGGGTGAAGCACAGTGGCGCCGCGTGGTATGGCAACGGATTCTTCTACAGCAGCTACGATGCGCCCAAAGAGGGCGACGAGTTCAAGGGAAAGAACGAGTTCCAGAAGATCCGCTACCATAAACTCGGTGATCCCCAGGAGAAGGATGTCATCGTCTGGGAGGATAAGGAGCATCCCCTTCGCTGGGTGTATGCCAGCGTGACGGAGGGAGAAGAGTATCTCATTATCTACGTTTCGGAAGGAACGCACGGGAACGAGCTCTATTACAGGAAGCTCGACGGGATCCAGGGTGAGCTCAAGCCCCTTATCACGGGATTTGATTACGACAGTCACGTAATCGACAATATCGGGGACAAGTTCCTCATGAAGACCGGTGTCGACGCACCGAACTATCGTGTCGTCCTGGTCGATCCGGTAAAGCCGGGCAAGGAAAACTGGAAGACCGTGGTCGCGGAGAGGCCGGAGGCTCTGAACAGCGCTTCGACTGCCGGCGGCCAGCTTTTCTGCTCATATCTCAAGGACGTATGCACTCAGGTGGAGCAGTTCGATCTTGATGGTAAGCTCGTGAGGAAGATCGAGTTCCCGACGCTCGGCAGCGCGGGCGGATTCGGCGGCTACAGGGATGATACTTCCTTTTTCTATTCGTTCAGTTCGTTCACCTACCCTTCGACGATATACAAGTTCGATATCAAGAGCGGTAAATCCGAAGTCTTCCGCAGGAGCGAGGTCAAGTTCGATCCTGAAGGCTACGAGGTGAAGCAGGTATTCTACAAGAGCAAAGACGGCACGAAGGTCCCGATGTTCATCGTCCACAGGAAGGGACTTAAGCTCGACGGGACCAATCCCACCTTCCTGTACGGCTACGGCGGGTTCCAGGTCAGCCTTCGGCCGCGTTTCCTCGGAACGCGTGTTGCTATCCTCGAGCAGGATTGCGTTATAGCAGTACCGAACCTCAGGGGTGGCGGCGAGTACGGTGAGAAGTGGCACAAGGCCGGGATGCTCGACAAGAAGCAGAACGTCTTCGACGACTTCATTGCCGCGGCGGAGTACCTGATCAGCGAGAAGTATACCTCCAGCGAGAGGCTCGCGATAGCGGGCGGTTCCAACGGCGGGACCCTGGTGGGAGCGTGCATGAACCAGAGGCCTGAGCTCTTCAAGGTCGCCCTGCCGGCTGTCGGAGTAATGGACATGCTGCGGTACCACAAGTTCACCTCCGGCTGGGGCTGGGCCGTCGAGTACGGCTCGAGCGAGAACGAGGAGCAGTTCAAGTTCCTCTACGCTTACTCGCCTCTCCATAATATCAAGGCGGGGGTAAACTATCCTGCGACTCTCGTGACGACCGCTGATCATGATGACCGCGTCGTGCCGGCCCACTCGTTCAAGTTCATCGCCGAACTGCAGGACAAGTACAAGGGAGACAACCCCGTTCTTATCAGGATCGAGACGAAGTCGGGACACGGTTCGGTCAGCACGACCAAGATGATCCAGGAGATGGCCGATGAGTTCGCATTCATGTTCTACAACATGGGTGTGATGATTGACTGATTGTTCCGGCATCTAAGTTAAATAGATATGCTTCATGCCGCCGGGAACATCGTTTCCGGCGGCTTTTTTGTGTTCAAGAACTCGTTTCGCAGGGCAAAAACTGACAAAATTCCTAGCGAATATTGTCAAAATATATTTACAAAAAAAATTGCATAAATTGTTACTGAATCAAAGATTATGCTTGAACGTACACTCTGAAAATCGATATAATGGTTTAACGCTGATGACGGGATTGGGTGCTCCTGTCGATCCTCGATCCGCTCGACCAGGAATACATATCCAATCCCTTCCGCGGGACAAACGATTCGTACGTAAAATTTGAGGGGAAGAACGGAAGTTTTTTACTATCCGTACGGTTCTCATGTACCGTTCGATATCTTTTGTATAGGCACGAGGGGTTACATCGTTGGGTTCACTGCATTCTTTTTATCGATCAACCTTAAATGAACTTCCCTGTTCCATGTGGTGGGCATTTGTGCGTCAAGACGTTCCGGGGGGAGCGGGGGAGATCTACCGGCTTTACAGGCCGTAGAAGAAAGGAGGTAATTGCTCGGCCGTTTTCAGTTGCGAAGGACCGCCACAGTCGGTCCTGTTCCCCACCAGTCAAGAGCCTGGAGAAATGGGTCCGCAAGTTTGCTTTTCCAGGCACGCGACACAGACGGTTAGGAGAGACAATGAAGCAGAGATTTATTCTCACATCAATCTGCCTGCTGCTTATCCTTTCGCCAGTGTTCAGTTCCCTGGCGGCAGATACCACACCGAGAGAATTCACTCCGGTGCAGAAGGGCTTCGTCGCAAGCGGCGAAAAAGTTCTGCCCTACGCTCCGGATCGGATCATCGTCAAGTTCAAGAGGTCAAGTATCGACAAGTCCAACCTCAGCATAGGCCTTCAGGCCACACGGCCCCTTCCCGACGCGACTACCGGACTGATGTCCATAGACGTCATCGGAAAGGACGCGGGAGTGAAGAAAATCTCCCGGGCCTATATCCTGATGAAGGACAGGGCTCAGGCGGAACGCCTCGGCTCTGACCAGTGGTTCAGGATCGACCTGGAGAAGGGGACCGATATCCCCGCGCTGGTCGAACGCTATGCCGCAGATCCGAACGTCGAGTACGCCAAGCCCGACTGGAGGGCGTTCCCGGCGGCTGTTCCGAGCGATCCTCTCTATGCGGATAGCTGGGGACACAACAACACAGCTCAGCTTCCCGACCTCGACTGGGGCGGGACATACAGTCACACCCTTTCGAACACGGTCGGAACGGCTGGTTTTGACGCCAACGCCCAGGCGGCCTGGAACTCAGGCTACGGCGATGCGAGCGTGATCATCGCGATCCTCGATTCGGGCGTCGACATCGACCATCCCGACCTAAATCTCGTTTCGGGATACGATTTCGGAGACAGCGACAGCAATCCGGACGACAACTCCTCGTCGGCCGGTCACGGTACCTGCTGCGCTGGCGTTGCCGCAGCGATAGCGAACAACGGACTCGGTTCCTGCGGCGCCGCTCCCGGCTGTAGTATCATGCCCTGCAAAGTGGCCAACAGCGCAGGATCGATGTACTTCTCGTATATCGAGAACGCGATCTACTGGGCCGCTGACAACGGAGCCGACATCATCTCGATGAGCCTCGGGGCCGTTGGTGTATCCAGCGATCCCTCGACAGACGCCGCGATCACGTACGCCTACAACGCTGGCTGCGTTATCCTCGCTGCGACTGGTAACGAGAATGATGACGCTATCAGCTATCCCGCCATCAACTCCTACGTGATCGGCGTCGGCGCTGCCTCTCCATGCGGTGACCGCAAGCGTTCGAGCAGCAGCAGCAGCGAGTGCAACTCCGGCGTAAGCACCGATCCGAACGGCTATACCTGTGATGGTGAGCGCTGGTGGGGATCCAGCTACGGTGTCAACACGAAGGACGCCAGCGGTGCCGTGGATATCCTCGGCCCGACGATCCTTCCGACGACTGACATCGGTGGAAGCGGCGGATACGAATCGGGCGATTACAGCCCGTTCTTCAACGGCACCTCGTGCGCCACTCCGTACGTGGCAGGAGTCGCCGCGCTTGTCAAATCGGCCAACCCGTCCTGGACACCGGCCCAGATCCGTGACCAGATCTGCGATACGGCGATCGATGTCGTAAACGTCGAGTCCGGTTCCGGGTGGGACCGCTATAGCGGATACGGAATGGTAGACGCCGAGGCGGCAGTCGGTGGCGGCGGCCCCGTTGCTCCTGTAGCCGAGTTTGTCGGCTCGCCCACGAGCGGGACCGAGCCCCTGACAGTCAGCTTCACCGACCAGTCCACCGGTTCCCCGACGAACTGGAGCTGGAACTTCGGTGACGGCGGCAACTCGACGCAGCAGAATCCCGGTCACACCTACAACAGCTCCGGTAATTACACCGTTGCGCTGACGGTGACCAATTCGGCCGACAACGATACCGAGACAAAGACCAGCTATATAACGGTCAATGCCTGTGTCCTGCCTGTTGCGGAATTCACTGCTTCAACGACGTCAGGAAACGTTCCGTTGACTGTGAACTTCACCGATCAGTCGACGGGAGCAGCCTCCTGGTCGTGGACCTTCGGTGACGGCGGCACTTCGACCTCGCAGAATCCGTCGCACACCTACACGGCAGAAGGGACCTACACCGTAACCCTGACAGCTACGAACAGCTGTGGAAACGATGTAGAGACCAAGACGAATTACATCACGGTCAATCCCTGTGTCAATCCTGTAGCCGGATTCACTGCTTCGACGACATCGGGTGAAGCACCTCTGAGTGTAAGCTTCACTGACCAGTCGACAGGAGCGGCATCCTGGTCATGGACATTCGGCGATGGCGGTACGTCGACGGCCCAGAATCCGTCGCACAACTACACAGCCGAGGGGACCTACACGGTAGCTTTGACCGCGACTAACAGCTGTGGAAACGATGTAGAGACCAAGACGGATTACATCACGGTTAACCCCTGCGTTAATCCAGTGGCAGGATTCACAGCTTCGACGACATCGGGTGAAGCCCCGCTGAGCGTAAGCTTCACTGATCAGTCGACAGGAGCGGCATCCTGGTCATGGACATTCGGCGATGGAGGGACGTCGACGGCTCAGAATCCGTCGCATACCTACACAGCCGAGGGGACCTACACGGTAGCTTTGACAGCGACTAACAGCTGCGGCAGTGATATCGAGACGGAGACCGATTATATCACCGTCACAGCCGGAACAGGCGGCTTCTGCGACGACTTCAGCGATGGAGACGCCTCCGACTGGGTCGCTACAGGCGGTACCTGGTCTGTGATCGATGGGCAGCTGGACGGTTCCGATGCTGGTTACGTGATCAACATCGCGCCTGCAGGAGATATCGGCGCCGGTACGATCACTGTCGACTGGACCTCACTTACTGGCGGGTCCTGGACGAACGGAATGGTAGTTTTCGGCTACATCGACGCCCAGAACTATCGCGTGGTCGACTGCCGTGACGGGGCGAACGACTGGTATATTCGCCAGTTCGTCAACGGCACCCAGACGAACCTGGCCCAGCTTGCTGAGACCATCAACACGAACCAGTTGTATCAACTCGTAGTCGATATTGACGAGAGCGGACTTGTGACTCTCACGGCTGACGGGGTCGAGAAGGTGTCTTATGCCTTCGGGAACGTCGTCACTGGAAAGATTGGAGTGGCTGTTCAGAACGCTCACTCTCAGTTCGACAACTTCTGCATAGACAGTGGCGTGGCGCCTCCCGATCCGCCGGTCGCTGCCTTCTCGGGCACACCGACTAGCGGTACTCTTCCTCTTGACGTCCAGTTCACTGACGCTACGACCGGTGATCCGGCGAGCTGGAGCTGGACATTCGGGGACGGCGGTACTTCGACCGCGCAGAACCCGAGCTATACTTACACTGCGGCTGGTACCTACACCGTCACCCTGATGGCAACCAACGCCGGCGGCAGCGACGGTGAGACAAAGACCGACTACATCACGGTGACCGATCCCGGTGGTGGAAGCTGGGTCACGATCACGTACGACGAGTTCGAAAGCGGATGGGGAAGCTACTCGGATGGTGGACGCGACTGCTCACGTTATACGAGCGGGACCCGTGCCCACCAGGGAAGCGCCGCTCTCGACATCCAGGACAACAGTGGCACATCCTCATCGTTCTACCATACTGCCGGCTATGACGTATCGGGATACACGACTCTTGAAGTCGAGTTCTGGTTTTACGCCTACAGCATGGACAGGTCAGGAGAGGACTTCTGGGTCCAGTTCTACGATGGATCGACGTGGCAGACGGTCGGCAGTTTCAACGTGACTGTCGATTTCGTCAACGAAACCTTCTATAATGAAGTTGTCACGATCTCGAGTGCATCTTACAACTTCCCGACTGGCGCGAAGCTCCGCTTCATGTGCGACGCTAGTGGTAACGCGGATGATGTATATATCGACGAGATCGAGTGGCGCGGTATAACCGGCACACCGACCATCGCCAGCAGTTCGCGCGGGCTCGCGTTTGAGAAACCCGTCCTTCCGGAAACACCCGGACAGACGGCACTCTCGCAGAACTATCCCAACCCGTTCAATCCGTCCACGACGATCAAGTTCGATCTCGCGGGACCGACGAACGTTCAGTTGAGTATTTATGACGCTGCGGGACGTCTCGTGCGCACTCTTGTCAACGAGACGAGGCCTGCCGGATTCCATGAGGCAGTCTGGAACGGCCGTACGAATGCCGGTATGAACGCGGCAAGCGGCATCTACTTCTACCGGATCATCGCAGGAGACTTCGTAGAGACGAAGAAGATGATCCTTCTGCGGTAGTGTCCGTTAGAATACAGTTAAAGCTGTAAATCGAGGGGAGCCGGCCCAGCCGGCTCCCCTTTTTTGATTAAATTGGTCATAATTAAGAATTGAACCGGATTAAAATAGCAGTTACCTTCATGGAACATATTTAACAGGGAAGATTTCATGAAGAACAAAATGAGCCTCTCTACGAAGATCCTTATCGGACTGGTCCTCGGAATCCTGACCGGCCTGTTTTTCGGCGAAAAAGTCGCCTTTCTAGGGACTGCAGGACGGGCATTTCTGCTCCTTCTGCAAATGACTGTTCTGCCTTATGTTGTCGTTGCTCTCATGAAGGGCATTGGCAGCATGGATTTCGAAATGGCGAAGCAGCTGGCCAGAAAAGCCGGGTCCATCCTGCTCGTAATATGGGTGCTTACACTGGCCGTGGTCCTTCTTTTCCCCATAGCCTTTCCAAATTGGGAGTCCGCCTCTTATTTCAGTTCAACACTAGTCGAGTCGGCGGAAGAATTTGATTTTATCTCAATGTTCATCCCCGCCAATCCCTTCGGTGCCCTGGCAGAGAACGTGGTTCCCGGAGTAGTCCTCTTCAGTGTCGCTTTCGGAATAGCTCTCATCGGGATAAAGAAGAAGCAGGGACTCCTCGATATTCTCGATACGGTCGGAGACAGCCTGGGCCGCGTGTCGACGTTCGTCGTGGGTCTTGCTCCATACGGGGTCTTCGCTCTTATGGCCAGCGCGGCGGGGACGATCGACTTTTCCAGGCTCCAGGGGCTGCAGGTATACGTCGTGACCTATCTGGCGGCAGCCGGCCTGATCACCTTCTGGGTGCTGCCGGGCCTGATAGCAGCACTGACCCCTCTCCGCCACCGGACAGTAGTGATGAAACTGCGTGACGCTCTTGTGACTGGATTCGCAACGGGAAACCTCTTCGTCGTGCTCCCCATCCTGGCCGAAAGGAGCCGGGAGCTGATCAAGGATGTAGAGGGCTCATCGGAAGAGACGACTGAGATGGCTGATGTTATTGTTCCGACATCATTCACCTTTCCCACTGCGGGGAAGCTCCTCACCCTGGCGTTCGTCCTGTTCGCAGGGTGGATGACAGGATTTCCAATGTCGATGACGAGTTATCCCATGTTTCTCGTTACCGGTTTCTTTACATGGTTCGGAAGCACCTTCATCTCAGTTCCTTTCATGCTCGACATGTTCAGGATACCGGCGGACACATTTCAGCTCTTTATTATCGTCGATAATGTCTTCGGCAGATTCGGTGTGATGGTTGCTGTCATACATGTCGCTACACTGTCAGTACTGGGTTCGCTTGCTGTAGGAGGCCTCCTGAAGGTCCGTCCCGTCAAAGTGGTAAGGTACCTCATCCTGACGGCGGTCATCGTGGTCGGTACCTTTGTCGGGATCCGCTTGACCTTTAACAGCATCGGCTCCGGAGCGGACCAGTATGAGCAGTTTATCAGCCGGCCACTCCTGTTCGAGCCGGCCGAGCACATAATCAAAGACTCGTCAGATGTCGAGATCCCTCCGGCAGGAACCGTGGGATCAGCGCTGTCGCGTATCGGTGAGACCGGTACGATAAAAGTCGGATACCCGAGTGATGCTCTGCCTTGGGTGTTCCGCAACAGCGAGAACGAACTTGTAGGGCTTGACGTTGAGATGGTCCACAAATTCGCCAGGGAACTTGGAGCAACCGTGGAATTCCATCTTGTCGATCCGGACAGGATCGCCGGTCTTCTGAATGCGGGTTATATCGATATGATGATTGGAGGACTGGCTATAACCCCTTCAGATATGAAAAAGGTGACATTTACCTCATCATACCTTGAAGAGACAATCGCATTCATTGTCGAGGATCACAGGCGCGAGGATTTCAATACGATCGAAGCCGTGATGAAGCAGGAGAATCTCAGGCTGGGAGTTATGGACAATGAATATTATATCGATAAACTGCAGAGTTTTCTTCCCGAGGCGGAGATCGTGACTTTCGATTCGCCAAGACAGTTTTTCCGTCACGAACTGGGCGAACTGGATGCTATCATATTGAGCGCCGAGACCGGTTCTTCATGGTGCCTGATCTATCCGGAATTTACCGTGGCAGTGCCGCATCCACAGGTGAGGACTGTTCCCCTGGCGTTCGCCGTACGGTTCGGGGACCGGGAGACGGCTGAGTTCCTCGGTACCTGGATCGGGTTGAAGAAAAACGACAAAACAGTCGAGGATCTCTTCGACTACTGGATCAGCGGGAAGAAGGTCCGGGCCGGAGGTAAGCGGTGGAGTATAATCAGTAACGTGCTCGGATGGACGGATTGAGGTTTTAATGGAAAAGACCGGCCTGGAAGGAAAAGCTCTCCGAATATCGATATTCGGGTATTTTCTGCTCGGTATCCTTGCTGTTGTATTCGCTTTGAAGAGCCAGTCGGAAGCTATCATGCTCGACGGTTTCTTCAACTTCGTATCGTTCATGATGAGCCTTCTCACCCTGTACGTATCGAATCTTCTCCGAATTCCGTACAACAAGTATTTCCAGTATGGCTTCATGCCGTTCGAACCGTTCGTGAACGTGGTCAAGGGTCTGATAATCCTCGTAGTCTGCGGATTCGCGCTCGTTTCCTCGATCGCAGCACTGATCGACGGTGGAAGAGAACTCAGCCCCGGAATGGCGGTCATCTACAGCCTAATCGCTACTATCGGGTGTATCGTGGTTTTCCTTATCCAGAAGCGGTGCGCGAATAAAGTCGATTCACCGCTTCTCGCTCTTGATATCGCCACCTGGAAGTTAAGCGGCTTCATAAGCTCGGCGGTAGCCATAGGATTCGGTGCAGCGTATGTTCTTTCCCGCACGGAATACTCGTGGATAGTGCCTTATGTCGATCCGGTTATGGTCGTTGTTCTCGTACTGGTTATGATAAGACTCCCGTTATCGGCTCTGAAGGAGGGGATAGGGGACCTGTTGCTCGGTGCTCCGCCTGGAGAAATGCAGTCCGCGATCAGGGAGATGATCTCTGCCGATCTGTCGGAATTCCCGATGGAGAGACATTCAGTCCGCATGGTCAAGGTCGGAAGGCACATATCCGTCAGTGTCAACGTCCTTCTGCCGGGAGAAGGAACGGCGCCATCTGTTGAGGATGTCGACAGCCTGAGAAAGAGGGTCGACGAGACTTTGAAAGGATTACATCCCGATATAGTCGCCGATATACTCTTTACCGGTGACGGCGACAGGGTGCCGGACTCCTCCGGGGAGGAAAACTAGATGTCTGAAAAGATCACAGCCGCGGAACAGTCGAAGAGATCCAGGTACAGCATGATCCTGCTGGTGGTTGTCCTGATGTTCCTCTTTATAGTACCAGCACTTCCGCCGGGTTCTCATAAGTTAGCATATAATTCTCTGTTGACGGTGATCCTCGTATCCGCCGCACTCGCCATGGACCGGGCGAGAAAGAAGATGTTTATCGTCGCTGTAGGGGCGATCGTCCTCGAATGGACAGCGTATGTCCTTGAGCTGCCGGTCATCCTCACCCTGTCCCAGACGGTGTTGCTCCTCTATTTCATTCTTGTCGTGATAGGCCTGATAATCCAGGTAGCGATTACCAGGAAGGTCACGGGGAGAGTCATCGTCGAATCGATCACAGGTTACCTTCTGATGGGAATCGTCTTTTCGATGATAATAATGGTCATTAACAGGAATTTTCCGGCCGCCTACTCTATAGGCGGGAAGATCGGTGTGGCTACTGATCCGGGATGGCAGCTCAGCGAATCGATCTATTACGGATTTGTAACATTCACTACCCTCGGTTACGGGGATATCGTGCCTTTGACTCCTTTCACCCGGTCGCTATCCGTCCTGGCGAGTGTCACTGGTCAGATATACCTGACAGTGATAATTGCGATGCTCGTGGGCAAGTTTCTCAGCGGAAGACAGGAGGATTGATGGGTCTGTTAAAAAAACGAAAAAAAAGGCCGGTGACAAAAGCACTCATCGAGCGTGGATACAAGCAGTTAAGAAGGCTAGAGGTATTCACGGACATAATATTCGCTCTGGTGTTTTTCCGTGTCTTCCTGCTCCTGCCTAACCTGGGAAAGATCGGGTCAGGCGAGAAGGTCTCCATCAGGGAGTTCTACTCTCAGAACCCGGACAGCCTCGAGATGATCCTCATCGGTGTGATTATGACCCTGATCTACTGGAGCAATACTGTAAAAGCGTATGGGAACCTCGACCACACCGACGGTAAGCACGCCTCCCTGTCCTTTCTGCAGCTCTTTTCGCTGCTGCTATACATCTATTGTGTCAGGATGGAACTGGTCTTCAGGGGAGAACTGCTGCCCCTTCTGCTGCAGAGTATAGCCCTCGCCGTCGTAGGGCTCCTCGGTGTAGCCGCCTGGTCGTATGCTATGAAGAAACGCAGGCTCCTCTCAGATGCCATTACGGACAAGGAAGCGGCCGAGCTGCGGCTCGAGTTTCTCAACGAACCTGTTACGGCCCTCATCACGATACCCTTTGTATGGGTGGGTACGACGGCATGGACACTGGCATGGTTGACCGGCATCCTGATCTCGCGTATACTGACATGGTTGCATAACAGGAAGGACTGGCCTGAAGTCGACACAACGGAATAAGACCTGCCCGGCAGTTTTTCTGCTGGTCACTGCGCTGCTGATATCGGTATTACCTGTTGATACCATGGCCGAGATACGCCTCGGTGTTACGGGAGGACTGGCAAGGTACAGTTTTTCCGGGGACAAGCCGAACAAGGCGGCCTATACAAAGCAGAACCGGGCGACTTTCGGTGGTGTGTTTGAGATGGACGTATATACGGGCGTAAGGCTCAGCATCCAGCCGTCCATTATCCAGAAGGGGACCGGGATAGCGTACGAAGTGTCCGGGCAGAAGGAGAGGGTGGACAGCGTCCAGGTGAATACCGATTACCTGGCCATACCCGTCCTTGTGAAGGTCTTTACGCCGAGCGAGCGCTGGTTCGTATCGAGCGGGCTGGAGTTCGCCTGGCTCATGGACGCGAAGCACATAACATCATCCGGAGAAACTGACATCATGGAGGATTTCGATGAGTTCGACCTGGCAATACATTTCGGCGTTGGATGGGTCAAACAGATCGGGGCGAATGAATTATTCATCGAAGGCAGATATACGCAGAGCATCCTGAACGTTGTCTCGGATAGCGATCCGGAAGGTGAGTTGTACGGCCTCCGGGTCAAGAACAGTGGAATACTGCTGTCTATCGGATTCCTGTTTCAGCTTTAGGAGAAGTATTGAACGTGTGGATGAAAATCACTATATCCATCCTGCTGATACCGGCGATCCTGATCTGCGCCTGTCCTGCCGAGGCGGCCGGCCATGACGCAACGAACGGGTCCGACCATAGTTACTACACCGCTCCCAGGGTCGGGAATACAAGGGTAGCGTCGACGACATTTCTGCCCGCTCCCTTCATCAATACTGAGGCAAGTATTGCGCTCGGCTATGGAAAGTCCTCGAATGTAGTAACTCCTCTCATCGAGATTGAAGGCGAGCCAATACTGGGCCTGGAGGGGGACCTGCTCTTCGCGATTCTCGGATTCGAATACAGCCACGCTGTCAGGGACTGGGTGGCCGTCTGGGTGAATATGAAGATAACCGCCCGGCTGGGAAACGAGCTGCAGTCGATGCTGGCACAGGGTGTAAGCGCGGCCACAGCTTTTGAGCTGGGGTGGCTCGTCCGCCTGTATGAAAACGACAGGCACCTCCTGTCGACTGGGATAGCGGTAAGAAGCGGCAGCACGACCCTTGTAGATATCCTGGGCTGGGCAAATGGTGTCATCGATGACGAGAATGTGCCGCTGGTTAAAAAATCCCCTACTCTGGGGACTGTCTGGGACCTCCGTTATGTGTATGCTGCAAACGACTATACGGCACTTCAGGGTATGGGACAGCTTGCCTACAGCGAGGCTATCGACAGGGCCATTGGAAATAAATGGTACTACGGTTTTGGCGGCCTTGTAAGCTTCGACCTTACAGGGAAAGCCCGGACTCCGATAGGTCTTGCCCTGGGCTACAAATACACGACTGTTCCAGCGGGTGGAGACGAGATCGCCGATGCCATTCATTCGTTTCTGATCGGTCTCTCATATGTGGGGAGGCCCGATTTCAGTATCGGGGTCGACCTGGAATTCCAGAGAGTGCCGATACAGGGAATCGAAGACCCCGCGAAATTCTTCACCGCGATGATCGCAATGGATTACTTCTTCTAAACCGGCTTCCCCGAAAATCCTATAGCGGCCCGGCAGACTTGGCCGCCTTCTTCGCCAGTCCCAACACGTCTATCTTCGCCGGGTCCGTTATGCCTGCCGCGAGCCGCTGGTGGGCCCTGGACCAGGCTATCATCGCCACCTGGGCCTTGCGGAGCGCGGCCTTGTACGCCTTGGTGAGCTCCTCTAGCTCGGTCTGCTGCTTCCAGTACAACTCGAGGTCCGGCATCATATGCGACCTGATATCGGTCAGGGTCTTCATCATGAAGATAAGCCGCTGCTCCACGGCGATAAGATCCTCGCGCGTGGGATTACTGGTCGAACTGACCACCTCACGTAGTGAAGGCTGAAGCTGAAGGAGGGTGTCGAACGCCTCCGGGTTTCCTCTTCTGTATTTGGCGATATATTCCACGCTGATTATGGCGTTCATCTGGTAATCGCGCATCGTTCGCATGCCCTCGGTCAGAATCGCGTTGTCCTCCTCTATAGCATCGCCTATTACATTTCTTGCTTCATTCACGGCCAGGTTCGCGTCATCGAGGATCTCGCTCATAGCGCGTGCGATCTCATTGACGATCGGCTGAGTCTTGCCCAGGGCATCGAGGAGTTTTGTCTGCTGTCTCGTTTCGATGAGGATCGTGTCAAGATCGGCAACTGTAAAATGAAGAGGTGGGGCGGGCGCTTCGAGTACAGGACGCAGCAGGTCGTCAAGATAGTCAGCCAGCGCTACACACTGCTCGGAACCAGACAGGGTCGAGCTTGAAAGTGTCACGACCTCTATCGAGTAGGCTATCGATCCGCGCATTACAGTTCTGATCTTGTCGAGGTAGATGTTGAGATCACCAAGACCCGGCAGGTCCATGTAGTTGCGCAGGTAGACTACCTGCTCCTGTGCGAGCCCGTACTGGATGTCAGCTGCCATCTCGATCATGTTCTCGGCGAAGGGGGTAAGATCCATCTTCTGGTGGCTCTTGAAGTTGGCGCATCCCGGCAGCAGGATCCCGGCTGATAAGACCATGATAATCAGAAGAATATACCATCTTGCAACTTGTCTCATTTTCATCTCCAATTGCTAGAATCCTGCAGCGACGCCTATGCTTATCCAGGGTTCCCATTCCGTGTAAGGCGAACCGTCATCCTGTATCACATCGAAGAGCACCTCGATGAATGCCGAGGCACGGTTTGAAATCGGCTGGATGTATCCTCCTCCGAGGAGGAGGAAGGGGACCCAGTCTCTTCCGGAGGTGTAATCGTAGCTCATATACGCATATTCGCCGTGCAGGTAGAACCGGGGATGAGGACGAAGCCGCGCGAAGACGCTGCCTCCGTAATTGTGCCATGTGTAATCAGTCTCATACCGTGTGTCATTGATATACTCGTATATGAACTTTCCCCCGACCGACCACATCTTCGTCAGCCTGTATCCGACAAGGGGGGCAATACTGATCCGTGTATAGTCGCCGAAGCTGAAACCGAGGGTTCCTCCGTAGTAGATCCTGCTCGGGCCGGAGCTGGTTTTTACAGGAGGCGGATCTTCCGGGGCCACGTAGGTTGTGCTGTCGGGCTGCTGGGCCAGCACGATACCGGAAAGAAGCATTATGGCGAAAAAGACGATTATGAATCTACGCATACTATAGGCCTCCTGTAACAGTATTAGTTAGAAACGATTATTATGCCGCAACCTGATACGGTCAATGAAAATGTATCTTGAATAAATCAGCTCAATCAAATGTACTGTCAGTAAGAATCTGTTCAACAAGGAGGGAGCAAGAGATGGAGACACTGCATATCAAGCCGTCGATCAGTTACATGAGGAAGCTGTGGGTCACATACACGATCTTAGCTCTGTGCGGGGTGCTGGTCGCGTACCTTTTCGGGCTGCTCGTCGGAATCGACGAGGGGGTCCATGTGACTATCGCGATCACGATATACGCGGCGATCTTCGCGGGACTCTTCTGGATAGTCGCGGTGGTCCTGTCGGTATTCTACCACAGGAGCCTCAGCTATGAGATCCAGGATGACGAGATCATAGTGCGCGTCGGTATAGCCACCAAGTCTGTCAAGCACGTGCCTTACAGGACCGTCACCAACATATCGATAAAGAGAGGAATTCTCGACAGGTTCATGTTCGATATCGGCACACTCGCTGTTCAGACCGCTGGGATGAGCGGGACATCGGGCGCCGAGCAGAGCCTCGTGGGCCTGGACGACGTTCAGGCTATCTATGACGATGTCGTCGGCAAGCTGAGGGAGTTCAGGGGCGCAATGTCGCCGACAGGGGCTGAAGAGGATGCCGCCGTGGAAGCGCCCAGGGGTGACGTGATGGCATCGATGCTCGAGGAGCTGCGCGCGATCAGAAAATCGGTCGAGAAATAGCCCCGGCAGTTATCTTCGCTTGAGTTTCTTGTAGAGCTTCTTCGCCTGTTCGTGCTCAGGGTCGATCTTCTTCGCTTCCTTGCAGGCTGTCTTTGCCTTCTTCCGATCACCCTGAGCGTCGTAGACCATAGCGAGGCGCCAGTACGCGTCAGCCCTCGTCGGCCAGGACCCCTTGACCCTCGCACCGATATATTCGTTGAATGCAGCCTCCGCCAGGACGAGATCCAGTTCTCCGATCAGGTTCGTCTTTCCGACCTGGTAGAGGGCGTACTGGTATTCGGGAAATTCACTGTAACAACCTTCGAACTTCTCCAGGGCCTCGTTCCACTTCTCCTGTCTCTGGTAGAGGAATCCGATCCTCATCAGGGCATCCTGGCGGGCTGAATCGACGGCGGCGAGTTGTTCATACTGAGCCAGTGCATCGCCCCAGCGCTCGGCTCTCTCCGCATAGGTCCCGATGCCGAAAAGCGGGCCTGTATCTGACGGTTCGAGCTTCGACAGCGCTGTCATCAGTTCCCTGGCCTTTTCGAAGTTGCCGTTGCGGCTGCAGAAGTTGCCGTACAGGTAGTATGGTTTCGACTCACCAGGATCCATCGCCAGTGCTGCCTCGAGTTCCGCCTCAGCCTTTAACAGGTCCTTGTCGACGAACTCATATATGTCGGCCATTGCGTAATGTCCCTCGACAGGATCGATCTTCGCTATCGCGGCTGCCTGCCGTCTCGCCTCATCTTTGTCTCCGCCCGCGAAGCCTGGGGCATTGAGGTGGAAGTTGATCAGCCAGTCTCTAGCCTCTATATTGTCCGGTTCGAGCTCGACTGCTTTTTTATACGATCCCAGCGACGTCTTGGCCCGGCTCATCGCTTTGAGCTTCGAGCCGTCTCTTGCCTTGATGCCCATTACGCTTCCGAGAAGCATCAGGTTCTCTATATCGTCACCGTCGAGTTCTACAGCTTTCTTCGCGTAATCCTCGGCCTCGTCCCAGTGCATCTTGCGGCCGCTGTCGAGCTCCATGAGATATATGTCGGCGAGCAGGTAGTACGCCCTTGTTGAATTTTTATCCTGATCGATGATCCCGGTCAGTTCCTGTGCGGCATCGTCCCACCACCCATCCTCGATCATTTTCTGCAGTTCGTCGAGGCGGGTATCGTCCGCTGCCGGGAAAAGGGCCTCAGCAGTGCCCGCGAATATGGCGGCGCAGAGGATCAGGATTATCATGGATGTCTTCAAGAAGGGCCTCCCGGGCTGTTTGTCGTCTTTAAGCCGATAATAATTGTAATATATACAACGTAATACGGGTTGTCATTGTTTCAGGGCTGATTATCATCGGCATTTCCCATATAATTGGAACGACAGTAACGATTGTAACTTAATAGTGATATAGGCCGACGTTATATTTATATTATGACGTACTGCAGTTATTGCGTTTATACGAGGTTATCGGGTTGTTCAAGACACGCGCACAACGGATTGCACTCATCGCATCGGTGCTCCTGCATCTGATCCTGCTGCTGGTGTATCGTCCACTGGCCGATATCGACCTCTTTCCCGACAAGAGCGAGCAGGAGGCGGTTTCGACTCCCCTGATATTCGAACTGGTGGAGACGCCGGACGACGCTATCCAGCAGGAGCCTGAGAACGCCCACCTCGTTTCGGACAAGAATGCTCTCGCGAGAGACGAACATGAAGGTGATCTGGCGGAGGGAGAGTCATACAGCGACGGCGAGGTCAAACACAGGGTGTTCGCCGGCGACCCCGATGCAGGCGGTCAGCAGACGGCGCAGGCCCAGGACCAGCAGAACCAGGAGCAGGATGACGCCGAATCGGAGCCGTGGAACCCGGTACTTGACTGGGCCGGCTCGTATTTCAATTCGCAGAGGCGCCGTGTCCAGGACACGAAGGACGGACAGTCCTCGATGCTGCAGCCGCAGGTAGGGCCGCCCTCCCCGCAGCGGCGTTTTACAGACGACATCGATTTTGAGCAGAGGATGACTGAGGCGGACGCGAAGGGAAGCATATCGCTCAACACATACGAGTGGGAGTACGCGTCGTATATCCTCCATATGAAGAAGAAACTCAAATCGAATATATACCCGCCGGCGATATTCACATACATGGGGGGAATCAGCGGCGAGACGACCGTGATGTTCAGGGTGCAGTCGGACGGGTCGATGACCGATCTTGCCGTTCTGGGGTACAACGGACACAGGACATTGATGGAGACGAGCGTGACGGCCGTGGAAAAATCATCGCCATTCCGCCCGCTTCCTGATAACTTCCCCGAAGATTACCTTGAACTGCGATGGACCTTTTTCTACTACACCAGATGATAACCATGGGAGGAGCACTTACGTATGGCTGAAATATTCGCTGAACTGCAAAAGGGGGGTATAGTGATGATACCCCTGCTGATCGGTTCGATAATCACCCTTGCGATCGTTATCGAGAGGGCGATCAGCCTCAGGGCGAAAAAGGTAATCATTCCCGAGATCGTGACAGCGGTTGAAAGGATCACCTGCCCTGCAGACATCAGGGTGGCGGAAAGTATCTGTGAGACCCACCCCGGAACATTCGCCAACGTGATGCTCCCCGCCCTGCGGAACAAGGATCTGAACCGGGAAGAACTCAAGGAGTTCATCGTGGACCAGGGCCGGCAGGAGGTAAGAACCCTCGAGAAGGGCCTCGTCGGGCTGGAGACGATAGCGGGCGTGGCGCCGCTCCTCGGGCTGATGGGAACGGTCGTCGGTATGATAAAGGTGTTCAATGTCATCTCCCAGCAGGGATTGGGGCAGGCGAACGTCCTCTCCCAGGGGATCTCAGAGGCGCTGATAACGACCGTGACCGGCCTCGTGATCGGTATTCCCGCTCTTATCGCGTATAACTTCTTTACGAGCAGGGCCGAGAGCCTGATCCTGGATATAGAAAAATATACCGCTTCGCTTCTGCACAGGATCCGGCTCATGACCGAGTGCCGGGAGGAGACGGACAGTGGAGTTTAATCCAAAGAAGAAGCGCCGGGTCCTTATCAATATAACATCACTGATCGACGTGATGTTCCTGCTGCTGATCTTCTTCATGGTCACCTCGACCTTCCTCGACCAGCCCGGGATGAAGCTTGAGCTCCCTTCGGCTGAAAGCGCCGAGGTGGCGAGAGTGGAGAAACTCGTGCTCTATATCAGCTCGGATGAAGCAGTTGTGTTCAACGATCAGTCTGTCGCGCTTGATGATCTCGAGGAGACTATGCGCGCCGCGCTATCCGAGATAGAGGACAGGACGCTTGTGCTCAACGCCGACAAGACGGTGCAGCACGGCACCGTGATCAGGGTGATGGATATCGCGAAGAAGCTCGGTCTCGAGAGGCTCGTGATCGGGATAAAGATGGAAGAGGACTGACCCTCTCCTAAAAGGCGTAACCGAGCGTAAAGGAGAGGCCGTAGTTGTTGAAATCGTCCTCATCCATTGTTTCCAGGTTCCCGTTGATCTCGAAATCTCCGCTCAGGATAACTTTCGTGAATCCGTATGTGAATCTCGCATCGACGATCAGGACCCCTCTATCCATGACATAGTCGAACCCTCCGCCGAGGACCATCCCGAAGTCGGTCGTATGTGTTATAGACGAGATGTCGATGTCCCCCGTGAAGATCCAGGATGATACTGAAAGTATGGAGCCGGAGCAGTAGGCGAAACTCGGCCCCGCGAAGAGGGTCGGCCTGAACTTCTTGTCGGCTGAGAAAGCGTATCTGGCCAGCAGGGGCAGTTCGAAGTAGTCGAGGTTTACCTTCAGACCTAGATCAATGATCTCATCGAGAAGAGAGGCTCCGAACCCTTTCTGTGTATAAAGGAGCTCAGGCCGGAGGCTGAAGTTTTTGTTGATGGCGAAGTCTACGAATATTCCAGCGGTGAGCCCTGTCTTCCACTCGAGCTCGTCTTCCCAGCCTTCAGGTGCCCCGGCTGCGTTCGATGTGTGGATTCCCAGTTTGATTCCGAACGAGGTCTTCGCGGCCGATGCCGGCACAGCGGCGAAGATCGAGATGAGCACGATTAGGATAAATATTCGCGTAATTCTCAAGACGTTCTCCTTTTTTCTCAGAACCTGTATGCCACCCCGCATGTGAGCGTGAGGGTACCCAGCTCACCTATGCCGAACAGTCCATTATCGCATATGATTCCGGTCACGCCGGGGGGGAGGAGAGAGAATTCCATCTCTCCGAAGTCTATGTACTTCGCCGCTCCGCCGATGCTCCACGGTCCCGAGACGTAATAGTCGATCCCGAAGTTCAGCCCCAGCGCAAAATCCTTGCTGACATCGATACTGGTTCCCGACCCGCTCGCGATCACGCCGAGTGTGGCCATGGCGCCGAGATACAGGTCAGCCTTCGAGCCGGGGAGGAAGTGATAGTTGAAGCCCAGGATCGGCAGGATGAAATTCGGAGCCCCTTCGATGGTGAGATCCTCGGTCTCGAACTTCAGGTCCACGAACTGCTTCCACCACTGGAACGATAGTTCGAAGCCGAACCTTCGCTTCACTACATACTCGAAACTTCCCAGGACACCCCCCGAGGTGTTGATGTTTACCGACGCGGAGAAGTTCAGGAAATCAAAGAATCCGTCTCCGCAGTCATTATATATCTCGGCATGGTCGTTGCCGGTGGGGAGGGTCATAAGTCCCTGAAGGCGCAAGATGCCCCAGTGGGTGCGGCCCTCGATCGCCGGCTGGGCGGGAGATGTGGTTGAAAAGAGTATCGTAAGGACGAGGGAAAGAAGGAGAGTCGAAGTCACCCTGAATGTGGCCTGTCTCATTGCTGCCCCTCCTCGAGCTCGTTGAGTTCCTTGCACCATCTCTGGAAGGTGTCTTGTATATCTATGCTGGACAGTACCTTAACAGGATGGATGAAGTCAATTGAAATCCCGGCGAATTATATCCCCGGTGGGGCTTGACAGTCGTTAAAAGTGGGATAGAATTTTAACGGACCGAGAAAATGTTTCGGGAGTATGAAGTGTTGTCGTTCCGCCCCGTAGGTGAGGCGGTTGTTGTCCGGGCTCCCGAGATATCTCGCTCCAAGAACTCTCATATCTCTGAGGCGCCACGGATTTGCAGAACCTAATGTGAACCCGTGGCGCGTTATTTTTTTATCGGGGATCGTTCTCTGCGGCGAGTCGCTCGATGATATCCAGTTCCCTGGCGGTCCTGTTTTCCCACGACATGAAATTCCCGGCGGCGTATGCGGCGGCACCCCTGCCGAGTTCATCCCTGAGGCCCTGATCGAGGACGAGTTTTCCGAGTGCCGATGCCATCGCGGCGGTATCGCCGTTTTCGATAAGCATCCCCGTTTCCCCGTCACGCACCCCTTCAGCAGTGCCGGCCACATCGAAGGCGGCAACGGGCAGCCCGCAGAGCATCGCTTCACATGGTGGCATAGACATGTTGGTCAGTTCGCTCGTGGCGGCGAAGATATCGCACGACTTCAGCAGCCTGGGCATCCTGTCGTACGGTACAGCGCCTGTAAAATGCGTCATTCCGTCCAGTCCGAGGGCGCGGGACATCTCTTCGAGCGCTTGCCTGTCCGGGCCGTTTCCGATGATGACGAGAGCTGACCTCTCCTTTGCCTCATCACTCATCTTCGATACCGCCGCAATGAGCAGGTCGACGCGTTTGAGCTTTACAAGGCGGGACATCGTGGCGATGAGTGTCTTGTCAGCAGGTAGGCCGAACCCTGCCCGCTCGGCGGGGATATCGATCTCGAGATCGGCCCAATCGATATTCATGCCGTTAGGTAGGAACTCGATCTTCTCAGCCGGTATGCCCTGCGATTCCAGTGCCCTGTTGCCCATCGTGCCGTCATTGAGAACGATATACTTGTCCAGCGGGTACCGAAGCGCTCTTTCCTGGTCGAAGTTGAGCCACCAGCGCCGGAGCCCCGGCAGGTCGGTTCGCGCGAGGTACATCACACCGAACAGCTTGACCGCCGACGGGATACCTTTCTGCCTGCCAATCCTGCTTAGCGGTTCGATGGCATAATGAGAGAAGCCCAGAAGCACGTCCGGTCCGATCTCTTCGACCACGCGGCGCAGGTCCCCGTAGACCGAGCATGTGTATATCAGCGGTATCAGCAGCCTTCTCGCGGGTGAGGGGATCCAGCGAGCCTTGTGGAACACGTTGCCGTATGTATGGAAGTGTACTCCTTCTTCGCCCTGTCGTACCGAGCCGTCAGCCGGTTCGGGGATGAGAAAGTGCAGTTCCACACCGGCGTCCCTGAACCTGCGTATAAAATGCAGCTCGTCGGGTACGCCACTCCCTTTGCCGAGCGACCATGGATCGTCCCAGATGGAAAGTATCAGGAGTTTCTTCAGGCTGCTCAAGGCTCTACTCCTCCAGAACTCTTACGAGGTTCCTCAATTTACCGATACGCTCGATCTCTATCTCGACGATGTCGCCGTCTTTCAGGAAGAGGGGTGGGTCGCGGTATATGCCGACTCCTTCCGGAGTGCCTGTCGCGATGATATCGCCGGGCATCAGCGTCATGCCGGCGGAGATGAACGAAATTATCTGTTCGACGCCGAATATCATGTCGGCTGTCGTGCTCTGCTGCATGATCTCTCCGTTGAGTCGCTGCGTGACAGCGAGACCGTTGTGCTCCCCGATACCTTCCGGTGTCACCAGGCATGGACCGCAGGGCGCGAATGTATCGAATCCTTTCCCGCGGAACCACTGCCTGTCCTCGCGCTGGATCCGCCTCGCGCTCACATCGTTGAAGGCCATGAATCCCGCTATATATCCGGCGGCGTCCTGCTCCTCGATCATCGTTCCTTCATGTCCGATTACAATGGCAAGCTCCGCTTCGGCATCGACCTTGTCGACACCCCGCCTTATTACGATGTCGTCGTAAGGGCCGTTGAGGGCTGTTACCGCCTTTGCGAAGAGCATGGGGTGTGCGGGAGGTTCGCGGTCCTGTTCACGGGCGTGCTGTTCGTAATTGAGGCCGAGACAGATGATCTTTCCAGGTGTCAGCAGGGGAGGGTAGAGCTCGAGCGAACCGGCAGGCAGGAAGTGGTCCCTGTCGAGATCGGCGGCGTTATCCACGAGGTTCTTTACCTGCGGGATCAACCCGCGCCTGAGGATCTCATCGACCGAAGCGGGCAGAAAGGGGCTGGACGCGTTGATATCGAGGATGAGATCGCCGATCAGCGCGCCTGCTCTTGGCCCGTCTTTCCTGAAGGTGACGAGTTTCACTTATTCTTTCTTGTAGGCGCCCTTCATTCGCTCGAGGAACACATCCGGCCCGATGAACCCGGTGACCCTCGCCGCGGCATTCTCCTCGCCTGATGTGTCGAGGAATATTATCGTGGGCACTCCCCTTATGCCGAAGTCCCTTTTTATCCGTTTCTTCTCGCCGTCTATCGTGGTCAGGTCCATCTTGAGCCTGACGAACTCTTCCGAGTATTCGATGACCGCATCATCGGTGAAAGTCTTGTGATCCAGCTCTCTGCACGGTATGCACCAACCGGCGGAGAAATCGATCATCACCGGTTTTCCTTCAGCCTTCGCCTCTGCAATACGGGCCTCGCTGAACTCTTCCCACTCGATGCCGTCATGCTCGAGGGCCGCCCTGAAAGGGCCGCCGGGCATGGTGAGGATAAAGACTGCTGATGCCAGCCACACCAGGCCGACGACTGCCCTGATGACCTTGAAGGCCTTTCCCTCCTGGGGGGTGCGGTCGAACGGCCAGAGCACCAGGCCGGCCGTCAGTGTAATGATCACGTAGAGGATATTTGTTATGGTCGAGCCGAGGATGTACCTTGCGAAATAGACGGCCATCAGGATAAGGATGAAGCCGAATATCTTCTTTACCCAGACCATCCAGTGTCCTGGCCTCGCGAGGCTTCCAGAGAGTGTTCCGAGAAGGATGAACGGTGTGCCCATACCCCAGGCGAGGGTGAAGAACATCAGGAACCCGAGGACCGGCTTCCCGGTCTCTCCGACGTAGATCAGCAGTCCGAGGACGAACGGGCCGATGCACGGCGCGGCGACTATGCCGACCGTCAGGCCCATTATGATAGCGCCCCAGCGTCCCTGCTTCGCCTGTCCCGTCCTGCGGGAGAGGAATGTCGGCATCCTGAACTCCCAGAGGCCGAACATCGAGGTCGCCAGGCCCACGAGGACCGCGGCTATGAAGAATATCACAAGGGGGTTCTGGAGGGCGGAGCCGAAAAGGCCACCGGTAGTGGCGGCGATCGTTCCGAGGATGCTGTATGTGATCGACATCCCGAGGACGTAGAAGAGAGTGAGAACGAAGGTCCTCGATGTCTTCCCGTCCGATTGGTTGACGAAATAGCTCACTGTGATCGGGATGAGAGGGAAGACGCACGGCGTGAGATTGAGAGCGAGCCCTCCGAGATAGATCAAAATAAAAGCGAGGATCAGGCCGTGCTCCTCCAGCATCGCGCCGAACCCGTAGTCTTCGTCTTCGGTACCGGCCGTGACCGGCGCTCCCGAGCTGTCGATGAAAGGAGGAGCGAGGAAGATATCGTCATGCGCCATCTCCTCGAGTTCGTCCATCGTGCCGACCTTGACCATGATCTCCTCGATCGCGACAGCGGGTTCGAGGCAGGTCATATTGTTGCATCCCTGGTACCTCAGGGCCGCCCTGATCATGTACTCTCCCGGTGCGATGTCGCCGGATATCTCGATGATCGCTCCGAAGTTGACCATTCCGTGATAGAGGGGCATCTTCTGGTCGCTGATCTCCAGTTTGAGCATCTCGGGTTCGGGGTAGAGGATACCCTTGACGATGATGCCTTCGGGAGCAGTGATCTCTAGCACGGTAGGAATGAGATACTTGTCGAGCGGAGAATCCGAGTTGATGTGCCACTCGTGCTTGATATCCGTCTTTACCGCGATGAATCCCCTGGAACCGGGATGGAACACGGTCAGCGAGGTGTACCCGTCAGTATCGACGAGGTTGCCTGACTGCGAGAAGAGCTGTGCCTGAGAAGGCATGGCCGCGGCTGCGGCCAGAAGAAATATCAGCGTGATCGTCCTGAAGACTGGTGGAGTTCTCATCTGAGATCTATCCTTTCCTTAAATCTGTTTTTTAATACCTGAAAATATAAAGTCCTCCGGAGCCGCTCGCCAGATAAACGAATGTCCCGTCGGAGAAGACTCCCCTGGCGTCATCCACGGTCCGGTATCTCGCCGTAACGAGAGGCTTGCGTGGATCGGAGACGTCGATGGCTGTGATGCCAAGTATCTGCGTTGCGATAAATGCTGTATTCCCACGGACATGGAGCGTCCTGGCGATGGCGCCGATCTCTATCCTGCCGAGTTTTGCCGGTCCATTCCTGTCGCTGATGTCGACAGTCATGAATCCTCTCTGGCCGTCCGCGATATACAGGATGTCGCCTGAGACGAAGAGGTCGCTGACCCAGCCTGGTGTGTCCATGATCGAGACCAGTTTCGGGACGGAACCGGCGAGGGAGTATATTCTGAATCCCTCGAATCCGTCGGCCACATAGAGGTGGTCGTCATCGACCTCTACGCCCCTTACCTCCGAGAGCTTCTCGCTCCATACAAGGGAGGGAGCGGCGGGGTCGGTGAAGTCCACGACCTCTACGCCGCGGAGCCCGCCGGCAAAGTATGCCCTGCCTGCGCGGACCTTGACCGCCGAGAGATATGACAGGGATTCCCATGTCGATATGAGGGAGGGGGAATCGGGGACGGTGAGGCGATAGAACCTCGCGCCGCCTTTCCCGTCGACGAGGACAAGTATGTCGTCCTCGATCGCTACATCTCTCGCTTCTTCTGTCTGGACATGGCCCGTCCATTCGACTGAGCCTTCCTGGTCAATACGGCCTATTCTCAGGCCGTCCCTGCCGTTGGCAAGGTAGATGTACTTGCCGCTGACGGTCAGTTCGATGGCGAATCCCTTCATCGGGATATTGCCTGCCGCCTTTGTGTATTTTCCGTCGAACTCGTAGAAATTAAACCCTGTTCCCTGTCCGAAGGTGATGAATCCGTCCCTGACGTATCTTATCGAACTGCCGGGGAAGGAGGGGGAACTCGTTATCCCCTCGCCGATCATCAGTGAATACTGCGGGTCGGGATGTACTTCATTTTCCGCGCCATTACGCGAATGGAGAGCGGGGAACGGAACGATCTTTCCCGACTTGAGCAGCGCCATGGCTGATTCACGCCCTATGCAGAAATCACTGATATTCTTTTCAGGGAGCGATGGTATCTGGACGGGGGACAGTGGATCCTCAAGGTCGTATCTGTACAGCTCTCCATCGTCTGAGAGAAGGTGGAGGACAACCCCTCTCGACATCCCTGTTTTGGTAATCTCCGCGGGGGCCTCGATACGAGATAATACCTTCAGCTCTGCGGGGCGGGTATTCAGCTTCAAAAGGGTCACTTCCCTCCCTGATACCGCGGCAACGAGGTTGGCCCAATTGTAAAGGTGCGCTCCGGGCGCGGTGTCCGGAAGGTGGGAGAGAAGAAGGGGTGCTTCATCAAACGGGATATTTTTTAAATCGAAGAGGAACAGTCCTGATTTATCGCTGTTGACGATGAGGTATCTGCCCAGCGCTTCGCATGACCGGATGTCCTGTATCGACCAGGCCATTCTGGATCTCGGGCTGGTGAGATCGGATAGATCGACGGCGACAAGACCGATGCCCTTGACCGCGACCCACGCAGTCGATACAATAGTTTCGATATCGAGCGGTTCACCGTCGAGCTGGATCGTTATCCCCTCGTTGAGAGGTGTTCCGACAGGGATCACCATGATCGCTGAGCCGCCGGAAAGGATCATGCCCTTAGCATCGGTTATCACCGGCCCCCAGTGGAAGAATCCGGCATCCCGGGGAGGGCCCTCGAACATCTCTCTTCCGGCGAGTTCGAATTCAGGCGCTCCGTTGCACGAAACCGCCGTTGCCGCCAGAACAATGATTATAAACAGGCTTTTAAGCATAATATTCCGCATCCAGTCGATCCTGTCATAAAGCGTCATATATCAGGTAGGCATAAGAGTAAGAAAAAGTTCCGTTTACCGCAAGGTATCTTGAGATAAAACGGACCTTCTGGTAGATTGATTCTCACACATCGAGGAGGAGTATGAGCGACACAGTACGTAGAATACATCTGGTCAGGCACGGAGAATCGACATGGAACGCCGTCCGCAGGGTGCAGGGAAACCATGATGGTGTCCATCTTAGCGAGCTGGGAAGGGCTCAGGCGGCCCACCTCGGCGTCCGGCTGCGCGGCATGGAGTTCTCCGGCGTCTTCTGCAGCAGCACTGCGCGGGCCCGTGAGACGGCCCTTATCGCCCTCGGTGACGAATACCCTATTACATTTCGGGATGAGCTCAGGGAGATCTCGTTCGGCGAGTGGGAGGGCCTGCTGACAGGCGAGGTCGAGGATAAATATCCCGGGGAGCTCGAGCGCTGGTTCCGCAGCCCATCAAAGGTCATCATCGAGGGAGCCGAACTCTTCCCGGAGTTTCATAAGCGTGCAGGTAGAACTGTAGACGAGATAATCGCCGAGACCGAGGGCGACATCCTGATCGTCTCGCACGGGGGGATCATCTGCGCCTGGCTTACCCATGTCCTCGGCATGTCTCCGGACGATATCTGGTCCTTCTCGCTGCCGAATACCTCGCTGACCACTGTTGTGATAGATTTCAGGCCGCGCCTCCGGCTGCTGGGGGATGTCTCCCATCTCGACGGGAAAACACTGGGATTCGACGGGATGCCGACGCCGGTGAAAAAGTAATCCTGGTTCAGCAGATAACGGGGGGCTCCAGGCCGGAGTCTTCCCAGACGGTCCGGTCCTCCTGGCTCAACTCGACGTGGGTCCCCGGCATGACTTCTTCTATCAGGCCGGCGAGTTCGCGGTAGAGCCAGATCCTCATGGGGCGGTAGAGTCTCGTCTTTCCCTCCCTGTCACGTATGTATTCTCCAAGAAGGATCGGACTGAACGGGAGGTCCTTCCTTACGCTGTCCGCAAGGCCGGGGGGGAAGCGCAATACGCCGAGCTCTATTCTCGAAGGTGCGGCCCCGGCTGCGTCTTTTATCCTCGACAGAAGTTCCGAGTATGAATCGACGTTCCAGTAGAAGGGGATGATCGGGTCGAGGCGTATGGCGTAATTGATCCCTGCCGCCGAAACCTTCGCTATCGCCTCGAGGCGCTCGTCGAGTGTCGCCGCGCCTGGCTCCTCGTGCACGACCGCTCCCGGCGGAGAAAGTGTCCAGGTGACGAGAAGATGCCGGCGGGCCAGTTCGGTGTCGAGTCCGTTCACCCCGGGCAGGTGGTCGACGTTCGCGCTCTTTGTCCTCGCCTCTATGACAGCGTCTGTTCCCTTCAGCATCTCAAGGATCGATGAAGTGATCCCTGTTATATGGTCGAGGGCGAGGCTGTCGCTCAGCTCGCCTGTTGTAAGGCGGACCGTCCCTGACAGCAGAGCCTCATTTATATCGCTCTCCATCTTCCCGCTGTTTACAAGGAGCGTTATCGAATTACCGGAAAGGTACGACCTGAGATAGCAGTACGAGCAGTCGTAAATGCATCCCTGCAGCGCGGCGACATATTTTTCTCCGCAGGGAGGAGCGCCGGGAGTGACGGGAAAATCCTTTACGAAACGGCCCTCGTGATACTTCACTACGAAGGTG
>CAYWGA010000039.1:0-29861 GCA_964457905.1 uncultured bacterium | reverse complement strand
AGCACAACAGGCTGGAAGCCGAGAGGGTCTACGGGAAAGAGAAGATGGCGAATCATGCGAAAAAGCATAGGGGGCATTACATCAAGGAACGCGGCGCTCAGTATGTGAAAGAGGCCGGTGGGCACTATGCCAGGGCGCGTATCGATCAGTATGTAAAGAAATACGGAACGTTGTACTCAAATGAACAAAGTCCACAGTACTGTCATACGCAGAATATCG
This sequence comes from uncultured bacterium, assembly GCA_964457905.1. GTDB lineage: Bacteria > Krumholzibacteriota > Krumholzibacteriia > Krumholzibacteriales > Krumholzibacteriaceae > JAUWCL01. Next base: position 29,642 of record CAYWGA010000039.1, on the reverse strand, counting down.
ATACGCTAAAACATATTGATACGATAAAACATAGAGATTCAGCGCAAACCCATTTCTTCCTCCGAAAATATCTCGGCGCTGAATATCTCTATCGTCGTCATTGATTTTCTCCAGGCGCCCTTCGGAAGCCCGGCCTTCACGCAAGTCTGGTCGAGGAAGGTGTCTCTGTCCCAGCCATATTCGACAGCTACCTGGGGAAGGAGAAGCCCTCTTTTCCCGACAGCCGAGATTATGATTCCGTGTTTTCCGACTACGATCTCGGAAGGATCTTCGGTAACCCGCACAGGACTTAGCACAGATATCTCTATGGACAGATCGTCGACTTCTTCCCTTGATACCGGCTCGAATCTGTAATCGTTGAAAGCAGCCGAGTAGGCCATCTCGTTTACTGTCTCGAGAAGAGGCTTCACTGCGTCGATATACCCGATGCAGCCCCGCAGCCTTCCATTCTTCTTCAGGGTTACGAAACCACCGCGCTTCTCATCGAGTATCGGCGAATCTGGTCTCTTGATATCTTCGGTCTCCATGCCGAGCTTCTCGCGGATGAGGTGCCTGGCATAACGGAGAAGGAATATTCTTGTGTCCCTGTCCACGTCTTCTCCAATGCTGCCGCCCCTGATACACGATGATCCACTCTCGCGGTCTCCAGATATTACTGCTGACACGTATCCGACTACGTTTCCGCGGTCACCCGAGATGTCACCCGAATTTGCGTATTTCAGTATGGTGCATGTTTCAGCGCCCAGGCCGGAGGCTGCGATCATGGCCGCAGAGGAGGGGCCGCCACCGCATGCTTCGGTCTTTCCGGAAGAGATCGATTTCTTGAGTCCATCGATGTCGTATGCTTTAAGCTTCTCCATAAATTCGCTGTCGAGAATTCTTGCTGTGCCGTCGTCGTGGAAATGGGAGAGATCCGTACTGGCGACGACCAGCACATTTTGACCGGCAAGCGATTCAGCAAGAGCAGCTCCGAGGGCGTCAACAATTTCAGAAGATTGGTCGCCCATGACTATCGGAACCAGCTTGAAGTCACCAAGGGCGACTTGCAGGAAAGGTATCTGGACCTCGAGAGAATGTTCGCCTCTTCCTCGGGGACCGATGCCGTGGCCGTCAGGGGCGATTTTGATCAAGTCGCTATGTGAGGCAATATTCTCCGCGAGTTCCTTGTCGATCTCCACGAGGCCGAGAGGCGTCTCGTACGCGTCACCGTCATATATTGAAGCGAAACGGAAGTACTCGACATGACAGGGCGAGATGACGACTACCGTATTGAACTGGCCCTCCTCAAGAAGAGCGTAGCCAGATGCTGCTACCTGTCCTGAATAGACGTACCCTGCGTGAGGAGAGATAAGTGCGAGGATGTCGCCCGTAATGTCCGGCGGATCGGCCTTCCTGATGTAGTCCTCGATCTCCCTGCGGAGCGCTACCGGATCGGAAGAATAGAACTGGCCGGCGACAGCCGGTTTCCGGATAGACTGTTCCATGCTGTTTCCTTTCAGGCCAGCTCCTGATGTGCCAGCCGCGGCGAGGGTCAGAAAAAGCATGATTCCTCCTGTCGCCGCACGTATCGTCATGAGTCATTCCTCCAGATGCCAGGCTGAACAGTGCCGCAGAATCTGCACTTGTTTCCGTCCATCTCTATCGAACTTATTCTGTAACCGGATCTTTCTATGATTTTCTTCGAGCACGAGCAGCAGTATGTTGAGTCGGCCTCATGACCGGCCACGTTACCAATATAGACGTAGTTGAGTCCCGCATCGAGACATCTGTCTCTTGCTTCTTCAAGAGATGATGTCGGTGTAGGAGGGAGGTCCGGAAGCCGGTATGCCGGATGGAACCGAGAGAAGTGGACAGGAACGTCCGGGCCGAGCTCGGACATTATCCACGAGGCCATCCTGCTGATCGTCTCCGCGTCATCGTTAAGGGTCGGTACCATGAGGTAGACGATCTCGAGCCAGACGCCTCGTGCACGGATATCTGCTAGAGAACGAAGAACGGGATCAAGTCTGGCGCCGCAGATCTTCCTGTAGTATCCGTCCTCAAAAGCCTTGAGGTCGATCTTGATCGCATCGACAGAGGAGCAGAGTGAAGCGAGTGGTTCAGGTTCGATATAGCCGTTGGAGACGACAACGCTCCTGATTCCGGAATCTTTTGCCGCTTCGGCGATATCCTTCGCATACTCGAAAAAGACGACAGGCTCACCATACGTAAAGGCAATGGATGATGCTCCCGAGCTGACCGCTTTTTTTGCATAGAACCCGGGATTTACGATCTCGGTCTCCAAGTCTTCCGGCGAGGACTGTGAGATCTGCCAGTTCTGGCAGAAAAGACACTTCATGTTGCATCCGACTGTGGACATGGAGAGTGAGATCGATCCCGGCAGGAAATGGTAGAACGGTTTTTTCTCTATCGGGTCGGTATGAAGCGCGCAGGGCCTGCCCCAGGAAAGAGTATATAGAGTTCCGCCGCGGTTCTCTCTGACCCTGCAGACGCCGCGTTTGCCATCGGCGATAGAACATCTGTGCGGGCAAAGCGTGCACCTCACGCGGCCCTTTTCGGCCTTCTCCCAGAAATCCGCTTTTCGCAATTCGTCGTCCGCGGCAAAGACAGACCCACCCGCGACCGTAGCCGTAACCGTGCCGGCGGCGACAAGTCCCGCCGTGCGGGTAATAAAATCCCTCCTTGATAACTTTGCTCGGGAATCGTTCTTCATGAGCTGAATATAGCAGAATTTCACTGAAGTTGGTACAGCTACCGATAGAGGATCTGCTGGTAGGCACGATGTATTTCGGCAAGGGTTCCTTCACTGATCCGGCCGGCGTTTCCGCCCGAGATCGAGATCCCGCCGATAGTTCCGTCTTCGAATCGGAAAAGTGAGATGATATCGAGCACCTCGCCGGAACTGTCACCAAGGGTTATCATCACATCGGGCTTCGCTGCGGAAACGAGCTCGCGATCGGATACAATGCTGCTGTACTCGGTGGAACGCAGGTACATCAACAGGTATTTGAGCGATTCCTGGTCCACAGGTTCAGGGTCGGCACCGCCCGTCATCCAGATTCCGCCCTCCAGTTTCCAGGATGCTACCGTATCGGGTGTCTCCCACTGAAGGGCCGTGACCAGCCCTGGCTTGACAAGGCTAAGGTTCATGACGATGAGGCGGTCATCGGACCAGAAGAAGGCATTCTGGAACCGGGACTCCAGCATCATTATCTTGTCGCGTCCGGTCCTGACAACGGGAACCAGTGAATCTCTTGGCTGGCCGAACGATATCCTGATAGTGTCTCCTTCAGCGTTCCTCAGGACAGCCGCCCGGTGCGGGGCACCAATACCAAAACTCAGAGTGTCTGTGACACTTTCTGCCGCGAACTCGTAGACGAGCGCACTTGCGAGACCGGAGATCCATGGTTCGATCACTTCACGGTCGACAGTCAGAGTCGATCCCATCACTTTCCATGAATTACCGGACCTCTGGAAAGAGATTGTGCCGTTTTCCGAGATGAGTGAGAAATCGGTTATGTGACGTTTATCCGGAGAGATGAAGTTCTTGTCCCTGAGGTGGAACAGCCTTTTCTGCATCACGTTGTGAGCAAGGCCACGCGTGACGGCAACATCACCGGTGGAGCCGAGTGTGACATACGCTCTGAAACTTGTAGGAGTCTTCTCACCGACAAAGATAGTATCGGTTCTGCCGTAGCGTTCACTTTCGAGGATCACAATGGCATATGGAGGGGCGAGGCCGTACTGAGCAAGGTTCGATGCGCCGGCAAATTCTTCGATCTTCTGTCCTGGCGCGATCTGCCCGAGAAACATATCTATGGTGCTTTTCTCACCTATATCATTCACAGGAAATGTGATCCGCCAGCCATCGCCGTCTCTTTCCCACATGATAGTCTCGCCGTAAGGATTGATAAATGCGACTGAGTCTATGTCCAGCAGCCCGTAAGGGAGAAGCATCTTGGATGTTCTCTTCGTTTCGTCAGAATCCCGGCGCTGCCTTTCCTCGATGAAGAAGAAATATCCGGCAACGAGAACAAGAAGAGCAACGATGATGATGAGGCTGCGTGCCTTCAAGGGGGGACCTCCACTATCGGACGGTTCTTCTTCTCCACATGAGGATAAACGTTCCGGCAAGCAGCACAAGCGCGGGCAGGGCGACGACCGGGATCCAGAAGACGTAACGGCCCTGTGTAGCTGTGAGCAGGACTGGCTGCTGAAGATCGTCAGTCGGCCTGATAGCGATCATGTCTTCGGCCTCGGCGAGCCAGTGGACAGTATTGAGCAGCAGGTCCCTGTTTCCGGAAAGACGAAGGTTCGAGTTTCCGGCGAAATCACTGTCACCGAAAACAACCACCCTCGACTCGATGACGGTGGATGTGGAATCAGCGATAAATCCCATCGTCGATGCGGCCGCGATGTCGATCGGTCCCTTGCCGTCTTCTGTAGGTTCGTACTGTGTCTGGCCCTCTAGAAGGGTCGCCATATCGGTCTCGGAATAGGCGCCTTCGTTTGTTTTGCCGAGGGCCGTCACTGAAAGGGACGGGGGGGTATCCGCCAGTACGACGATCGACCGTGCTTGCGGATAGAATGTGAAATGCCTGAAGCCGTCCGTTATCGGATGATCTCCATAGCTGTTCACTACAGGTGTGAGGTAATTGCCAGCCAGGAGTTTTCCCTGCCTGTCGACGATCACGTCGTTCCCGAGAATGATCCCGTAAGCGGCGAGTATCCCTTCTATGTTCGCGATCTCGGTCATTGGATCTACAAGAAAGAGAGCCCGGCCGCCTCTTGTCAGATAATCGAGGATCACATTCTGTTCATGCTTGACGATGTCCTTTTCGGCCCCCGCCACGATGAGGATATCGCACTCATCAGGAATGCGCTCCAGGCTCAGGGCGGTGAAGTCACGGACCTCGAAGTTCTCTGTCTCCAACGCTTCCATAAAACTGCTCATGCCGTGAGGCCCCGTCTCCCGAATCGATTTTTCGCCATGCCCGGTAAGGAAGAAGACAGTCTTGACACTGCCGGATGTCACCCTGACAACGGCGTTTGTCAGTTGTTTCTCATCAGGATCTTCAAGCTGTTCGCGCGCCTGCCCCGATTCGATGAATGTGATACCGGTCTTGGTGACACCGTAATTCCGGGCCATCACGGGTTCCCTGTCAGGATCGATGAAGATGAATGTCACAATCGGGTTGAGGGCCGAGTAGCCTTCGAGCAGATCCTGCAGGACTACCCGGTCCTGGCTCGTCTCCTTGTAGAAGCATGTAAAATGGACCGGCGTTTCGAGGGAGTCGAGGATCTTTTCTGTCTGGGTGGAGAGCGAGAATCGCCTGTTGCTTGTGAGGTCGATAGTAGAGGTGTGCCTGTAAGAAAGCGTCTGCAGGAAGATCAGAATAGCGGCGACCGCCACTACAGACAGCCCCGCCCCAATGCCATACCTGACGGTGCGCCGTGAACCCTCAGATTTCTCCGACCTGTACCCGCCGGCGAAAGCTCCTATTGTCATCGCGAGGCCGAGGGCGAGGGGAAGGATAGCGGGCCATCCGCTCGTATAGTATATGCCGTATACTATTCCCCCGATGACTATCAGGATGAGGCCCGCGCCGCCGAGCAATCTATAGATAAAACCGCCCATCAGCTTTTCCACCTCGTAGATTCGAGAGACCTCATCGTCATAAAGAGAAAAAAGAGTGTGAGGAAGATATAATATGTCGCGTCGCTGGTTTCGATCACTCCCTTGGAGAATGATTCGAAGTGATACAGTATCGATATCTGCGCCAGAACGGCGGCGAACTTCGGCCCGACAAAGGGAGCGGCCCAGCCTATTACAAGAAAGAAGAGAGAGGCCCCGAAAGTAGCCACGCCGGCTACTACCTGGTTATCCGTGATTGAAGAGAAGAATGTGCCCATGGCAATGAAAGAGGCACCCATCAGCAGAAGCCCGATGTACCCCGTGATAATAGGCGTGAGTTCAGGTTCGGCGAAGAAAAAGAGCATCCCGGGGTAGAGCAGCGTGCATCCGAGCATGATCGCATAGACAGTCAGGGCCGCGAGAAATTTGCCTGAGACTGTGGCGATGTCGGAGACCGGATATGTAGAGAGGAGCTCGAAGGTCCCCTGCTTTTTTTCTTCGGCCATCAATCTCATCGTAAGCAGAGGCAGAAGGAGCAGGATGATGATGCTGATGTTACCGAGCAGAGGGCGCATCACACCGTCGATGAGGTTAAGTCCGCCCGGAGCGAATCCGCTCTGCATCGACTGCAGTGAAAGAAGATTATAATACCTGAAACCACTGAAGAAGAAGTAGCCGGATATGACGAGGAATATCGATATGACCACGTAAGCCGTCACCGACTGGAAGAAGTAGCGCAGTTCCCTGCCGTATATCGCCGAGGTCTTGCTCACGCTTCGCCCTCCTCGGTGACAAGTTTTATGAAGATATCCTCGAGTGAGAGCTCCTCGCTGTAGATCTCGAGCAGGGGTATATCAGCTTCTATAAGCCTTCTGGCTAGTCCGTTACGTATATCGGAGTCGGATGCCGACTCGACCGTAAAAAGGGAGGATCCGTCCCCGCCGCGCTCTCCGGTGCTGATGACCCTGGCCCCGTCGATAGAGGCTATGACTCTCTCAGCCTCCGAGATATCGACAGATCCACCGATCCGCACCCTCGTCATCGAGGATCTCTTGAGCCTGTCACGGAGATTGTCGGGAGAGTCAATGGCCACCAGTCGGCCGTTATTTATGATTATTATCCTGTCACAGACCTGGCTGACTTCGGGCAGTATGTGAGAACTGAGAATCACTGTCCTGTCTTTGCCTAGATCCTTGATAAGGGATCTGATATCGATTATCTGGCTGGGATCAAGGCCGATCGTAGGTTCATCGAGGATAAGAAGTTCAGGGTCGTTCACGATTGCCTGGGCAATACCGACCCTCTGCTGGAATCCCTTGGAAAGGTTCCCGATACGTCTTCTGTTTACATCCCCGAGGCCGCATCTCTCGATCGCCATCTTGACTGAACCCCTGAGGACATCTTTCTCGACGCCTTTCAGTCTGGCGGCAAGTTCAAGGAACGAGCTTACGTCCATGTCGGTATAGAGTGGGTTCTTCTCCGGGAGATAGCCGATCCTTCTGCGGACCTCCATCGAATCCTCGAGGATATCGAATCCGAAGATCTCAGCGGTACCGGAAGAGGGGGGAAGATAGCACGTGAGCATCTTCATCGTCGTCGTCTTGCCGGCGCCGTTGGGCCCGAGGAATCCGAGGACCTCGCCTCTCTCGACGGTGAAGGCGAGATTATTGACCGCCCTCGTAATCCCATAATTTTTAGATAGTTCCCGTACCCGGATCAAAACGTTCCTCCGCATAACGACCTGCCGTAAGTCCCTTCGCCCAGCGTACCTAAAACTAAGGGCTTTCACGAAACATGTCAATCGGCTATTGTTCCAGTCCTCAAGAGGTTATAGTATGGCGATGTAACAATTTCGCACGAAATCCGTAATAACGGTATATAAGCATTGAGCGACAGGACATTGAGAAAGGAATCCGGATGAGAAAGACAGTAGTGACAGCGCTGATAGCGCTGGTGCTGTTAACGTCCGCGGCCTCCGCTGCCGAGAGGACCGAGGATGTGATCAAGTCGTGCGTATTCCCGGGCTGGGGGCAGTTTTCCACCGGGCGGTATACGAGGGGCTCCATCATGATGGGGACTTCGCTCCTTACGCTCGGTGTAATAGGAGGGCTCACCCTGCAGTATAACCGCCATATCGACTCGTATGAGGACGCGTCGAAGGGATACGCGCAGGCCACCTATATCGGGGAAGCAGCCGAGTACTATGCGGCGATGGAACAGAGCTGGAGCGATGCCGATAACACTTACAAGTACCGCAATATCGGGTTCGGTGTCCTCGCCGGCATGTACATCTGGAGTATTCTCGATATCACACTGGGCCCAGAGGCTAAGATCCCGCCGGTCTCCATGGAAATAAGGCCGGATGGATTCATGCTCGTAAAGAATTTTTCGTTCTAGGAGGCGATGACGATGCTGAAAAATACGATGATAGTATTGACGGTTGTCGCGATGGCCGCTCTCATCTCCTGCTCGAACGACCACGGGACCGAACCCGCGCCATTTGACGTGGTCGCCCCGTCGGCGCCGACCGATCTTACGGTTACGCCCGGTTCTGAGCAGGCGACGGTAGCCTGGGATTATCCGTCTGAGGATATGGCGACCCTTGAAGAGTTCAGGGTCTATTACTATTTCCCAGCTTTCAATGTGGTCGAACTGGCAGGCACGACAACATCCCTTACATATGTTGACACCAGACTCGTCGGTAACGTGGAGTACTGTTACAAGGTCTCCGCAGTCGATACCTTCGGTATGGAGGGGTGGAGAACCGGTGAGGAGTGTGCCGTTATAAATACGCGGTAATCCACACTGTGACTGCTACGGCTGTCATTTCATATGATTCTATCGAGGGACCGGATCTCAATCCGGTCCCTTTTTTTGATGTTCGTTTCCCATCGTATGGGCGTTCTCCCTCAAATGCAGCCTCCTGTGGCACGGATAATGCTTTAAATTCGGGCAGGAGGCAGAGTTATGTCCATACAGAATTTCGCATACAGATCCGCCGTACCGGAAGACGGTACTGAAGTGAAAAACAAGACCATCTACAGGGTCATACTCGAAGGCATCAAAAGCGAGATCGAGACTCCCGGTTCGTTCGCTATCAAGTACGGGATACTTACCAGTACACCCGTCACAAGAATAAAGTTTATGCTTCGCAATCTGCCCAAGACGATTGTCGAGACAAAGTCAGCTCCCAAGGCTCGCGGTACACTCGAGTTGATAGAGGAGGCCGGCGGCATCGGTCTCATCGAGGAATTGAATCCCGAAGAGGCTCCGAAGGTCGAGATCGCAGAGGAAGAGCCGACGATTGCCAACTCCGTAGAGACAAGCTGTCTGAAATGCGGTTTCCCTCTGAAGAAAGATGACAAGTTCTGCCAGTTCTGCCATACACCGATTGCAGGGCCAAAAACTCGCAATATCAAGTCGGTGCTGAAAACCGGCGGTGGCGGGAAACTTGTAGCTCCAAAGAGGCTGCTTCTGTATATCGGGATTGTAGTCGTGATACTTGTTCTGGGAATACTGTCGAGGTAGAACTTCCGCGACAGAACTCCTACAGGTCGAGTTCCTCTTCACCGCACGGGGGAGAGGCGATATCCTTTAAAGATGAAAATGCTCTAATCAGTGAGGCGGGAGTTTTGATAACGCCTCCCTCGAGCATCGACCTGAGCTGGAGCCCGTTTGCCAGAGCCTGCCCCCCGAAATGATTGTTCGTTATGATAAAGAGCGAACCGACCCTGCCTATCATCTCACCGGCCCGTTTCGACCATTCTTCCAACTCTTCATGGGAATAAAGATAATCGTACCTCGCGTCCCGGCCCGCTCCGCTGCGAAACCAGTTCTTCGTGTTGCGGCCATGGAGGCGTATGTACCCAGTATCGGGATCTGTTACCAGTGATGACGGAGGGAGTGATTCGCCGATCAGGGGCTGATCGACATTACAGATCGCGAAACCGCATTTCGAGAGGAGTTCGCCGGTCTCCGGCCCTGCCCATGAGCCGTGCCTGAGCTCGACAGCCGCGGGATGGTCCGCAAAAAATGGCGCGAGCCTCTCGATGTATTCTCTCGATTCAGGGACAGCCTTGAACGACCAGGGAAACTGCAGGAGAAAGGGACCGGCTATCCCGGCTTCGTGCAGCGGTGAGAAGCGGTCGACAAATTCCTTCAGTTCCGGAGGTGAGTATACCCTCTCATGAGTGAACTTCCCGTTGACCTTGATGTTGAGCTTGAAGTTGGGCAGAGGCGAAAGCCGCTCGAGCCAGCTCGAGACCATCTTCATCGAAGGGATACGGTAGAAAGAGCTGTTCAGCTCGATGACCTTGAAGTATCCGGCGATGTACAGCAGCTTGTCAAAGCCGGTGCCGGAAGGGTAGGCAGGACCCTCCCAATCGGCGTATGACCAGCCCGCCGGACCGATATAGATCCTGGTTTTACTTTGTTCAGGTGCTGCCATGAAATGAGTATCGACTCCGGTCTGTTCGTTTTCAACTGGAAAAAATAACGCTTCGGGGGTATAAGAACGAAGATGATGGAATTACAGGCAGACAGGAAAAGACTCGCGGCGCTGACGGCGGTAGCCATACTCGCCGCCTTTCTGAGGTTCTTCAGGCTCGGCCACCAGTCACTGTGGCTCGATGAGATCCTTACGATCGGGTCGTATACTTCACCTCCTGGAGGAATATCTTACGGAGTCAAGGTGATGTGGGATGTCCATGGACCTCTCTATTCGCTGGTGATGCACTTCTGGTCCGCTGTCTCTTCCTCAGAAGCCTGGCTGCGGACACCGGGAGCCGCTGCCGGCGTCATCACGGTACTCCTGATGTATTTCTGGCTGAGGCGCGAATCGAATGAAGGCACCGCGTTGACCGGCGCTCTGTTGATGGCGCTCAACCCGTTCAACATCTACTACTCACAGGAACTCCGGTTCTATTCTTTCCTGACGATGTTCGTGGTGCTTTCTCTTCTGGCCTTCAGCCGGTTCGACGAGAAGCCTGACTTCCGCAACGGACTGCTCCTCGGCCTCGCTCTCGGCCTCGCATGCCTGTCGCATTTCATGGCTGTCTTTCTCTGTGCCGGGTTCGCTCTATATATGATAGTGACAGGGAGGATGAGAGGGGACCACCTCAGGTATTTTGCCCTGGCCACGGTTGTGGCGCTGGTCATCGTGTCTCCTTGGATCTACAGGGAATTATTTTTCCTCAAGAGAATCCGGGCCGTCGAGGCCGCAAGGCGCCCGGTGGTCTACAGGATGGAAGGGGCCGGACCGTCCGCTCTCATGGCATATCCATACGGCCTGTTCGCTTTCGCGATGGGATTCTCTTACGGACCGGACCTGCGGGAACTCCATGAGGCCGGTTCTATCGGTGCCATGTTCAGCCGGTACGGCACACAAATAGCCGCGGCTGCGTTTCTTTTCGGCGCCGCGTTTTTCGCGGGTCTGGCGAGACTCTTCAGGGAAAGAAGGGCAGCTCTCTACCTCTGTGTCCTGGCCGCGACGGTAGGGCTTGTCACTGTAGCAGCGATACTGAAGATAAAAGTGCTTAATGTCCGCTACCTCATGTGCGCGTTCCCCATCTTCATCGCGGTGATCGCCCACGGGATTCCACGGGCAAGGGCCGCGGCGGCAGTGTCTGTATCGGCGCTGTGCGCGCTTATGCTCATATCGGTCTGGAACTACCACTTCACACCCCGTTACTTCCGGGACGATATCAGGGACGCAGTCCGGATCATTTCGGAAAACTCGGAGCCCGGTGATCTCATCCTGGCTCCGGGAATGGAACCTGTCGTCAGACACTATTATCAAGGCGCGCGCCCGGTGGCATCGATCTATGCCGCGCATCTTGACCGTGACGGCATAGCGGGAAAGCTCGACAGTATGACCGAAGGGCGCAGGAGAGTCTGGCTGCTCCAATGCAGGACCTGGGACACCGACGCTGAGGGACATATAGCCGGGCATATCGAGGCGGAGATGAACCTTTCGGAAGAGTTCGAGTTGCCTGGTGTCTCCCTGATTCTGTACGAGGCCGTTCGCGGCCCCGTTGACACACCCTGAAATCGAAATATACTCAATAGTGTAGAGTGTTTTGACTCGGGGGTGAGCCATGTCCGATAAGACCCCACTGTCCGGATTATGATATGGAGCGCCATACCCCGAAAGGGACGTGGTGTTTTTTTATGCGGTCACTCCCCGTGAGGTAGTCTCCCAACATCAAGGAGGGAGCGTTATGAGATACCTGCTGCTTCTGTTCGTCTTGCCGCTGCTGATATTCGCATCAGGATGTTCCTGCACCAACCAGATAGAAAGAGAAGATTTTACCTCCAGTGATGCGAGGGAGATCTTCATAGAGGGGCATCCGGAGAGTTCTTTTCAGGAAAATATCCGTAATGGCGAGATAATCAGGGGGATGAACGAGGATGAGGTCATTGCATCCTGGGGTATGCCGAACGTATACCTGAGTTCCAGAGAGAGGGATGAGGAGTGTTTCGTCTACTACATCCAGGACAGGGGTGCGAATTCGGTCCTTGTCTATATGCTTGATTTCGACTCAGACAACATCCTTTACGACTGGGATATCGACGAGAAAAGGCTTTCCAGCTACAGTCTCGTCGGTTTCGACGAAATGCCTGTTTATCACGGGAATGCCCCCACCGTAGACACAGGCAAGAAATAGAGCGCTGATGACGGGTTGCCCGCTGATCCGTACCTGGAGCCATATGACTGAAACCATATGAAGGGACAGGGGTAAGAGGGCGGCCCGTCTTCCTTTGTCCACCCTTTTGAATTGACTTTACAACCAGCCTTTTCTATCCTCGACAACGTCCGGATATGATTCAGCCCGGAAAACGAAAGGTATTGCGCTTCAATGAGAAACGACCGTGAAAGCGGAAGGAAGACCCGTATATTCTTTTCGGGTGAAGAGGATGCCCGGATGAGGTATCCGTCTGACCTGTCATGGGAACCGCCCGCGGATGTCATAGTGACCGACACGGAAGTCATAGTGGTCCTGGAGATCGCGGGGATGGACAGCGACACGATCAATATCGTGACAGACGGCGGCAAATTGAGAATAGGCGGCGTGAGAGGCAGTTCGTGCTGCGAGGGAAGCAAACAGTACAATCAGATAGAGATAGAGATCGGCAGGTTTTTCCGCGAGGTCGAAATCCCTGTGCCTGTCGATCAGGAAAAGACGACTGCACGTTATGACCGGGGAATGCTCGAGGTCAGGATCGCCCGGACCGATCCAGCGAGCAGGGTCCGGAAAGTCGAAATAGAATAGGGGGCGTTTCAGCTGAACGATTCATCGAGAGAGCATGATCCGGTAAGGAACATTCCGGGGGAACTGGCGGTCATCCCGATCAATGACGGCGTGATATTCCCGTATATGCTCGTGCCGCTTATTCTCACCGACGAGAACCTGATAGGACTTATCGATGAGGCTCTAGGTAAGACCAAGATCGTGGGCGTCTTCACCCAGAAAGATCCGTCAGAGACATCACCTGGTCCGGAAGGCATATATCATACAGGGTGCGCCATGCTTATCCAGAAGATGGCGAGATTTCCCGATGGCCACATCAGGATAATCGGACAGGGTCTGGCCCGTGTTCAGGCTCGTAAGTTCATAGATGGTCCGCCGATGATGCGTGCCTCAGTGAAGCTCCTGGAGGAGAAGGACGGCGGCAGGCGGAAGGCCCGCGCGATGATGCTGAATGTCGTCAATGCCTTCTCGAGGCTTGTAGATTCTACGGAGAGTTATCCTGATGAGCTGAAAGGCGTGATTGCGGGCGTGAGGGAGCCTGGAAGGCTGGCTGATCTCGTGACGGCGAACATCAATACGGATATCGAAGAGAAACAGGCGTCGCTCGAGATGCTCGATCCCTTCAAACGGCTCGATCATATCTACGGCCTGCTCAACGCAGAGCTCGAGATCGCCCGCATGGGCGAGAAGATAAGGCAGGATGTCCGGCACGAGATGGACAGGGAGCAGCGCGAGTATTACCTGCGCCAGCAGATCAAGGTTATACAGAACGAGCTTGGCGAAAACGATACGGCTATGGAGATCGAGGATCTTAAGGACAGCATAGATAAAAAGGAACTGCCCGAAGGGGCGAGGGCGTCCGCGGAGCGGGAATGGTCAAGGCTCTCCAGGATGTCTCCCGGGTCGGCGGAATACACTGTGTCGAGGACCTACATAGACTGGATACTTGATCTGCCGTGGATGGAACAAACAAAAGACTCGATCGATATAAAGAAGGCGAGGCGGATACTTAACAGGGACCATTACGATCTCGAACATGTGAAGGAAAGGATCCTTGATTATCTTTCGGTCAGAAAACTGAAGAAGGATTCGAAAGGTTCTATACTATGCCTTACCGGCCCCCCGGGTGTGGGCAAGACGTCACTCGGTATGAGCATCGCCTCCGCCATGGGCAGGGAGTTCGTCAGGCTTTCTCTCGGAGGCATAAGGGATGAGGCGGAGATCAGGGGGCACAGAAGGACATATATCGGCGCTCTGCCCGGAAGAATAATCCAGGGTATCAAGAACGCCGGCAGCAGGAATCCGGTATTCATGCTCGACGAGATCGACAAGCTAGGCAAGGATTTCAGGGGCGATCCCGCATCGGCCCTTCTCGAGGTCCTCGATCCTCAGCAGAACGATTCGTTCGAGGACAATTATATCAACACACCGTTCGATCTGTCGGCGGTGATGTTTATCACGACGGCCAATATACCAGATACGATACCGCCCGCCCTGCTTGACAGGATGGAAGTGATAGAACTGTCCGGATATATCACCGCTGAGAAGGTGAAGATAGCGAGGAAATACCTTCTGCCGAGGCAGCTCGAGGAGAACGGCATCTCTGCATCCAGGCTGGATGTTACCGACGACGCGCTGAGGATGATAGTCGAGAGTCATACGAGGGAAGCCGGAGTGCGGAACCTCGAGAGGAAAATATCGACCCTGGCGAGAAAAGCGGCCAGAAAGCTGGTCGAGGGGGCGAGAGGACCGTGGAAGGTCTCTGCGAGGAACCTCGACAGCTGGCTCGGTGCGGCGGGGTATTCAGACCAGCAGATGCTGGTTCGTCCTGAACGGGGTGTAGCTACCGGAATGGCTAAAACCGCTGCTGGAGGGGTCATACTCTTTGTAGAGGCCCTTGGGATGAAGGGTGGAGGGGGCGTCAAGCTGACGGGACAGCTCGGCGATGTCATGAAGGAATCGGCCCAGGCAGCTATGAGTTATGTCCGGGCGAATCTCGCTGACGAGATGGAGGATGAGAAATTCTTTGAAAACTCTGATTTTCACCTGCATATTCCGTCCGGGGCAGTTCCCAAGGACGGACCGAGCGCCGGGGTCGCGATAGCGGTCTCGCTCGCCTCTCTGGCGACCGGTAAGAAGATACGAAACGATATCGCCATGACAGGCGAGATAACGTTGACCGGAAAAGTTCTGCCTGTCGGGGCAATAAGGGACAAGGTGATCGCCGCTCACAGAGCCGGGATCAGGGAAGTGATCCTGCCTTCGTCCAACAGGAAGGATATCAGCGAGATCCCCGCGGGCATCAGGAAAGATATAAAGTTTGATTTCATCGATAGCGTTGACAAGGGAATATCGATAGCGCTCGCCGGTGACGGCGGAAAGGCCGGGAGAAGAAATGCGAAGAGATAGCGGCGAAAAACAGATGGTGCCGAAGATGGTCTCGTATTTCCTCAAGCATACAGGGAAAGAAGAGCCGTTCGCCCTTCCAGCCGGGATCACTGAGTCCTCAAGGCTGCTCTTCATAGATTCAGGCGATACGACCGACCTGCTCTTTGCCGCTCCCGTCGCGAACTGGTTCCACGAGCGTTTTCCCGGGATAAGAACGACCCTGCTGGTCAATTCCATCGATGCCGATATCGCGAGGAGTATATTCAGGGTCCATTCGATACTGACCTACAACAAGAAACAGCTGAGGTTCTTCACGGCTGATTACTATGCCCTCATCCGCAAGCTCAGGCAGCAGCACCTCGATACTGTGATCCTGCTCAGCAAGGGGATATCGATGGAGAGGCACACCCTCGCCTTTGCGTCTGGAGCGCCGATGAGGATAGGGTTTCACCATCAGCTGGCACATCCGTTCATCAACCTCGAGGTGAGATTGTCTTCGCGGGGGTACGAAGGTGAGAGGATGATCAGGCTTGTCGAATCGCTCGGACTGCCGACCGGGGGAGTACAGCGGGACGTCGTTCTGCCGCAGGCAGACCTCAATCACGCACGGCAGCTGATTCATTTCCGGAAGCCTGAAAAAGGAGTCATAACTGTCGGCATCGATCCGGGCAGGAGCAAGAGCCGGCACCGGGTAATCCCCGAGATAATAGCCTACCTGGCCAACAACCTGGCCGGACGCAGGAGGGTAAAGTTCCTCGTGCTGACAGATCCATGGGATGAGAAACTTGTTAACAAGATCTCGGGAGAACTGAAGGGCGAGGTCATCGATCTTGTCCCGACAAACGCGGGAGAGGCCCTCGCTCTCCTGTCTCAGTGCGACATCTTCCTCGCAGGAAATACCAATCTCTTCCACTTCGCTTCCGCGTTGAAGGTCCCTACCATAGGACTCTTTACGAAATATGATGGAAAGACCTGGATTCCGGGCAAGATGCCCAACGTCAGGATCTTCAAAGGGACAAAGGGAGAGAAACTCTCTCTGAAGAGTTTCTTCAGCAAGGTGGAAGAGGTCCTCGCGACCGGCGAGGAACTTACCGTCTAGAAAGAAAACGGAGTCAGAACGATGAGCGCCCAGGGACCTGCGCGTACATATATGAGACTGCTCGGCTATCTCAAGCCGTGGTGGAAGAAGGTCGTCATCCTCTTCATATGTACGAGTGTATTCGCGACATTGAGCGGAGTCTCGCTGACTCTCATCCCGCCCTTCCTCAACATAGTATTCTCAACTGATCCGGCGCCCGTGGAAGAGAGGGAAGATGGTGATCACGGTTCACCCCTTATCCCTGACGAGATCGAAACTCGAATCGATGGGCTGAAAAAGCAGGCCGCGGCTCTGATCTACGAGGGAACACCCACAGAACGGCTGGCAAGGTTCTGCGTGATCTTCTTTTTGCTGAGTTTCATTAAGAACGTCTTCGGGTATATTGGCACCTTCCTGACGATCTATCTCGAACAGAAGATCCTCATGTCAATGAGAGACGAGCTTTACGGGAAGATACAGATGCTTCCGATGGCTTTCTTCGACCGACAGAAAACCGGACATCTCATTTCACGGATAACAAACGACGTGACAAATCTTAGAGGCGCCGTCGTCGGCGGTCTTGCCAGCGTTATTCGAAACGGGCTGATGACGATCATAGCGATCTCCATCATCTTCTATACATCGTGGCAGCTCTCCCTGCTGACCATCATTCTGGTCCCTGTTAACATCGCCCTTATCGCGGTTATAAGCAGGAAATTGCGCAAAGGAAGCAGGAGGGCCCAGGAGCGGATGGCCGACATGACAGCCATCCTGCAGGAGACGATATCTGGAGTACGCGTCGTTAAGGCGTTTGGAATGGAGAGGTTCGAGCAGATAAAGTTCGGGGATTTCAACCGGATGTATTTCGGCGAGTACACGAGGATGAGGCGGATCGCCGACCTCGCATCGCCGATGAGTGAGACCCTGGGAATCATCGCGGCAGTCGTCATCCTGTGGTATGGAGGGAGACTTGTTGTCGAACAGCAGCTCGCTCCGGCCAGCCTGATGATGTTCATCGGCGCGATGCTATGGGTAGTCAATCCTATCAAGGCTCTCAGCAAGCTCAACAGCCTCATCCAGGAGGGTCTCGTGTGCGCGGAGAGGGTCTTCGAGATACTTGATATCAAGACAGAGGCAGAGATCTCGGGGAACGAGACGATCGAAGGGGTATCCGAGGCGATCAGATATGAGGATGTGAAGTTCAGTTATGACGGTGAGACGCCGGTACTGGAGGATGTAGAGCTTACGATAGCCAGGGGCGAGGTAGTTGCTCTGGTAGGTGCGAGCGGCTCGGGAAAATCGACACTGGCAGATCTGCTTCCGAGATTTTATGAACCGGGGTCGGGTAAGATCACGATCGACGGCAGGGATATATCCAATATCACGATTTCCTCGCTTCGCTCCCTGATGGGGATCGTGACCCAGGAGACGATCCTGTTCAACGACTCGGTCTTCAATAATATCGCGTACGGTCTGTCCGACTATCCGAAGGAGGATGTCATCATCGCTGCCCGCGCGGCAAACGCTCACGAGTTCATCGAAGCGATGCCAAAAGGGTACGATACGATCATAGGCGACCGGGGCGTGCAGCTCTCAGGCGGACAGAGGCAGCGGCTCGCCATCGCGAGAGCTCTGCTTAAAAACCCGCAGATACTAATACTAGATGAGGCCACCAGCTCTCTCGACGTAGAGAGTGAGGCACTGGTCCAGGAGGCCATAGACAGGCTCGTGCGCGGCAGGACAACGCTCGTGATCGCCCACAGGCTGTCTACGATAAAGAACGCCGACCGCATCGTTGTCCTCGATGAGGGCAGGATCAGGCAGATCGGCACACATGAGGAGTTGATCGGTGAGGAAGGGATCTACCGGAAACTCTACAGCCTGCAGATCAGGGCGTAAGGAACTCCTCGTACTCGCTCCGAACTGGATCGGCGATGTAGTTATGGCTACCCCTTTCCTTACACTTCTCCGGAAAGAGAACCCCGACGATTTTATTACTGTCCTCTGCCGGGATTACGTCTCGGAGCTTCTCAGTAGAAGCGCCTTTATCGATAATCTGATCAGGTACAGAAGGGACGGGGGAGTCAGGAGGGGGATCATCGCATTGAGAGGCGGCCGGCCCGAAAAGGGATGGGACGCCTCATTCATCCTCCCCATGTCGTTTTCTTCCGCTCTGATCGCGTATCTGGGAGGAACGGCTCGCAGGTTCGGATACAGGGGCAGTGGAAGGGACTGGATGCTTACCGACTGGCTGCGGCCGGATGATCACAGAAAGATCCATCTCTCACGTGAGTATGCCGCCCTGGCGCGGCTGTACAGCGGGAGGGAAGAGGATGTGATGCCGGCGCCATGTATCATCCCACCCTACGACTGGAAGGAGAGGCTCACTGGTTATAGCCTCGATGGAAGGTACGTGGTCTTCGCCGCCGGTGCGGCATATGGTCCGGCAAAGGTGTGGCCCCACGAGAGATTCACAGCCCTGGCGAAGAGGTTGAAGTATGAGAAGGGCCTGCGAACAGTTACTGTCGGTTCCGCGAAGGAAGAGAAATATCTCGAAAATATCACTGCACCGGTTGATGATGCTCTCAACCTTGCCGGGAAGTCCGGGATCGGCGACCTGATGTCTATTTTAAGAGGCGCGGATCTCGTGGTCGGAAACGACAGCGGGCCGGTCCATGTATCGGCGGCTATGGGGGTGCCTACCGTCTCGATATTCGGGTCGACCAGTCCGGTCTGGACATCTCCACAGGGCCCGCGATCGAGGATTGTGACTTCCGGCGCTGACTGTTCGCCGTGTTTCAGGAAGGAATGTCCCGAAGGCGACACGCATTGCCTGCGGGATATAGGTGTCGATGATGTATTCGACGCTGCCATGGAAATCATGAGGGAGAACGAGGCGTGAACGAGACAACTATCGATGATTACAGAAGTGTGAAGGAGACAGTGCTTTCCTGGAAAGGCCGTAAGGTCATCGTCGCCGGGGACATGATACTGGACGAGTATCTCTACGGTACAACGGACAGGGTATCGCGGGAGGCTCCCGTGGTCATCGTGAGATATGATGGAAGCTCGTGGTGTCCCGGCGGAGCAGCCAACGCGGCGACCAATATCGCGTCGCTCGGAGGAAGGGCCTTTGCGGCCGGAGTGACGGGCAGGGACGATACTGCAGAAAGACTCGGAGTGATGCTTCGTTCCTCAGGCGTGAATACCGGCGGGATCATAGCGGCGGCAGGAACGATGACGACATCGAAGACCAGGGTGCTTGCCGGCGATTTTCACGCTCAGCGCCAGCAGATAGTGAGGATTGACAGGGAGAGCGGCGCATCACTGACACAGGCGGTCGGGAAGAGGTTCCTGCGTTCGCTCGAGAAGCGCCTGCCGGGATGCGGCGCGCTGATACTGAGCGATTACGGACAGGGCGTCTTCTCGGATGAGATCGCAAAGGCTGTTATCAGGATGGCTTCTGGCTCCGGTATCCCCGTGATCGCCGATTCAAGATTCGGACTCACCCGCTTCAAAGGGATAACTACGGCTACCCCTAACGAGGTAGAGGCGGCTGAAGCAGCCGGGATAGAACCGGGCTCGGATGACGCTCTGGTACGGACAGGAAGAAAACTGCTCAAGGCGCTTCAGTCAGACTCCCTGCTGATAACGAGGGGAAGGCTCGGGATGGCCCTGTTCCGCCCGCGAAAGAAGACACTCAAAGCCGGAGTGGTTGGAAGCCCCGAGGCTACCGATGTCACGGGTGCCGGGGATACGGTGGTGTCAGCGGTGGCGCTGACCCTGGCCGCCGGCGGCACGATGAGCGAGGCGATGCTTGCCGCCAACGTGGCCGCTTCCATCGTAGTGATGAAGAGGGGCACGGCAGTCACCGATCCTGGCGAGATCCTTTCAACGCTCGATACGATGATGGAAGGTAGAGGGGGAGGCGGCAGTTGAGGATAGCAACGATCCTGCCGCATACATTGCTTTTCGGAGGAGTGAGAAGATACGTCGAATTATCGGCGGCATTCACTTCGAGCGGTCACGAATTCATCATATACACACCCGAAGGAAAAGGTCCGTCCTGGACCAGACTGAAGGGCGAGTGCCGGAAGCTCTCGGACGCCGCCTCGGCTGAGCATGACGTGTTGATCACCGGCGCTCCCGAGCACCTCGATGACCTGAGGGCGCTGCCCGCCCGGCTGAAGGTATTCTATCTACAAATCGAGAATGTGGCCCGTGAAAACGAGATAATCCGCTCCGGTGATATACGCGTGATGGCCAACTCACTTGGCCTGATGGAGAGGGTACGAAAAAAATATGGCGTTAAGGCTCTGGATGGCCGTGGAGGGATAAACCCGGAATTGTTTTATCCTTCATCTGAAAAAAAGGCCGCTCCCGGTGCGCCTTTTCGCGTGATGTGCTACGGAAGGCTGTCGAGGCCACGCAAAGGGACGAGATTCGTATTGAAGGCTGTCGAATCGATGTACCGGAACGGTTACGATATCGAACTGCTCCTCTTCGACAGTATGACACCGGGAACAGAGGATCCGCGGACGGAATTCGATCCCGGCCTTCCGTTCCGGTTCTATATCGATCTTCCCCAGGAGAGTATGGCTGCCATGTATGCCTCCGCCGATGTGTTCGTATCTGCAGAGCACAGGGCCGGCTGGAGCAATACGTGCGCTGAAGCATCGGCCTGCGGGCTCCCGCTCGTTTGCACCGGAAGCGGTACGAAGGATTTCGCGGTAAACGGTCGCACCGCTCTTGTGCTCAGGTCACGCAATTCGGCAGCTATTACCCGGGCTCTCAAAAGACTGTACGATGACAGGGAAGCTGCCGCGGCAATGGGCCGTGAGGGGGTTGCGGGGATACTCGAATTTACTTGGGAAAATGTCTGTGATACGATGTCGAAGCAGTTCGCCGCCCTTCTGGACGGCGGAGGGAGGATGCCTGAATGAACGAAGTAATATTTACTGACACCGGGAGGCTGGCCGGAATTCTTGCGGGGCTCAGGTCAGGCGGCTCCAAGGTCGTTCTGGCCAATGGATGTTTCGATATCATACACGTCGGGCACGTCCGGTATCTTGAAGAGGCCGCCGAGCACGGTGACGTTCTTCTTGTCGCGATAAACGACGACGATTCCACGAAACGCCTCAAGGGGGAAGGCAGGCCGATGATGTCGGCTGTCGAGAGAGCCGAGATACTGGCGGCGTTTCGTTTTGTTGATTACGTGCTGATATTTTCCGAGGACACGGTCGATGCGGTCCTGAGAGAGGTAAGGCCTGATGTTCATGCGAAGGGGACCGACTACACCGTCGAAACAGTCCCGGAAATAGAGACGGCGAGGGAGATAGGGTGCGTCACAGTCATCACCGGCGATCCGAAGGAGAGGTCGAGCAGGGAGATCATAGCCCGGATGAAGCAGGAGGATTAGACAGGTGCATGCCGCACTCTCAGCTCGTAAGGGTGTCCCGCTGAGGATACTCGTGACGAGGCTCCGCTACCTCGGAGACGTCATCCTCACCACCCCGGTGATCGACTCGCTGCAGGAATGTTTTTCCGAAGCGGAGATATGGTACATGGCCGAGCCTCCCCATTCATCGATACTCGAGAATCACCCCGGACTTGCCGGAGTGATTGAAGCTGGCAGGGGAGTGCCGGCGACCATTTCGACTATCATGCGGATCAGGAAGCTGCGGTTTGCCGCGGCGATAGATCTCTTCTACAATCCGCGAAGCGCGAACATCCTCAGGCTCTCCGGGATCCCGGTCCGGATAGGAGGGGGGCGCAGATGGAGAAAGCGGCTGTACACACATATCGCTGATAAGGACATCGGCCTGAGGAACGCTATCGGTCAGCACCTTTTATCCCTCAAGGCGCTCAGATGTGAAGGAAAAGTCCGGCGTCCGCGGATTTATCTTACCGATGAGGAAATCAAGTCAGGGAGAAAATCTGTCGAGACTGCATTCGGTGGAGAGATGCCGGAAAGAGTGGCGGCGATCATGCCGGGAGGCACATGGCCGGCGAAGAGATGGCCAGCCGCATCTTTCGCCCGGCTTGTTGCTGTTATCGAGGAAAGGTACGGAGCGAGGACCCTTCTTATCACAGGGCCCGGGCAGGAGTCGATATCGGAAGAGACAGCTTCCCTTTCAGGCGGGAACGCTGTAGTGATGCCGGTACTTCCGATCCGCCGCGCGACCGCGGCGATCTCTGCTTGTGATGCCCTCGTAGCGAACGATGGCGGGATCATGCATGCCGGAGTCGCGCTCGGCATGCCTGTCGTCGGGATATTCGGCCCTACAGAACGCGACATGTGGTTCCCGTACTCCGGTATGGGGCCGTTCGATGTGATAACCAGCGGTGCGGATTGCGCCCCGTGCCATCTGCACGAATGCGATGATATGAAATGTCTGAATGATATATCGGTCGATGAGGTGGCGGATGGACTCGGAAGGGTTTCAGGATGGTAGATGATGAGTGACTCGCCTGTCATCGATCTTAAACAGGTCAAGGATCTCGATTCGATCCTTCTGGTACGACTCTTTGCGCTTGGCGATATCGTGCTGACTCTGCCGCTCGTAAGGGAACTGCGTGAGTCATTCCCCGATGCATGGATAGGATATCTTGTCAGGGACAGATTCGCCGAGTGTCTCTCAGGCGTGACCGGTCTGGACGAAGTGATCACGCTCCCCGGTATGGTCTCCGGCCAGTTGTCCGCCGTAAGGCGCATCCGAAAGATCAGGCCGTCTGTCGCCGTCGATCTGCTCAGCTCGCCGAGGAGCGCTCTCCTGACACGCTTCTGCGGCGCGCGACTGCGGATCGGGATGGATACCGGCCGGCGCAACGGGTATTATCATGAGGTCCTGCCGAGGGCCATATACCGGGACGGGAAACGCGTCAGGTGCTACACTATCGAATCGAATGGGGAGCTCGGAAGGATGCTCGGGCTGCCAGGACTCGGGACCGGTTGCGGTACCGATACAGATGACAAGCCCTACGGATTCCCGGCTGCGGAGACAGCCGTCGAATGGGCGAACTCATTTACTGGCTCACTGGGAGATACGGGGCAGGGTCTTGCGGGGATCGTTCCCGGCTCGACCTATCCGTCCAAAGGGTGGCCGGTGGAAAGGTTCATCGAACTGGCGAAGAGGATATCAGGTGAACTCGGAATGAGGCCTTTGATCCTGTGGGGCCCCGGAGAAGAGGGACTTGCCGGGGAGATAGCACGGGCCGTTCCGGGAACTGTCGTTCCTCCAGCGACAGGGATCGCTGAGTCCGGCGCTCTCATAGGCAGGCTGAAGGTTCTGACGGGCATCGATTCCGGCCCGAAACATATAGCTGTCCTGCTCGGCGTGCCGACAGTCACTCTGTTCGGCCCGACCGATCCCCGGATATGGGATCCCGTGAACGGACTTCACAGGGTCTTGTGGAAAGGCCTTGAATGCGCCGAGGGGTGCAGGGATAAGGAATGTATGCCGAACAGGTGCATGGATATGATAACGGTAGATGAAGTATTCTCCGAGATTAGAGAAGTGACTGGCGGTGAATCATGAGCACTGAGATCGAACTGGCAAGAATATCCCTTATCGTCACGACGTTGAATGAGGAGGACAATCTCGGCAGGTGCCTCGATAGTGCCGACGGAGTTGGTGAGATCATCGTCGTCGATTCGATGAGCACCGATACGACCCTGCGTATCGCCGGAGAGTACGGAGCGAGGGTCTTTACGAGGGAGTTCGTCTCGAATGCCGACCAGAAGAACTGGGCGATGGGGCAGGCGACACTCGAATGGATACTGATACTAGATGCTGACGAATATCTTTCCCCGAAGCTTCGTGATGAGATCGCGGAATCTATCATGTCGGCAGAGGTGAACGGATTCTGGATATACAGGAGAAACAGGTTCCTCGGTACTACGATCCGCCATTGCGGCTGGAACCGTGACAAGGTTCTGAGGCTCTTCAGGCGGGGACGCGGCAGATACCCGGATCGCACTGTCCACGAGAGCCTTGATCTGGATGGAAACGCGGGGAGATTTCTCGAGAGACTGGATCATATTCCATACCGGGACCTCGAGGATTATATGGACCGGTTGAAAAGTTACAGCCGGAAGGGAGCCGTCGAACTGCGGAGCAAAGGCAGGCGCTGGTTTCCCGGTCTTGTACTCAGGCCGTCGGCGAGATTTATCAGGATGTATCTTCTTCAGCTGGGCTTCCTTGACGGAAGTGCGGGACTGATGCTCTGCGCCATGGCCGCGGCGAGTGTTTTCTTCAAATACGCCTGGCTGAGAGAGCTTTCACGAGGCTCACCGGAGGATAGCCGATGAGTCCCGTGCCGGATGAGATCGTATTCTTCGGCGGCTACGATCCGGACTATCCTAGAAACGCCATCATAAGGAAAGGGCTCGAAAGGCTCGGTGTCCAGGTGCGTTCGTGCCAGGCTGACGGTACACGCAAGGCGATATTCCGCTATCCGGTCCTGCTTGCCAGGTATGCCGCCTCCTTCCTGGGGGGGAGATCCCCTCTCTTCGTTCCCGATTTCAGACACAAGGATGTTCCACTCGCGTGGATGCTGTCGCGTCTGCCCCGGAGAAGACTGATATTCGATCCGCTAGTCTCACGTTACGAGACAAGGGTGCTGGACCGCGGCGATGCTGAGGAAGGCTCCGCTCAGGCGAAGTACAACTGGAACATAGACAGGATAACCATGCGTATGTCCGACATGGTCCTTGCCGATTCTGCCGCGCACGCCAGATTCTACATCGAAGAATTCGATGTAGATGTAGAGAAAGTGAAAACACTTTATCTTGGTTACGATGATACGGTGTTCGGCACTCTTCCCGGCCGTGAGCCTGACGGGTTCTTTCGTGTTCTCTTCTACGGATCCTTTCTGCCTCTTCATGGAACCGATGTTATCGTAGAAGCGGCCCGGCTTCTCGACGACGGGTTCAGATTCAAGATCGTCGGCAGCGGGCAGACGATGGAAGAGTTCAGGGCACGCGCCGACGGGATAGACAGTGAGAGGATCGAGCTCTCTGGTAACGTGCCCGAAGCTGATCTCCCCGGGCTAATCGCGGGAGCGGACGCGGTCCTCGGCGTCTTCGGAACAACGCCCAAGACAAGGCTGGTGATCCCCAACAAGGTGTATCAGTCAATGGCATGCGGCCGGCCGGTGATCACTGCGGATACCCCGGCTATAAGGGAGATCTTCACACCCGAAGAAGATCTCATCTGCGTGCCGCCGGGGGATGCCGTACTTCTCGCTGCACAGCTGAAACGGTTGAGGGACGACAGGCAGCTCGCTGCGTCGATAGCTGAAAAGGGAGGACGGCTGGTCCGGGAGGAGTACAATCCGGAAAAGGTGGCCGGCAGGCTTCTCGGCCTTCTGGAAAGGGAGGCTGCCGGGTGAAAGTGCTTCTGGTAAACAGTTCATCTGTAATGCGCGGCGGAGAGAGCCAGACCCTTGAACTCGGGCTCCGTCTTCGAAGCCGCGGAATAGAGACGGCCTTTGCCGTAAGAGCGGGCTCGGAACTCGAAGCGGCCCTGCCGCCTGGCAGCGATTCGATCGGAGCCAGGTTCGAGACCCCCGTATTTCTGACACCTTTTCATATCAGAAGGTTTATCAAGAGCTGGGGGCCGGATATCGTTCATGCTCAGACCTCCAAGGCGCATGCATACGCGCGCATCGCATGTGCCGGCAGGGTTCCACTCGTAGTCAGCAGGCGAACGGCATTCAGAGGAGGCAAGGGACTGGCTTCCCTCCTGAAGTACGGAAAAGGAGTCGCGCATTATATTCCTATATCTAAGGCCGCGGCCCGCAGCCTCAGGTCGCGGGGCGTCCCGGACGAGCAGATGACAATCGTCCACAGTGGTATCGATATCGAGAGATTCGCTTCCAGGACAGGAGAGAGGGCAGCGGCGAAACCGCTGATCGCGGGAACAGCGGCGGCCTTCGAGAAAGAGAAGGGACACAGGGTCCTGCTTGCTGCCGCGGCAATACTCGAGGCGAGGGGCATCAGGATGCGTTACCTCCTTGCCGGGAAGGGAAAACTCGAGGCCAGGATAGCGGCCCGGGCCTCTGCCCTGGGGCTGGACCTCGAGATCCATCGCATCAGTGAAGATCTGCCCCTTGAAAAATTTTTAGAAAGGCTCGACATATATACCCTTCCGTCGCTGGAGGAGGGCCTCTCGACAGCGCTGATGGCCGCTATGGCATCGGGGCTTCCATGCATCGCCAGCAGAACGGGTGGGATACCGGAGGTGACAGGGCCGGATGCCGCGATCCTCGTAGAGCCGGGAGACCCCGTGGCCCTGGCAGATGCTCTCGAAAGACTTGCCGGCGATCCGCTGGAGAGGGAACTCCTGTCAGCGGCAGGTTCGGAAAGATCCGGCCTGTTCGATGTCGAAAAAATGGTGGAGGGAACCCTCGAGGTATATGAAAGAGTCATCGAAAGATACAGAACCTGATTTCGAGCACGGCAATTGCAATATCATACTACTGATATCGAAACCGGTCTGGAGCCGGATAACAAATGAAGCGTTATGTATTTCGATGACAACATGTTAGGATAATGATATGAGAAAACAAAGAGAGCAAGGCAGGGCCCCGATCATCCTCCTGATTACACTTTGTGTCCTCTTTTCGGGGCGATTCTGCAGTGATCTGGGAGCTCAGGAGACCGCTCATGTGGTGACGAACAGCGGTGCCGACCATGGGTACGAGATGATCGAGGGATTCGAACTTGTCCATCCCGTTCCCGACATCGTTCCTTTTGCCGAGGGAGAGTATCTCCTGTTCGCGATCCAGTACGGACTGATCTACGCCGGCGACGCCACTCTTGAGGTCAGGAGCAACGCGGAGATCAACGGCCGGCCGGCATATCATCTCGTTTCTGTCGCGAGGACGAACGGCACCTTCGATGTAGTCTACAAGGTCAGGGACAAGCACGAATCGTACATGGATATGGAGCATCTCTATTCAGTGAGATTCGAAAAGCATCTGAGGGAAGGCAAGTTCAGGAGGGACAAGGTCGTCGACTTCGATCAGGTCAACCATGTCGCGATCTATCCCGACAAGGAAGTCGGTATACCCCCGAATACCCATGATTTTATCTCAGCGTTCTATTACATAAGGACCGTTCCCCTCGAGCCGGGCCAGGCGATCTGGATGCCCAACCATTCGGACGGGAATAACTATCCGATCTTCATCAAGGTCCTGCGCAGGGAACAGATCGAGGTACAGGCGGGCAAGTTCGACTGCCTCGTCATCGAGCCTGTCCTGGAGACCAGCGCGATCTTCGAGAATACGGGAAAGTTGACAATATGGATCACCGATGATAACTTCCGGATGCCCGTCCTCATGCGGTCGAAGGTGGCCGTCGGATCTTTTGAGGCGGTCCTGAAGGAATTCACGCTCGCCCCCGAAGGGCTGCGCATACTTGAAAAGGAAGGTTCATCCCCCTGATGGGAAGCGGATACGAAGAGATCGATCTCAGCAAGGTCAGGACCACGCCCATCTCTGAAAGAGAGAGCAAGGTCACCGTCGACATGATGGGTACCCCCGTCAAGGGCGGCAAAGGTTTCCGTAAATGGCTCGACTCACTGCCAGACCAGTTGGCGGTAAGCCGCCTGAAGAAACTGACACTCGCTATGCGAAGGGCCCGTTCGGGGAAGGGACGCGAGCTGATCTGGATGACGGGCGCCCATGTGATCAAGTGCGGCCTGTCACCGTACCTCGCAGACCTT
This sequence comes from uncultured bacterium, assembly GCA_964457905.1. Classification (GTDB taxonomy): domain Bacteria; phylum Krumholzibacteriota; class Krumholzibacteriia; order Krumholzibacteriales; family Krumholzibacteriaceae; genus JAUWCL01. The sequence goes on along the minus strand of CAYWGA010000039.1, from coordinate 1,562 downwards.
ATGAAAAAAGGGTACTGTACCGCGCTTGCTCTGAACGGTGCGGGAATAATCCATGACCTCGAGCTGGCATTCTTCGGGAAGACCTCGGAAGATGTCCGATCGCAGCTGGAAAAGGGCGATTTCGGATTCTCCCGGGAGACTGCCGAGCTCCTTTTCGAGGCGGTCAGGAGCGGTGCGAAGGAGGGCCTCGGCCTTGGAGAGGCTGTCGGGCACTTTATCCTCGAAAGCGACGCGCCACACCGGGACGCAAGCATCACGGCCAGGGCGGCCCTGGAGAAGGTTCCAGTAACGGTCCATGTCGCCGTAGGCACTGATATCGTCGTTCAGCATCCGGGATTTGACGGCGCCCTGTGGGGGGAACTGTCCGCCAGGGATTTCAGGATATTCGCTGCACGGGTCAAGGCTCTCGGTGATAACGGTGGTGTCATTGTAAATGTAGGTTCCGCGGTGATCCTTCCCGAAGTGTTTCTCAAGGCCCTGAGTGTCGGGAGAAATCTCGGCGCTGGATTTGAAGGGATAACGGCGTGTAATCTCGACATGATCGGGCACTACAGGCCGGGCGAGAATGTCCTGTCGCGTCCCTCCGCATTCGGCGGGGAGGCGATATCCCTGACCGGGCATCACGAGATAATGATCCCCCTGATCTACTCGGCACTCCTCTCGTGACCCGGAGAGACTGAAACCTCCGGAAATCAGGTCTTTTACCTATAACATATCTGTTGACAATGACGTATATTTCGTGCTACTATACGAATTATACAGGAGGTGTACTCAGAGAATTCTGCTACAGGTATTTACTTCAGCTTACGCAACACGAGTGACGTGAAGTGAGATTCTGCAGCAGCTTTTTTATGCGCCAGAACCCGAGCTGAATACCAGCCTCGGGTTTTTTTGGAGGAGCAATGACTGGGTACCCCGAACTCAAAGAACTGATCACAGAGCCCGCGAGCTCCCTTGTCGAAGATCCTTCTGACAGCCTCGTTGTCGAGAGAAAGAGGACCTTCGACATTTTCAAACGGTTTATGGACATCGCCGTCGCTACGTTGATCCTGCTACTGGTTTTGCCGGTGATCCCCGTAATAGTTATTCTTATCAAGCTCGATTCTCCCGGCCCCGTGCTCTTCAGGCAGAAGAGGGTAGGCAAGGACGGACGGGAGTTTGATTTCTTCAAGTTCCGCTCGATGCATCTGGGGGCGGAGAACGTCATAGCGTCTCTCAGGCCCCTCAGCGGCGTCGATGGGCCCGTTTTCAAGATTAAGGAGGATCCCAGGATCACCGGCACGGGCAGGTTCCTCAGACGGTCGAGCCTGGATGAACTCCCGCAGCTTCTCAACGTGCTCAAAGGCGACATGAGTATAGTAGGTCCGCGTCCCAATCTCCCATCTGAGGTCTCACAATACCTTCCCTGGCAGAAAAGGCGATTGGATGTAACTCCCGGAATCACATGCTATTGGCAGATCGCCGGTAGGAGCCATATCGGATTCCAGGAGTGGATGAGACTCGATCTCGAATATATCCGCAGCAGAAGCCTTGTTACGGATATCAAGATCATGCTCAAAACC
>CAYWGA010000038.1:1364-29942 GCA_964457905.1 uncultured bacterium | reverse complement strand
CAGGCTCATCTTATCGACATACCTGACGTGGACGAACTTTCGGAGCAGGGTCAGGGGGATCTTGGAAGGGCTCATCAGAAGGTTCAGTGGAACATTCTTGTTCGCGTATCCTGTAAAGAGTTCCCTTCTTGTCGCAACGAGTGAGAGCACCCTCAGGGAACGGCATCTCAGTGAAATGATATCCACGATACCCGGCTTTGAATTAGCCTTCGGGTTGTTGAGCAGTTCTACGAGAAAACTGTCATTATCCAGATAGGAGAGCACGAGGCTCTTGTAGCTCAGCTGTTTGTCCAGAGTCGCAAGTGTCCAGTCGACGTTGATCGGCATCCCGTCCTCGTCGACGAAAGTTCCTCTCGAGATCCTCGCAAGGTCGATCGTGAGTACCTCATCATCAAAATCGAATCCCGACGAATCACGTATCGCGTCGAGCCTTGTACCCTTGGGAACCATCGACTCGAGGATCCCGTCTGCGGCGCAGGTTATAAACTGATAAAGGCAACTGGGCAGGTCGATAGAACCGGGGACCTTCTTGAACTCGGGATGCATGTTGAGGGATCGTATCAGTGACGCGCCGGCTTTGAGCTGGGGCAGCGAGTGAGCCTTCTGGGTCTGAGCCTCGAACATGTCAGCCAGAAGGGCTCCCGCCTCATACTCACGCAGGGACGAGATCACATTCTCCCAAATATTCTCAAGGCCTCGCCTGATGATCAGAGGGTCCGACTGTCCCTTGCCGACTGATTCAGCTATAGCCTGCTTCTTGAACCTGTTCTCTTCGCTGAGCGATCCGAGATATATCGCTAACGCTCCGCGCCTGTCAGGATCGATTGAGGCGACGATATTCCTGATCTTCATGTCGAGAGCTTCTATCTCCGCCTTGGCTCTTTCGCTGACAGCCTCATCCCATCTGTCATCCGCTTCCGCCAAGGCTCTGCGTACACCCTCGCTCCACGAGCGCCACGGACGTTCGGCATCGTATTCGGAGGTGTCGGGAAGTTTCTGCGCCGTTGAAAGCAGCATGACCTTCCTGCTGAACCATTCCTCGGCCTCGCTGAGTGCGGCCTGCTTTGTCCTCTTGTTCTGGATCCTGTCCATCACCCGCTTGATATTAACGAAATCGGCCATCTTTTCGATCATCACGGTTGCCGGCTGAACGGCCAGCATCGAGGCGTACAGCAGCTTGATGCCTGCTGGATCGCCGTTGCTCGCCATGTAGAGGATCGTCAGGATATCGAGATGAGGGTATTCCGCAATGAGGAGATGGGACGAGATCCCGGCTGACACCTCGTACAGGTTCCCCTTTTCAGCTATCGCGGTGAGTTGCTTCTGCCTCTCCTCCCGGTCGCGTATACCGCGAAGTGCTTCATAGTGGTCCGAGAAGGGCAGTTCTGACGGAATCGTGACGATCTTGCGGCCGGCGGCCTCAAAGTCATAAGATAGTGTTTTGGTTGTTTCCATAGTGACCATTTTCATGCATGAATGGTTCCAGTTTACTGGAAATGCGTCAAATAGCTACTGACAGGCTGAATGCTGACTCCGAAGGGCCTTCCGGTGTCAGAAGCATCCACGCTGATGCCTGCAGCCCCCCTTTCTTCGTCTGAATGGAGAATGAAAGGCGGCTCCCACTCCCGTAAAGGGTCTTCCATGGGTACTTTCCGCCTCCAGACGGCTCATAGAGACTGAATCCCGCTCTCCCCCGTTCGGACCTGTAGGCAGCGGCGGAGACCTTGATTCGAGAATACAGCCTGTTTAATGCGAGAGTGATCCTGGCCGCGCCAAGTGTCCCTTCACCTCCCTCACTGCCGGTGTGCTTCATCTCCAGGACAAAAGAGAGTATCGATGTGGTCCGGTATGAGAGGTTCAGCGTCAAGCCGCCGTAGAGATCGATATCGGGAAGACTGCCCGGCGGGTAGGGTACGATGACTTCGGACTCCCGTGATCTCGAGGACCAGGCGCACCTTACCGAACCTCTTCTCCACCTCATCCCCGTCTCGATCCTGGCGGCCCTGTCGAGATATCTTTTCCCTCCATCATCGCTCCGCCGCAGCTCTCCCCATGCCGATAAATGTGTCTTCCGCGGGAATCGACGTCGCAGAGTGAGCGAGGTTCCACTGCGCGAACGATCCGACGCTGTTGACAGTCCCGGGAAGGACGCAAGATAACCTTCCGTCCCGGCAGGGACCGACCAGCCGATCATCCCGCAATATAGATCGTTTTCCTTGACCGCCAGCCCCCATACGACAGAGACCGCCCCGGTGGGGAGAGTTGCCGCCTCGAGCATGCATGTCCGGCCTCCCGATACGGCTGTCAATTCAAGACCGGTGATCCTCTCACCTTTTCGCGACCCTCCTTCCAGGGTCGTCACTCCTGCCCTGATCCCTCCGCTACAGGCAGTGATCCGGAGACCCGAGACATCCTTTGTGCCGAGATATTCCACTCCATCGGTGCCGTGCTTCATCGGCTTTCCCGCCACGACGGTCAGAGCGACATGTCCGGATGAGATCTCGACAGATGTTCCCCGGATGAAGCATCCATAGAACCCGGTCCACCCCTTTACTCCTGCCGGGCGATATAGCGGATGCCTCGAGGAAAAAGGATACGCGAATCGTCTGCCGCTCGAGACGAGACCTATCCCGAGATCCGGAACGAGATCCCCGAAGTATATCTTCACTCTGTCAACCGGTTCTGATGAGAGATAAAAAGCTTCCCTTACTGCTCCTCCCCTGATCCGCATCCTTCCCGCTCCACTGAGCCATCGTGACCTGATCCGCAGCCAGGCGTCTTTCGTCACAACCTTTCCAGCTCCGTCAAGATCACAGCCTGTTCCGGCTTCGAGCGACGGGCCCGCGGAGGGAGTGTCGAGAAATGTCTCTGCCAGGTACCGGTCCTTCGAAGGATCGGTTCCCCCTGGAATATCATGTCCAGTTCCCCGGTACTGTGAACAGGCCAGCATCAGAGGGATCGCAGCGGCCATCCATACCCGCCTCATCGGACCGCTCCAGCAGATACCGAGAATGTCGTTCCCAGGACAGGATGGATGCTCCACGAAACAGCGGTCCGGACATGAGCGAGGAACGAGATCCCTCCGGAGACCTCGCCCGTCCCGGTATCGTACCCGGCAAGAAAGAGGGTTCGCCCGGCAAGGCGGACGGCCCCGCCGGCCCGGAGGATGCTTTCGCCCCGACCGTCCCTGCCGATTGTAAGAAGAAGGAAGGTGCCGTCCCTGCCGGCACGGAACGTCGCACGGGCCCGTCCCTCACCTGAAACCACCCCGGACTCCATCTCAAGGGCAACAGCCGATGAGGATCCTGCCGAGACCGCACAGGATGTCGATACATCGGTCTCCCTGCCATAACCGGTGACGCTCCGGCTGTCGGTCCGCACGATCAGATAAAGGTGAAACAGGCCGCCGGGCAGGCCCAGTCCAGCTGATGTCTCCAGAAGGTCCCGCGAATATCCCGCGATACCGGTATGTTCCCACCTGATATTTCCCGACCAGCCAGCCCGGACCACGGAGAGAAAAACTGTCGATTCACAGAGTCCCGGTATGGAAAAGGGATTCGCGGCTGTCGCTGAGACGAGCAGATATCCGGCGTGCCTGTCGAACGCGGCGGGATGCTCCCTCCGGGGGAAGATCACTCGCCCCATTCCCCTTTCCCATGTATCTCCCGCGCTGCTCCGCCCGTATGACAACGCGAGATAGAACACGATGATCATCGATGCCCGGCCCACACCCTTACGACACATTTTTCTCTTCTGCATACCCCGCCTCCACCACACTTGAATTCCACCACGCAGACATAGAGGCCGGTCACTGCCGGCCTTCCCTCTTTATCACGGCCGTCCCATACGAATGTGACTGCCGGCGCGTCGACCGGCCCCGATGCGAGCCTCGATACTTCCCTGCCCTCAAGGTCATACAGGGATGCGCCCCAGGAGATCTCCCCTGCAGACACTGCAGCTGAGAATCTCACGGCCCCGTCCGTCCCGGGGCAGAACGGATCGGGAGAGACACTCATGCCCTCGATCGGGATGACTCCGGTATGGCAGTAGTTAATTTCACCAGGAGTTGCTCCGGATGACGCACCGCAACGGAGCCATATCCCGGACCTTCCCGAGCTGCACAGTTCCGGTGACAGCCTTTCGAGGGAACGGCCCTTCTCCTCCGATAGAAGGCCGCGATATGAGACGCTCTCCGCCAGGCTCTCGTCAGGTCGCATTATGAAGATCTCATCAGCTGTCCCGTCACCTCCATCGTCGTTGAGCCGCGGCCAACCGCCGGCAAGACAGACAACGTCCGCCATGCATGCAGGGAACGCTGCTGAGAACATGCCGGGATCCTGCGCCAGGATTATGTAATCTCCGGCTGCTATCTCCTCCCCGTCACATATTGAGCATGAGGTCCCTGACCTGTCCTTGACTTCCCAGCCCGACAGATCGATCTCTTCGGAAGTCCTGTTGTAAAGCTCGATCCATTCGCCACTGCGGTCCGGCCGGTACATGATCTCATTTATCACGACTTCGCCGGGGGAAGAGGATATGGCGGCAGACACTCTGTCGTTCGCCCCGTTAGTGTCGCCTTCCGCCTCGATCTCCACCTCGAGAGTCGATCTGCCCCGAAAGATCCCCTCGCAGGGGAGTCTGAGCTCACGGTCCTCCCCGGTTTCGATGGCGCAGCTCAGTTTTCTGCGGCCCGCCTCTCTTCGCATTCCTCCCTGGCTGAAGTACAGGGTCACCGCAGCAGTACCCGAGTATCGATCGAGGCCCTTATTGACCAGGAGAACGGGTATTTCTGTATATTCTGATTCACAAAGGACATGAGGCGTTTCACTAAAGCATATTAACAGGTCTGTGGTATGGAAATTCCTGTCACCGGGGGTAGGCGTTGAGCAGACCATAGAAGTGCCGTAGTCACCCGCGTCGATCCCGTCCGGATACCTGGAAAGTGAACTGCCCGGAGAGCAGGCAAGGCCTTCACCACCGTATTCTACCAGGTCGATCTCCAGTGCTCCGCTCAGAAGGACGACAGCATCAGGGCCGTTCTCGATCGAGCCTTCGAGATAACAGTCAGGGGGCACGGCACAGCTGTCGCCGCCTATCAGCAGCAGCCCTCCCCCATCGATGGCCATCCCGGCTCCGGCCCTCCACAGTTCGCGGAGCGCTCCGGTCCTGCCGTCGATCAGTGCTATCGACCATCCTTCAAGTGAGATCTCTGTTTCGGACAGACAATACAGTTCGACATATTCGAAGCCCCTGTCACTACCGGGATGATCGTAATATACCTCATTGATCACCACGGAACTGCGCACGCCGGCTGCGAAGATCATCGAAAATATTATCGGAGGAACGGCCGCAGGAAGGAAGCGCCACATCTTCATCATCCACCTCCCCGACTTCCGGGGGAAGCTTACAACAGGGCAGATGTGATATCAAGTATTATCAGGTGGAGAGTATTCTAGACCAGGCCGAAGATCTTCCTGAGGAGCCATTCCGCGGCGAATACGAAGATGATAGCGGCGAAGAACCATAACTTTCCACGGATCTTCCGCACAGAAGTCGAAACGACGGTGTCCTCTTTCAGATCAATCAGGCCGGCAAGTTGCTCGACCTCTCCGGAACCGAGGAGGATGCCCCCCGACGATGCCGCCAGTCTTCCCAGCAATCCCGCGTCTCCCGATGTTCGCAGCATCTCGACTGAAAGCGCCTCAACGGCGAATGATGTGGAACCATCCGCGGAGGCATGGTCCTCACCTCCCGCCATTACCCTGACCGTATAGTCGCCCGGTTTGAGATCTCCCAGATCGGCCGACCACGCCCCCGGTATCTCGGGGGCAGGTCCGGGGATAAAGGTCTCAACGGGAACGCCGTCTCCCCCGGACTCGAGCACCTCGCCCCGGAGATTCTCTCCGGCACGTTCAGTCGAAGGAAATATCGTGACATCAGGTGATTCGCCAGTCCTGTACACTGTCCTGTCTGTCTGAACATCTATAGTCGGAGCGTTACGGCCCTCGGCAAGGTACTGGATCAATCCGCCGAACAGGCCATTGTACGAATCGGCCCCCTCATCCCCGGCAAGCTTCCATCTCCAGACAGGAAATCCCAGTATGACTGCCGACATCCCGCTTTCTTTCTGCTCGACGACAAGGAACGGCATATCGGGGCCGGAACCCCTGATGAGCAGCGGTACATGCGCCCCGGCTGTCGGGGAGAGGCCCGCGACAGCTCCGGACAGCGGCGGCAGTGCATCGCTTCCCCGCATGTCGGGCAGCCAGGATGTATCGCCCGCTGATCCAGGAATAACCGGGAAATCACCTGTCACAACCCGCGGAGAGCCTTCAGCCGTTACCGGCAGGATACTTCTCAGGACGGTGAGCGCGCCTTGTGAGAGCAGGGGTGATCTCTCGGAGGCGATAAACAGCACCGCTCCTCCGGCAGCGATATATCCTCTCAACGCTTCCGCTTCCCCTGCCGAAGGGAAGCTTCCGCCTCCGCCGAGTATAACGAGGTCGTACTTCGATAATCCCCCTGAGCTGACGGGGAACGTCCAGTTTGCTCCACCATCTATCCTGTATCCTCCGCCCTGGGCAGGGACCGCGGTCTCGAGACTCAATCTTTTCGATCCCTCACAGATGCTTCGCAGAAAGGTCATGTTCCAGTCGGGTGTCCCATCGAAAAAGAGGATCCTGACCCGGTCCTTAAGGGCGTTTACCCTGAACGTCTCCCTGTTGTTTCCCTCGGTCACTTCACCCTCGACCGGAGTCACCCTTATTTCCATCGACCGGATCCCCTCCCTGGAAGGGACATACCCCAGATCCGCCTCGAGCAGCCCGCTGCCTTCAAGGGCTCCCGAACTGAACCTGTCCAGGACCTTGCCCCCCTCGACCAGTTCTACCTGCACCGGCTGTCCGCCCGCGGATGAGTAGCGGATCACTGCCTTTACATGCTCCCGTGTCCCGGTGTAAACGGTCCTTTCGTACTCCACTCTGTCGACAGACAGGTCCGCTCCTTCGACCGTATCGCCGACCGCGATGGCAAAGACAGGAACACGGCCAGGCTCGCGCATCCCCTTCATCCCTCTTGTTACACGTCCATCTGATATAACGATCATTCCCGCGAGATTATCGTCGGCGTATCTTCTCTCCGCGCTCGTGATCGCCCCGTAAATATCCGTTCCTTCACCGTCAGCCTGGGGGATACTGTCGAGGGAGACCTGTGCCCCGTACAGTCCGGCGGCAAACGGCAGTATCTCTACTCTTGCTCCGTCCAGGATCCCGGCGATCCGGCCCGCTGCCCTGACGGCCGTACCGATCCGTGATTCTACTCCGCTGTCAACAATACTCATGCTCCTCGAGACATCGAGCAGGACGGGGACAATGGGGGATCTCGACGATTCGCTCCGTGTCACGATCGAGGGGTCGAGTGCAAAAAAGGCAAGAAGGACAAACCCCGCTATCCTTAAAGTGGCAAGGACCGCCCGCCTGGACAGGGAAAGAGGCGGAAGGGTCCGCCGATACGCCCAGAGCGCATAGAGCACGAGCGCCGCGCCGGCGGCGATCCTCCATGGGTCGGGATCTGTCACAATCGTCCAAGTCGATGCTTCCAACTTTCCTCCATCTGAAGAACGGGAACAGTTTAACCGAGCATGGCACCTGACGGATAATAAAAAAAGCCTCCGCCGTTAGGCGGAGGCCTGTCATTTCAAAATAAATGGCCCGTGGATCAGGCTTTGACCTGATTCTCCTCGCTGCCTGATTTGCCTGTCGTAGCTTCTCCAAAACTTCCTACGGCCTCCTCGACCGTGTCAAAGCTCTCGAGGATCGTCTGGAACTCCAGCAGTTCGAAGACCTCGTAGACGTCGCCTATCATGGCGGCAAGCTTCAGGTCCCCGCCGTTTTCCCTGATCTCCTTTATCTCGCTGATAAAGATACCCCACCCGGCCGAGCTGATATAATTGACGTCACCGAGATCGATCACGATGTCGTATCGGCCCTTGCCAAGCAGACGCTTAAGGCTCTCCTCAAGATCAGTCGAGGTCGTGGTGTCGACATATCCCTTCACGGATATGACCGATACTTCGGGATTCTCGTCTGGCTTCGAGAAGGAAATGTTGATGTCGTTCATCTGTCAGGTTCCCCTTTACTTCCGTGCTCAAGCAAGTTCGCTTCTTTTTTCCGCCTCGAACGCTGCCAGAGCATCCCCCCGGGAATCGTACGGTGTGAGCAGAGTATTGAACTCAAGCAGGTCGAATACCTCCCTGACATCGGGACGCATCGAGGCGAGCTTAATATCGCCGTTTCCCTCTCTGACACCTTTGATCTCACCGACGAAAATCCCCCATCCGGCGGAACTAATGTAATCTACGAGATCGAGGTCTACGACGATCTTGACGTTTCCGCCAGAGATCACATCGTTGAGACGTCCTTCCATAAGCTGTGACGTGCCGGAATCGACCAGCCCCTGCAGCTTCAGGACGACAATGTCCTCGACCTTTTCTTCATCTATAAGCAGCTTATCCATACGTAGCCATTCCTGGTTTGGTAGCCTCGGGTCTTTAACTGCAACTTTCAGTCCAATAATGCCTTTAAAAGGATAAAAATGCCTTGTCGGTCGTTCTCCGTAAGCCTCAGGTTTTTCCTCGCTTTTTCGTAATCCTGGTTGATGTCCAGGGCCTTTCCAAACGCAACGCTGGCCTTATCCATGAATATCTTGCATTTTGCGGTATATAAGATTCCAAGTGAGTTCCAGGCATCGGCGAAGTTGGGGTTCCTGTCGAGTATCTCCTCGACCTTTTCGAGATATTTCTCGATATCCCCCTCCTCGATCTCGTCTCCGCTCTGTATCAGCATCAGGTAGAGTTCAAGGATTATATCGTCCACAAGGCTCCTGGGATTGGCCGATCCTATGCTGTCCAGCAGTTCCAGGGCTTTCTCGTACTCTTCTTTCGCGAAACTCTCCTTGACCTCGTCGAGGATCCCTTCCTTCAGGTTGGGATTGAGCTGTCCGGCCTTTTCGAAATTGGACGTGAATTTTTCCTCGATCCCCCGGGAAAGCTCATAGTCCTGCTTTATGATCGTGTTGGTCAGATAGGCCCGGATCAGGTTCAGATAGGGTTCACCATAATATATGTTCAGGCTTATAGACTTCTTGAAGCTTTCTACGGCCATGCCGCACATACCCTGCAGCAGGAATATCTTTCCGATCAGGTTATGAAGGTCGGGGTAATCCGGGCTGAGTTCGATACCTTTTCTGATAGCGTCAAGCGCCATATCGAGTTCATTCAGCTTGAAGAAGGCTTCCCCTATCACCATCCACGCTCTCGAGTCTTTCGCGCCCTTCTCGACAGCGGTCTCCGCCTCGGATATCGCTTCCCGGAAGAGGTTCCTTCTGAGGAGTGTCTCGGCCAGCCGAAGATGAGGATTGGGATCGTCGGATCTGCCGATATTGTCTCGCGCGTCGAGGATAAACCGGAAACTCCGCTTGTTGCGCTGATGGATCTCCTTGGTAAGTTCCCTCAGCTCCTCCTCGCCGCTTTCCTCGACTATCCTGACGACAGAATCGAAAACAGACCCGTCCCGGAAGAACGAACTCTTGATCTGCCCGTTCTCCGGATTATAGCTCGTCTGCAGGAAATAACTGGCCCCGCCGTGACGAATCTCTTCCCTTAACTCAAAGCTGTCCAAACATATCTCCTTCTGCATGCGGCGATGATATCATATCTCCTCCGCGGAATACAGAAAAACAGGATGGCTGACGGGAATTTCAACTCTCATTTTCGAGAGCAAGCACCTCTTCGGTCAGCTTGTAATAGTCGTACGCTCCCCTGGAAAGAGGGGCGTGCTCATATATAGTCTTATTTGAGCCGGGTGCTTCCCTTATAGCCGTATTTACCCTTATCACGGTCTTAAAGAGCTTGTCGCCGAAATGCTTCTTAAGGTCATCCAGCACCTTTGTCGATATTCTCGTGCGGGAATCATAAAAAGTCGGCAGTATCCTGAATTCGATCGTGCTCTTTTCCGTTAACCACTTGATCTCTTCGATGATCTCCATCGTCTGGCGGGCTCCCACCTCGGAGAGATAATCCATACCCACCGGGACTATTACCTCGTCACAGTATGCGAGTACGTTCACATTTATCAGGTTCATGGAGGGCGGGCAGTCGCAGATCACATAGTCACAGCCTTTCAGATGCGCCAGCGCGTCCCGCATCCTCCCCTCGCGCTTCTCCTGCCTTCCAAGCTGAAGCTCGACTTCGACGAGACGGCGGCCGCCGGAATCTATGATAAACAGATTCTCCCTTACCTGGATTATGTCAACATCGCCCGTCATGAGAAGACCGTCCAGCCCCTTCTCACCCTTGACTCCGAATGTAACGGCCACGTTGCGCTGGGGATCGCAGTCGACGAGAAGCACTTTCCTGCCGCTGAGAGTCAGGCCGTGAGCCAGACTGACTGCGGTAGTCGTCTTACCCGTCCCCCCCTTCATCGTCATTATCGCGAAACTTTTCATTCCTTCTTCTTCCTCCCGGCCCTCTTGTTGTTTCGCTCAAACAGCTTCTTGCCGTACTCGCCCCATCCGATCTTCCGGATCTTGCCATCTTTACCTTCAGCCTCGCCTGTCTCCTCAGAGAGATCAAGTTTGACATCGAGTTTCTCGACCTTTTCAGGTTCTACCGGCTCTATAGGCGCGACGCCGGATTTCTCCAGTTCAGGAGCCTCTGTCTTCTCAGGCAGCGGATCTGACCTGAATGAATCGACCGGTACGGGATCCGCTTTGACGACTTCCTCGACGGGAGGAGCACTCTTGATCTTTTCGACCGGTTTCTCTACAGGTGATTCGGCTGCCGGCGCTGAAAGCTCCGCCAGAGCGGCTCCGCTGCTCATGAAGTGCGGTATAAGCGGTTCGAATCCCAGATCCCTGAATATCTTGAATATCGGTTGTGTCATCCCTGAAAGCGCCATTTTTCCGCCTGATGCCCCGGTCCTCTGCATATATTTGACGATGACTCCCCAGCCGCTGCTGCTTATGTAGATCACTCCGGAGAGGTCCAGCACAAGGAACTTCGGCTTATCCACGACGGCGAACTCCAGCCTGTCCTCGAAGACGGCCGATGTCGCCGCGTCAATAGCGCCGGATATATCGAGAACCATCGATTTCCCGTCCGGCGATTTCCTCGCCGACACGTCAAACTGCAGTTTGCTCATGTCTCGGTCCGGCTGCGGAGAAGGCGGTGACACATCATCCACTACAGTTTTCTCGACAGCTTTTTCGGCATCCTCTACCTGGACCGTTGCCGGCTCAATCCCCACGGGCGTTCCGGCCAGGGCGGACGCACGTTCGAAATCCTCTATCGCTTCAGAAAGGATACTGAACGATCGCATGATCACATCAAAGCCGAGCAGGTGGAAGATACTGTCAACTTCAGGATCCATTCCGAATATCTTGATATCGCCCTCGGCGCGCCTCACTTCATCTATCCTAGAAGCGAAAACACCCCATCCGGCGCTGCTGACATATTCTACCAAAGACATGTCGATGACGAATTTCAATACGCCCTTGCCGACGAGTTTTTCCAGAATGTCTTTGAGCTTCATACAGCTGACTGTGTCTATAACCCCTATGAGGCTGAGTATCGTGATCTCGCCCGTTTCTCCGACTGTGCCAGCCTCGATCCTCAATGGTGACCACGGAACGGCCCCTTCCTCCTCCGCCTCCGCTTCTTCCTCCGCAACCGCGCTTATCCTCTGCTTGAGGCGCTTGCCCTCAGAGACATTACCGGAGATTATCTCGAGCCTTTCCTGCCTGACATCAAACGGGAGCGTAATAAAATCGACCGCTTCATCGACATTCCGGAAGTGCATGATGATGTCCTGGAACCCGAGCAGCTCGTAAATATCGAATACCTCGGGTGACATTCCGGCGAGAACGACGTCGCCCTCTTTCTCTCTGAGCGTCTTCACGCGGCCGGTGAAGATTCCCCAGCCGCCGCTGCTGATGTACGGCACACTGCCCAGATCCACTACTATCTTTGAGAATCCGTATTCGTACACGCTCTCGAGGAAGATCTCGAGCTCTCCGGCCGAACTCGAATCGAGATGACCGACAACCTTGATGACGATGATCCCCGTCTCCTCGTCCTGATTCAGAACCTCTATCAGGCCGCCCTCCGGTGAATCCTCGCCCAGGACCGATGCGAGCAGTCTCTCGACCTCGTCCTCAGGCTCCTTCTCCTCGAACTTCGAAACGGTGGCAGGCTGGTGTCCCGGAATCGTCGTCTCAGTCGGTACGGCGCTGTCCGGGATATCAGCTGGTATGGGGATCTCTTCGTTAACTTCTTCAGGAACGGGCATATCCCCGACCGGGATCTCCGGAGCGCCGGCCGCGGGCGCCACCACGACATCCTCACCAGCCAGCATCGCCTGGAACTCTTCCTCGGTTATGAACCTGTTGCGCCTGAGATATTCGAGTCTCTTCTCGTATGTATTGAGACGCATCCTCTTGAGCTCGTCGTATATAAGAGACGGCGTGAGAAAATCGTTCTCGTCCTTGCCTTCATTAAACGTGGTTGCGATCCTCTTCGCGCCGAACTTCGGATTGTTCCTGATGATCTCGAGAACACCCTTCCGCTGTTCAAGGCTGACGCGTTTTATCTCTTCATCCTCGCGCAGCGACTTGTTCCTCAGGCCGCGCTCTCCCATCTCGGTCAGACGCTTCTTGTACCGGTAATAGGTCGAAGGCGATACCTTCATACGCAAACAGGCCTCGGCTACCGTCAGCCCCTCGACTTCAACGAGGTCGAGCAGTTTCTTGCGGATGCCGAACAGGACATCGTCGGCCATCAACTTTTCCTTCACCGCTACTACGGTGATATCGTCGTTCTGCGGATACCCGCCTGTGAATTCCCTGATATCCTCGTTCAGCAGGTCGATGAACTCGTCAGGCGACTTCTTGCCGCATGTCTTGATCAGGGCAAGCAGACGGTCCTCTCCGTACTGCTCCCGTGCATCGTTCATAGCCTCGGTGACCCCGTCCGTATATATGACGAGCATGTCGTCTTTCTTCAGTTTGATCTTCTCGACATCTATAGAGCGCCTGAAGAGGCTCTCGTCGGGAAGGCTGATGCCGACGGGGAACCCGCGCGGATTGAGGAAGAAAGTCTCGTTCGTCTCGGCTCTGAACAGGATCATGGGATTGTGTCCCGCACTGGCGTAGCTTATGACTCTGTTCTTTGAATCGAGGATCACATAGAAGATAGTGACGAACATACCCTTCTTCATGTCCTCGGTCACAAAGTCGTTCATCCGGGCCATAACGTCGGCTGCCGACCTGCTTCCCCTCGCCTCCATCCTCAGCGCTGTACGGATCATAGTCATGACGAGAGATCCGGGGACGCCCTTGCCCGAAACATCGGCCACGACAACACCAAGCGTCTCTTCGTCAACAGTGACAAAATCGTAATAGTCTCCGCCGACTTCCTTGGCCGCACGGTAGAGGCTGGCGATATCATACCCGCTTACATCGGGGACATTGCTGGGAAGGAGTGAATGCTGGATCTCCTGTGCGACCTGCATCTCCTTCTGCATCCTCTCCTGCTCCACAACGCTCTGCTGAGCGTCACGGAACTTCATCGTTATCTCGTTAAAGGCACGGGCGATCTCGCCGATCTCCTCCGGCCCGTCGATCCTGATCTCCTCGTGGAGCGCTCCTTCTCCGATAGCCCTCACTCCATCTGTCAGAGCCTGGATCGGCTTGACGAATACCGAGATAAGGAGGTATATCAACGCCAGCCCGACGATAAATATGCCCGCAAGAATAAGAGCGGTCTTGAGCCTTGGATCATCGATGCTGCTCATTATCACATTCTCGGATACGCCGACTACGATGCGTCCGAGCACCATGGCATTCTCAGTCTCATCACGGGTGATATAAATCGGGAAATGCAGTTCTTGTATAACATCGCCATTAGCATCACTGGTCGCGATCCATGTTCCGTCCTTGCCCATCGTCACCGCGCCAGGAGGAACCTGATACTCGGTCATGAATTCTTCGATATCACTGGAAGAGACAATGATCTCGTCGTTATTGACGACCCTTGTATATGTCACGGCGGGATGCTTGCCTACCCGTTCCATCAGGAAATCAGTGAGTTCCCTGTATTCAGGATCGTACAGATCGTCCTTGATGATCGCTGTCTCGCTCTTACCCTCGACCGCCTTCGCGAAGTTGCTCATCGACAGCCAGGCTTCGCTCTTCCTCGTCGATATCTCCCTCGTCTGGTTGACGTACTGTATTCCCCAGAGGAAGAAAACGAGGCCAAAGAGTCCGAGTGTCGCCCTGAGGGCGAACTTGAACCTCAACGTGGAGTTCCACTTCTGTTTTATGGAGTGGAACAGCGGCTCAGACATGTCAGAGCCGGCCTTCTTGACCATTATCAGCCGGTTGCCGTTCTCCGAAGGCTGATAGTCAAGGTCGTCCATCAACCTGTTCATCAGGTAGATGCCGAGGCCGCCCTTCTTGCCGATCTCGACATACTGCTGCAGGTCCGGATCCTTCACCTTGGACCAGTCGAACGATTTTCCCCTGTCGAATATATTGATCTCGACCTTGCCGGGCTCAGCTTCGACATCGACACGGATCGTGCCGGCCTTGTCGCTGTAGGCGTGCTTGATGATATTAGTGCAGGCCTCGTCCATCGCGAGTTTCGTGTTATTTGTCTCGCGCTTGGAAAAACCGGCCTTGAGGCATACTTCGGCAATGAAATCCCTGACCTCGCTGAGATTATTCTCATCGGCCGGGATTTCGAGGTGGAATGTCTCTTTGCCTTTGAGGAGATCCCGCTTCACTTAGCCGCCTTCGGGTGTCTCGAGCTTTTTCAGCCTCTGCTTCGCCTCTTCTATATTCTTCCTGATGCTCTCATTATCCGGATCTATCTCCAGGATCTTTGTCCAGATAGCCATAGCGTTTACGTATTCCTTCTGCTCGAAGTATTTGTAACCCTCGAGGAAGAGGGTCCTGATCTCTTCATTCTGCTCGTCAGTGAGAGGCTGCATCCGCCGCTCAGCCCTGTTGATAAGGTCCTTTGCCTCGGCGTGGTCCGGATCGCGCTGAAGTACCTGCTGCGCCAGTGAGATCGCATCCTCGTACCTGCCCTCTGCGAGTGCCGTCACCGCTTTGTTATAGAGGTCGATCGTCTCGAGCTGGCGGTTTGCTTCCTGGTAATCCCTGCTCATGCTGTCGATGCTACGCTTGAGCCGCTCGATAGCATCAGGCGCTTCCGCATTCTCGGGATCGATCATAAGTACGATATTCCATTTTCCTATAGCTTCGGGCAGCCTTCCGGCCCTTTCGTCCGCCTCCGCTGCCGAGAGCTGGGACTGAAGCCGTTCGTCGAGTTTCTCCTCGGTCCTGCGCTGATAATCGAGTGCCTGCTCGTTCTCAGGATCGAGTTCGAGGACATTCTGCCACTCGGCTCTTGCCAGGATATATTCGTTGGCCGTGTAATGATCCAGTCCGTTGCCGAAATGCTGGTTGATCAACAGCTCATTCTCGGCGTTCCTTGTGCGCTCCGCCTGTTCCGCCATGAGCTCCGCCTGGATCTCTTCGCGCATAGCAACTGCCCGCTCGTTGCCCGGATCATATTCAAGTGTGATCTTGACTTCATCGAGGGCGCTTTCCAGTTCACCGGCTCCCTTGAGACTGTCTGCAGCTTCAAGATGCGAGCCTATACGGACCGCAAAGAGCTCGTTGAGCCTTCTCTCCTCATCCAGCCTCTGTGCCTCGTCCCTCTCGGCGATCTTCTGCTCGAGAGGCTTGCCGAGTCTGGCGGAGAGCGTGATCGGATGCGAGCTTCCCGCTTCTTCCCTGCTGAAGTAACCGTAATCGAGCGCGTATCCACGCCATGTGAAACCGATGCCGGCGGTAAACGACTCGGAGTCGTATCCCATCCTGATGCTTATCATGTCACGGATCGTGTATTCAGCGCCGAATCTCAGGTCGTTGTCCGCTTTCTCAGGCATATCCATCTGAACCGCGACAGTAAGTTTCGAACTCTCGCCGAATGCCCTCATATAACCGAGGCCGAACATCATCGTGCGATAGACCTCGTCGCTGGCGGAGACGAGTTTCGTCTTCGCGCCCACGATGTCCTGGAGATTTGCACCGAAAACGAGGCCATCGATATACTTCATGCGGTACAACAGGCCGAGATCGAGCCCGGTTCCCGTATCGGAATAATCTCCTACCCGCTGACTGAGGATCTTGATAGATGTACCCACCGACCACGTTCCGGCGAACTGCCAGGGCATGTCGAACGCGTACGATACTATCCCCTGGCTTTCCCTGTATGAGAGTTCCCCGGTCGGCCTGCTGAATTCATCGTAGCCCTCGATGCCGCCCGTGCCAGTCGTAAGCAGGGCCGCTCCGAACGAACCGGCGCCGAGTGTCGGCCATACGAGACCGAGATAGTCATAAGTCGCGTCGGTAAAGCCGGAGAAGAGGGATATGTGGTTCGCCATCAGAGTGGGCGCTCCGTTTATCTTCATCGCGGCCGGGTTGTAGTAGAGCGCGGAGGCGTCATTGGCTATCGCTGAGAAAGCTCCGCCCATGGAGATGGCTCGTGACCCTGCTCCGAGAGTAAAGACCGACCTCGTTCCCCCGCCTCCATCCTGTGCGGCCGCGCCGACAGGACATAGTCCGAGAGCGATGATCAGTGTTATTTCAAATACTCTCTTCATCCAGCTCCACCTATTTGGCCACCGCGATCTTGAACATCGCGGACTTTCCGCCAGCCGTTATCTTGCAGACATAGACTCCGTTCCGCACTACCTCACCCCTGCCGTTTCGGCCGTCCCAATCCGCTTCCCACCATGTGCCGCCCGGCACGCCTGAGCCTCCGGGTCCGCCGGCCGGGATATCCTTCGTCCAGACCAGCACACCGATGTAGTCGTATATCATTATGCTCACGCTTGAATCCTGCGTGAGGAAATAAGCTATCTTCGTCACTTCATCTCCGGCCCTGAACGGGTTCGGATAGTTGTGTACGTACTCTTCGAAGCTCGCACTCATCACCGAGAGAGGCGTGTTGTAGAAGTACCCCGCGATATCCTCGCCATCGGCGTCGTAACTCACGACACCTATCGGGCTTCCTTCGCTTCCGATCGAGAAGACGACATCATCGCTCTCGGCAAGGTTGATCCTCAGTTCCCCGTCCGGAGCCGCCGTCGCGACAGATATCGATACGAGAGCCGTATCGGAGGCGCTCGCCAGAAGCCTGTATTCGTGATCGACTACGATCGGCACCGGGTTAGCAGAAACGGCCTGACCGCTCCAGCTCTGACCGCCGGCGCTGATCGTTACAGCCGAGACATATCTCGAAGGATCGCTCCTGAGGTTACCGTTGCCGTCCTCTACGCTCACAAACAGGATATCCAGCCCGGCCTCATATGCTGAGTTGTTTCTGAAGACGACCCTCATGACAGGCACGTCGAGCGCACCCCTCGGAACGACGGCAGGCGGGATCGTATCGAGATGCGAGACGTTCTGCATCGTAATCGTACCCGACTCGGTTGTGACACCGATAGGGATGTCGTTTGTCGAGTATTCGACAGCTTCGTTCGTATTCTCGTCCGTTGCCGCGGGAACCGCAAAGCGTACCGTGATAATGCTCGGCGGTTCAGCAGTGTCCGGCGCCCTGAGGTTCCAGAAAACCGAATCTCCGGGGCTAAATGTCTTGCGGTAGGTCTCGTCAACCCCGTCCAGCGTGTATCTGTCGGGCAACTCTATCTCGAGACGCGCTCCAGTCGTATCGATACCGGCGGTCCCCATGTTCGCCACATTTGCCCGGATCGTGAACGGAAGGTTTTCCGACAGGTTTCCGTCAAGCGCCCCTGACGGACCGGAAATCTCGGCAGCCAGGAAGAGCACGGCTCTCTTTACCACATCGACATCGAACTCGTAGATGCAGCCGTCGAAAGAGGCATCCTCGTTCGTGTCCGTTCCGGCCGTGCTTAGAGTGAAGCTTGAACCCGATCTGGTCACGTCCGGAGCGGTAACGACCCATTCAGCCGTTTTCCCGGTACCGTCTCCATCTCCGAGCGGTCTTATCTCGCCCCCGGCCACGGTGAATCCCATCGGCAGTTCTATCTTCGCCGTATTGTTTCTCGAGTTGGCTGAAGGATATGACGTAAGAATGATTGTGAAATCCTGTCCTGCCGAAAGGACCAAATCCGCAGCTCCTGCCGGTGTCACAGCCGCTGAGCAGTTTGCGATAACAGCGTGATCTTCTGTCACTATCGATACTGTATCGGTTGCCGTCGGCACGAAAGCATCGGCGGCTATATTGATATCTTCCGGGGTCCTTGTTATCGCCACTATGATCGGCTGAGACGAAACGGAAGCTGTCGCGGGAGCCAGGAGCGTCCAGACGATCTCCTGCCCTGCTGCGAAAGACATCGTAAGTGATTCAGTGTCCGGATATACCCTGCTGAACCCTGAGGGCAGCGAGAGCGTTATCTGACCGGATGTATCTATCTCAGCCTGCCCGGCATTCGCTACGGAGGCGGCAAACAGGAACTCCTGATCTGTCGAAACTGTATCGTCAAGAGCCCCGACCGGGTCCAGAACGTACGTCGAAGTAACAAGCTCAGCCGGTGTCTGCACCTCAAGATTCTCGACCGACTCGACCGCCTGGATAGGTTCGACAAGCTCGCCCGTATTGACCGAATACGCCTCTTCGATAACTGCAGTAAGTATCTCGTTTCCAACAGTCGCCGATGATACATCGAATTCAAAAATTCCGGAGGCGCCACTCGGCAGATCAGGCAATGCAGGCGGGGTGGAAATGTCTGCATCTGCGTTGGTTGCCAGAGAGACGAGAACATCTCTCAGATCGTCTCCGCCTGTGTTCTCTACCGTTACCGTCACATCGAAATCCTGGCCGGTGTTCACTGTAGAAGTGTTTGGCAGCAGAGTGTTGTTCGGCGCGTTGCTCGATACCGATATTATCCTCAGCCCTGAAGGCTCTCTGACGTAGATCGATGAGCTTCCGAATGCTATCGACGCATCTGCCCCGGGATCGTTATCGTCGACCCATGAAATATCCGCGTCGATATCCATCGATCCTGTATCGGTTCCGGTGGTGGAAACGGTATAGATGAGAGAATCTGTATCGCCGCCGTCCAGTGTCCAGCCGGCATTACCCGACCCGAAAGTCACAGGCGGCTCGACAAGGTAACCGCTCAGCGACGTCAGGCCGTCGAAGAACTCGATATCACCTGGCGATGGAACTTCGATCGTCGCTGGAGTGTCGCCGTTATTGAACAGATTGATTCTGATCGTCCAGTCTGTCGTCTGGCCCGCATTCACTTCCGTCTGGGACGGGAACACTGCCGTGACTACCAGGTCAGCGGGCTCCTGTATCGTCATCGTCTCGGTCGAATCGGGCCCAGGCGTCAGGGTCACGATTTCCGTCTCTCCAGAGTTGACATCGGTTGCGCTCGATATCGAGGCGGTAAACAGCTCAACACCGGCCAGATTATCGGCAGTAACCCTGAACGTATCTACGAGGGTCTCTCCACCGGCCAGAGCCGTGACGAGAGGTGTATTGTTGATGAGTGACCCACCGACACCGTCGAGATCGATAGTTACATCTTCAGTCGCCGCTTCACCATCGTTCCTGATCTCAACAGCAATCGGGAAATCCTGGTTCCTGTTCACAAACGGCTGCCTCGGTGCGTTACCGTTCAACGCGACTATGCTCAGATCTGCACGTCTCTGTATCCTCACACCGCCGAAACCGATGTCTGTCGATCCAGTGTTGTAGGCCAGGGCTTCGTCGCGGTTATCCTCTATGAAACCGGCAAGGGCGTCTATCCTCAGGTCGTACCCGGCCGGAACAAGAGGAGAAGGAATGATCTCGAATTCGAGATACGCTTCCTCGCCGGCGGCCAGTACGCTGTCTCCATCCGTGAATGTCTCGGGAGGCACCGGCACTGTCAGCGCGTGATCGGCATAGAGAAGAGTACTGAGTGGCTGAAGCGTCATTGCCGCCTCACCGTCGTTCCTGACAAGCACGGTCACTGTCCACTCCGTCGTCTGTCCCGAGGTCACAAATTCCTGGCTGGCCACCGTCTCAAGCACGACAGGCTCCGCGGGGTTCTGGACAGCCATATAGCTGCCGCCGCTGGTAAATGTATCGTCGGTGAGAAGCTCGCTGCTGTTGATATCGATCGCCGTCACCATTCCGTTCACGACCGCAGTTCCAGTCGTTGGACCGGTTATAGTGACAGTGAATACGAGAGTATCTGTCTGACCACCTGGCAGCACCAGGCCGCCGATACCGGCGAGCCCTTCCGGAGGGGCTACCGTGTATTCATGAGTCACGTCCCCTACCCCAGCTATTGAGAAGGAGACTCCGGTCGAATCATCATCAAGTGTGAGCCGGATCGACGCTTCTCCGGTATTGCGGATCAACATGCGGACTTCCCAATCGGGCTGCGACGATGCGGTAACACTCTGCGGGGTCTCGATCCGGAAAATACTGAGCTGAGGCGCCTCCTCAATAGTGAGCAGGTCAGGAGCAGTATTTATATCTGTCGAGAACGCGTTTCCGTTCTCGGTGCCTTCGAGATGAATGCCCACCATGTACCCGGTCCTCTCGAGATCCACGGATACCGCGGCGCTGTTGAACGTCAAAGTCGTAGCTCCGCCGCCTGCAAGGATGATATCGGATACATCCGAGAGATCGGTCCTGAATGTGTCCCCGTCAGTGTCTGCGAACCAGACCTGTGTCTTTTCCCTGTCGAGGATCAAGGCCGAGTGATCGGCGTCCGAGCTGAATATACCGAGCTGGATATCAATATTTGAACCGGTACTCGCTACGAGCGGTGTGAGACTTCCAACAGCGTAGCCTGGTACAGGAGGTTCCTCAAAGACGATTGCGTTGGGGCTCGTGAGCGTGTGATAGACCGTTGCACCACTGTTATCCTCAGTCCCCACGATACTGCCGGAAAGAGATGTCAAACCGGCCGGTACCGTCCCGGTCGTACTGACGATGAATCTCAGGGTCCCGTTGCCGCCGGCAGGTATCGATACTCCGCCCTCGATCAGCTGAGAAGGACGCGTGAATCCAAAACCTGCCCCGCCATCGATATCAACAAGAGTAGAATCGATATTGCCAAGATCGAGCGTTACGCTTGATCCGCCGCCGTTACTGACGAGCATATCTATCGACCACTCGCCAAACTGTCCCACAGTCACCGGATCCTGCAGAGGAGTCAGGGAGACGACCTGCAGCTGTGCAGCCGCCTGTATATCCACTGAAGCCTCGCCCGCCGCACCGGCACTTACCTGACCGAGCGACCTGGTGGAGTTTATCTCCGTTCCTTCCGTGGTCATATTCACGGCACATAAGCCCGAGGTGGCTCCGGTAACGTCCACGATAAAGCTCAGTGTATCAAACGATTCTCCCTCGAGGGTGATACCGCCTCCCGCCAGTTCAGTCGGCGGGATGACTGTGAAATCACCGGAGGTCGAGAATGTCAGTCCGGTAGCTGCCAGGTTCAGGTCAAGATCGGATTCCCCGTCGTTTCGCACGATGACGTCTACTGCCCAGTCCCTGTCCTGGCCGGCCGTCGCTTCGTCCACCGACGCTATGACACGCTCGACTACGAGGTCAGCGGGAGTCTGGACCGTGAAGCTCCCCTTGCCTCCATATTCCGTTGTCGCCTCGAGCTCATCGGTGCTGTTGAGATCGGTCCCCCATACCCTGGACTCGACCGTAACAGTACCTGTGGCCATCATGATTCCCGGGTCATCTTCAAACATCATTCTCACGACAGTGTCAGCCCCACCCGGGATCTCGATGCCGGCTACATCAGGTGCCGGAGTCAATACATACTGTCCCGTGACCTCGCTACCACCTATGTAGAACCTTACATCGAGGCTATCGAGCCTGACTGCCGCTCCGCCGTTGTTCGCGACCTGGATCTCCGTGATCCTGAATCCGGACTGGTCCTCGGTGAAGAGGTCCGTCAGGACTATATCTGTGCTGTTAATCGCCAGCTGCGAGGCATCCTGCACCGATACAACGTCTGTGACGAGAGGCTGCGCGGTGAATGGCAGGCCGTTCTCTGAACCGGCAAGATCTATCACCGGCGTGTAGGCCCCGGTCAGGAATACATCGGGGATCGTGGCCGCGGTGAACCATATCGTATTGTCGCCCGGCGTCAGCAGACTGTTGCGTGCGCCGTCGAGATAAGCAGTATATGTCGTGGTCAGATCGTCGAGTTCAAATGTCGTCGTGGCGGGATCCAGAAGGATGTCCGCTCCACCGGAGTTTGTGATCCCCACCTCGAAAGCGACCGAAGAATTCTTGCTGACAGTTATCGGAGTCAGGGTCGCGGCAGTATATGCAGCCGCGGCAGGATCGACTACGGTTACCATGTCGTTGAGTACGAATGTCGTGTCGAATGCCCCGCCGTTCTCGGTCCCGATGAGTTCGACGGTCACCGGATATGCTCCGGCAATCATCGCTGCGGGCACTACGTCAGTGGGGAAAGTGATATCCGAGGTCGTGCCGCCCGGCAGCGCGCCCTCGACACCGAGAGATACTGAGTAAGTCTCCGGACCATCCGTGAAGGAGAACGTAGTAAGCGCTCCGTCGAGGATAACCGGAGCCTCTCCCTGGTTATCGACAACGAATGTGAATGCGTGAGTCTGACCGCTCGAGACTATGGAGGGTTCCAGAGAGCCGGGCAGGTCCGCGATCACAGCTGCAGTCTGTACTGTCCAGTGAGCCGCGAGGTTATGATCCGCAGAGAGGTCGACGATGTCATAGCCGTTTACACGTGCTGTCACTTCAGCCTCGATCGTATCTACTCCAAGCGGGCTGCCCTCAAGCACATAAACAGGGATGGCGTATGTCCCGGATAATCCTGCTTCCAGAGTGTCGGGCAAAAGTGGAATGATAACGTCGGCTGGCGCCATATAAGCACCCAGTTTGAACTGGAGATTGATATCGGTGACCCTAACCATAGCTCCGCCGGCATTGTGTACGGTAACGTCGACTATGACCGTATCTCCCCTGCTGACGAAATTCTTGCGGGGGGTTATGTCGGTGATCGCAATACTTGATACGCTCACAGAATTTGCACCCGCGAAGAATTCGGTCGAGTAAGTGAATCCGTACTCATCCGTTCCAGTGAGCGATACCCTCGGCGAATATGTGCCTGGCTCGAACATCGTGTGCATCGTCGCCGGAAGGAAGACAAGGTCAGCCGTCCCGAGCCTGTCCAGACTGAGATCCGAACCGAGAACCGCATTGAATACGTGCCCCAGTCCGTCACTGAACGTTAGCGTGCTCGACGCCCCGAGAAGCACACGTGTCGGGTTGTTGTTCGTCACGCGTACACTGAATGTTAGATCGCCGCCCGGTACTGCGTATATCGGGTATATCGAATCAGCGTAAACAACATCAGGTACCTCTGCGAATGTCAGCACTGTATCCCCGGCAGCCGATCCTTCCACACTGGCAAAGTCTACATCGTAGTCGCCAGGTATCAGGCCGGACCTGACAAATACGGACGCCACACCATTCGGAGCTGTCTCTCTCTGAATACCCGGCTCTGACAGGTCGATATCTTCGCTCGCTACGGAGCCGCCTGTCGTGGAGACAGTGATCAGGGTCCTGGCCGGGACGATGTTGCCGTAGATATCGAAAACCGGTTCGGTCTCTATCGCCGAAAGGCTGGATCCATCCGCCGTGATCGTGTCGGGATTGACTGAAGAGATCCATATGTCACCGGAGGGAAGCTCAGGAACGATCGTGATCGTGTCGCTGTGACTGAGCGCTCCTCCGCCCTGCGTCTCGGCGTTAAGCACGAGCTGCCCGGCAGCGGTCTCTGAAACACTGACGATGTATCGGCCGTCGGAAAGGGTAACAGGATTCTCGGCCCAGACAGCCGATCCGTCACTTCCGAGATCGACTATCGTAGAAAAATCACCCTCAGCGACATTGTTATTGAGGTCGTAGCCTGTGATCTCCACATCGAAGCTCTCACCGGCAGTATGGACAGTGCCGACAGGAATCACGGTGTATCTGGAGATATTGCCCGCAGTGGTGACAACATCGAATGTCGCTGTCTCCAGTGCAGGTGAGCCATCGAGTATCGTAGTAAGCACGGTGTTTGTGCCGTAATTCGTATCTGTCACCAGGCTGCAGGCCGCTGTTCCGTTAGCGGCACTGAGTACGAGTCCGTCATCCGGTGCACCGGTTCCGTCGATCAGTTCAGGATCTCCGCCGAGGTTACTCGTGATGAGGAACCTGACCGTTTCATCCTGGACCGGGTTCCCGTACATATCGGCCACGCGGACCAGGACCTCTGTCGTATCGCCCGATATCACCCCTGTCGTATCGCCGCTGACTTTTACAAGCTCATAGGCGGGGCCGGCCGTGATCGTAATCAGGTCTCCGAATGGCGCGAGCGGAAGGCCCGCGAGATTCTCTATCCTTATCCTGTTCAGCCCCATCACCGTATCCATCGCTGTAAACGAGGCCTCTCCGGCTGTGAGCTGCAGGGTATCAGGCAGGAAATCGACCGAGCCTGACTCCGCTACAGGTATCAGTCGGGTCGTGTTGTCCGCCGTTATCAGGTTGTCGAACTGATCATAGGCGGCAACATGTCCGGTAAACGATTCTCCTGCTTCGAACGTACTGCCGGTGATATCGAGTGTGACATACGCTATCGCGCCCTGAGGCACGGTCTCGATAATGAACTCGCGCGTCTCGAGGCCCTCGGGATTACCGTCAAGTATGGAGGCCCTTACCCTGTTGGTACCTGATACGAGGCCGGTCGCGTAAGATACGGAAGTCGTTCCGTCCGAACCTGTGATACGCTGCGGGGCCGCTAGCCCTCCGCCGCCTTCGAGGATACTGAACGAGACCGTCTCCCCTACAACAGGATTGCTGAACTGGTCTCTGACCCTCATGCTCATAAGAATCGAATCCCCAGCGGCCACACCTGTCGTATCCCCCGAGATCTCTACGATCTGGTATGCAGGGGCATGGCCCACATCCACTATTCCGCTGACACCAACGACTGAAGTGCTGTCATCGCTGATCTCCACTCTGATCGGCTCGGCAACGTAATACCTGATGTTCTCTTCGGCGAACAGGCCACCACTTATCGTACCTGATAAGACTGTGATGACCGATCCAGCGGACAGGGTCGTATCGACAGGCTGTACGGCGCGAAGGTCTATATCATAATTAGCCGTGGTCACAAGGTTGTTCCACAGGTCTTTCGCCTCGAGGGAAACAGGAAAATCGACTCCGGCTGTAGCGCTGGGAGGCACTGTTATTGCGTAGTGATGAACATTTTCATTCGCTGTGATTGCGGCAGGGAAGACCGTCGCTGAAAGTCCGACTGTAGTTATGTCGATGTTCCAGTCGCCCGTCCTGGTACCCATGCCGTAAAGAACGATCTCCCCGGCGGCCAGATCGGCCTCTGTCACGGTCGTAAGGAAACCGGGGGTCGTGCTGAAGGTCAGTCCCCCTCCCGCCTGGGGAGCGAGAACTATATGGTTCGTATTGGTCGGATCGAGATTGTCGTTGCTGTCGACGGCCTTGACGGTAAACGAGAAAAACACTCCTGCCTGCGAAGGCTGCCCGGTAATGTCGGTCACGATAAGCTTCGTTGCTCCGCTAGCAATGGTCGTATAGGTGACGTCATCGATAAGATCAGCCGTCACTATTGCATGGTCGGCGTCGATCACATCCGCAAGCTCCGCAAAGACAGGAGAGTTATACTCTACGGTTATCGTGCCGGTGGAATCACTTGTTCCGGAGCGGATCCCAGGTCCCAGCGTGAGTGTCGGATTTAAATTTGAAAAATCCTCTTCCAGAGTACCATCCGCAGCGTCACTTATATAGATCGTGAGGTTCTCGCCGACTACCAGGTTATTGTACTGATCCGTCATCGTCGCCGTAACGATGGTGGCGCTGTTCACGGTCACGTCAGAACTCAGCGGTGTGAGCACCACTGAATCGAGCTCGTCATGATCAGTCGTTGCCGTAAAGAGGACCTGCGAAGTCGTGCCGGAAACAATCGAGGCAGTCGCCTCATCAGAATCCAGGCCGCTCACAGTGCCGAGTATCCAGGACTCGCATACGGCGATCCCGGCCCCGTCTGTATCAACGGTTGCCTGATTTCCCCCGGTCGAGATGTCGGTATCTATGATTCCGCTGCCAGACAATATGGCGAATGTAACCTCTTCGCCGGGCACCCTGTTTCCAAAAGCGTCCTCGACGCCGACTGTCAGCTGCTGCGGAACAGCCTGGCCGACGACCGCACGCTGGCCATCTCCAGCCATGACGAAGATATTATCCGCCGAAGCGGGATCGATAGTCATTGTCCCGGCGGACTGGTCGATCACCGAACCGAAACTTGCGGCAAACCTTACTGTCTCAGCCTTCCGGTCCTCGAAGGTCAGAGTCACATTGCCGTTGTCAGCAGGTGAGAAATCGTAGCTGACAGTGTCGCCGGACGCGCCGACGATAGATCCCGATCCCCCGCCGAGACCCCAAAAGATCATATCCGCGATCTCGGGGCTATCCGTATAGATGCGAATCACGTCATCGAACCAGTCGACCATGTTGTCGTTCGCGTCGAGTATCTCCAATGTGACATTCTCAAGTACACCTGCGGTACCACTGCCATCATGGACGAATACGAACCTGTCCGGCACATCCGCGATGAATGCGACTAGAACATCATCGTTCATGGTACCGGCGTCTATAGTGGCGGTTACGGTCTTTACCTCAGCCCTGGTCGAATTAATCCATCCGACCGCGACACCATTTTCATCAGTTGCCGAAGGCTGGAATATAGTATTCGTGAGGCCTGTATCTGTAGCGTCGAGAAGGACGACGGAACCGTTGACAGGGTTGCCGTCAGCATCCATGACGGTCACCGTGATACGGCAGACATCGGACCCGTCTGCTGTCACTGTGTCAGTATCCGAGACTATCGTAGAGACTGCCAGGTCCACGGGACCGGGCACCCAGTCTATTTCGAGCGTGTCATCTATAAGGAGGCCGTCAACACGCCCGCTCACTGTCTTGAGCTCAGCTACCGTCGAGGCTATCGTTCCTGTTGCGATGCCGTTCGTGCCGGTGACTCCCACGGGCTGCACGTAGGTGTTCCCTGGCCCTGAAGCCTGGAGAACAACGGAAGAGCCTTCCACCGGGTTCCCCTGATCATCCCGCACAGTGACGGTTACGGTGAGCAGATCCGTTCCGTCCGCGGTCACCACTGTCTTGTCTCCCGCTATCTCTGAGAGTAACGGACTGAAGTTTCCTGTGCGGAACACAACATCCGCCGTAGGTAACAGATTGAAAGTATTTATCGTGGCCGATACTGTCTTGAGCTCGGCCGTTGTCGAGGCTATCGTTCCGTTTGCTATTCCATTGGCACCAGTAACTCCGACTGGCTGTACGATCGTATTAACGGTTCCGGTCGCATAGAGAAGCACGACCGCTCCCGGCACAGGATTCCCCTGCACATCAAGAGCAGTGACTATCACGTCCGTGTAATCAGAACCGTTCGCAACCACTGTATCAGGAGCCAGACTGATCGTTGATACCGCCATATCAGCGGGGCCCGGTATCCAATCGATATCGAGGGTATCGTCTATAAGGAATCCGTCGACCCTGGCGTTCACTATCTTGGGCTCAGCAACCGTCGACCTGACCAGGCCTGTGGCGATGCCGTTCGTGCCGGTGACTCCCACGGGCTGCTCGTAGGTGTTCCCAAAACCTGTCGCATCGAGAGCCACAGAAGCTCCCTCGACAGGGTTTCCCTGGTCGTCACGGACCGTAACTGTTACTGCGAGGAATTCGATGTTGTTCGCTGTGACTTCTGTTTTATCCCCCGCTATCTCCGAGAGATCCAGGCTGAAGTTGCCGGTGCGGAACACCACTACAGATGTAGGCGTAAGGCCAAGCCCATCGATTGTGGCGCTTACTGTCTTAGACTCAGCCGTCGTAGAGGCGATCGTTCCGGTCGCGATACCCGCTCCGTCTGTCACCACTGCCGGCTGGGTGATCGTGTTGTCCGAGCCTGTCGAGGCAAGTACCACAGCCGCTCCAGGAACCGCATTGCCGAACTGGTCGAGAGCGGTCACGGTCACAATAGTTTCATCAGACCCGTTGGCTATCACTGTGTCGGGCGCTACATCTATAGTAGATACCGCCAGGTCCACAGGACCAGGCGTCCAGTCTATATCAAGCGTATCATTTATAAGGGAGCCTTCGATCCGCGCGCTAACCGTCTTTGTCTCCGCGACCGACGACCTGATCGTACCTGTCGCTATACCGTCAGCGCCTGTCACCGCGGCAGGCTGAGTGATCGTCTTCTCACCGGTCGCATCAAGGGTCACTGAGGAGCCCTCTACCGGATTACCCTCTCCGTCCCTGACCGTCACCGTCACTGTCAGAAGCTCCGCGTCGTCAGCTGTAAGATCGGCCTTGTCTGCCGCTATCTCCGAGAGATCCAGGCTGAAGTTGCCGGTGCGGAACACCACTACAGA
>CAYWGA010000038.1:0-1264 GCA_964457905.1 uncultured bacterium | reverse complement strand
TGTAGGCGTAAGGCCCTGGGCACCTATCGTAGCACTGACCGTCTTGCTCTCCGCTGTAGTGGAGGCGATCGTTCCAGTAGCTGCTCCGAACATATCGGTCACCGCGACTGGCTGGGTAATAATGTTCCCGGATCCGGTCGAGGCCAGCACGACTGTGGCTCCCTGCACAGGGTTCCCGTACTGATCGAAAGCTGTGACTGTCACCGTTGTGATATCAGAGGCGTTTGCAACAACCGTATCGGGGGCCACCCCTATAGTAGATACCGTCAAATCCACAAGGCCTGCAGTAAATGTCACCCCAATAATATCGTCAAGCAGGACCGCATCGGCCGTGGCCTGGATATCCTTGCCTTCGGCTACAGTCGACCTGACTGATCCGGCAGCGGTTCCATCCGCAACTGTCACTCCGGCAGGCTGTATGATGATGTTACCAGGACCGGTCATTGAAAGTACGACTGCCGCTCCAGGCACTGCATTTCCAAACTGGTCCCTTACCGTCACCGTGACGTCTATCTCATCAATATTGTCAGCGGTGGCCGTTGCCTTGTCTGTCACTATCGTGGAGGTCGAGATATCGGCAGCAGCGTGATCCACATAAACGATCGTGTTATCCGACTGGAGCAGAGGAGCCACTCCATCACTGTCGAGGAACACGAGGAAATATCCGGATGATGTGTTGCTGACGACATGCCTGAAATCCACCTCGACCGAGCTTGATCCCGAGGGGATGACAAGCTGGGTAACAACGGTTCCGTGATCGTCCTTGTCATAGAAACTGCCGCCGCCTGCGATCAGCGTAATAGTCTGATCGGCTGCGGGAGCGGCCAGATTGTCATTCTCATCATATGTGCGAAGAATATACCTGCCGTATTCGCCGGCTGTGATGGTCGAATCGACTGGCGAGACCACCAGCTTCACAGGCTCACCCGCTACTACATCGAGTGTGGGCGAACTTCCGATAGCCAGAGGTGCGGCTGCGAGATGATCGGACTGAACGGTGAATTCGACACCTGTCGCTGTATTTGTCTGAACTTCCGCTGCGCCGGAGGACGAAACTGACACATCGCCATATACGATGTCGAGTGTCTCCCCGACCGAAAGGGTATCGACATTGATCGTTATATTTCTTCCTGTGATATCTATCGGGGTAGTAACATTCAGGGTCCCGTCACTCGTCGCCGTGACATAGCCCGCCGATGAGTTCGATAAAATCTGAGGAGTGGACCATCCGGACGGGATCACCAGCCTCACGACACCAGTCGAG
>CAYWGA010000037.1:10717-30770 GCA_964457905.1 uncultured bacterium | reverse complement strand
AAATCGACATACGGGGCGAAGGCCGGGCGGCGTCAGGGTGGTGCACGGAGAGGTGCTCGCCTGGCGGCCTGGCCTACCTCCAAACCGCCCCGTATATTGAGCAGGGCGGCCACAATGGCCGCCCTGTCTATATTCAGCCAGGAAGTTGAATTATCTAAATGGTGTACTTGTCATTATTTCTACACTTGACATATTGACAAGTTACGGATATAATCCTTTTGTGATCCGAAGGGAGGAAAGTCATGGAAAGCGCGCTTCCGGTAAACCTGCGCAGGTTTCGCAGGCTCAATAAACAAACCCAGTCCGAAGTCGCGGAGAAGGCCGGGATAAGTAGAAACGCATACAGAAATATCGAGACAGGCGGGTCGAAGCCCAGGACTCCTACTCTCTATTCAATCGCGAATGTCCTCGGTGTTCCAGCGCTGGACCTCCTTGTCGATATCCCGGCCATAAGTAATATGCGGTTCAGGACCAGCCGGACATTGACCGTCTGGGAGCGGGCGGAAAGAGAGCAGATCGCCCTTGAGGTCGCCAGGTGGCTGCTCGATTATGATGAGACTGAGAAGATCACCGGCGACCGGCGGCCATTTGAGTTTGCGGGGATAGATTTTGACAGAAAGGATCCCATCAGCGCCGCTTACAGAGCGAGAGCGGTTATGGTACTCGAGGATGAGGATTACATAGGGGATTTCTCCAGACTGCTCGAGAACGCGGGAATCAAGCTGCTGCTGCTCAGCTCGAGATTGAAAGGATTCAACGGACTGTCTGTCGGCAGCAGTAACGGAGGCCCGGCGATCGCCGTCAATGCCGGCGAATGGATACCGGTAGAAGAACAGATATTTGCGGCGGCGCGCGAGCTGGCTCATATCCTGATGCACCCAGCATCATACGATTCCGGCATCATCAAGGAAAACGACGACGAGAAGATGGAGGCGGACACCTTCGCGAACTACTTCCTGATGCCGAAGAGTCATTTCGATATCAAGTGGAATTCATCCAGGGGATCTCACTGGGTAGAAAGCGTGCTTCATATCAAACGTCTTTTCAATGTCAGCTACAGGACCGTCCTGGACAGACTTGTTGCGGAAGGGACCGCAGACAAGAACATCTACGGCTTGTTCGTCCGCTCTTACAACGAACGATTCGGCAGAAGATTGATATTAAGGGAGAAATCCGGGGCATACATGACCAGAAGCGAGGAACCCGCCTCGCTTGACAGGACCGATTTCATCGAGGACAGGTTGGCCAGACTGGTCATGAAGGCTCTGGACAGGGACCTGATATCGATGAGCAGAGCGGCGGAGATACTGAATATCACCGTAAGTGAAGTGAGGAGAAGGGTGCGGGAATGGGAGACTTTCGATCCCTGCCCATAGCATCGGATTTCGCAAGTATTCATGGAGCTTATTTTAATAAAGCGCTAAAAGTAAAATAACCAGGGGCTTCTGCTGCCAAATCGCTTGACTCCCATCCTGCTCTCTGTTATTTTAGCATAAGGCGCTAAGTTAAAATAACGAAGATTCTTATTTCAGGATACGGTCAACGATGAAACGGGAACTCCAGGGACGGTACGTCACGATATCAACAGCGGGAGAGAAGGTCCGGGCCTTTGTCCCTGCTTCGCTGCCGCCGAGCCAGCCCATCGAGTGGACGTCGCATCTGCGAACCAGGTTCGACGAGGCGCATCTGGCACTTGGACGGCTTGACAGCATCTCGACCTTCCTGCCTGATATCTCTCTCTTCCTCTATAGTTATGTGCGCCAGGAGGCGGTACTGTCCTCGATGATCGAGGGAACGCAGTCATCGCTTTCCGATCTCCTGCTTTTCGAACTGGATATGGAACAGGCTGCGCCGCAGGACGATGTCCGCGAGGTAAGCAACTATGTGGCTGCCATGGACTATGGGCTTAAGCGACTGGCTGAGGGATTTCCTCTTTCCCTGCGCCTGATCAAGGAAATGCATGGTGTGTTGCTTTCCAGGGGACGGGGCGCTGGACAGACACCCGGTGAATTTCGCAGAAGCCAGAACTGGATCGGTGGCTCCCGGCCCGGCAATGCGGTCTTCGTTCCACCACCGGCCAGCGAGGCGCTGGAGTGCATGGGTAAACTGGAATTGTTTCTGCACGACAAGCCGGAACCTACTCCCCCGCTGCTCAAAGCCGCATTGGCTCATGTGCAGTTTGAAACCATACATCCTTTTCTGGATGGTAATGGCCGCATGGGCCGCCTGCTGATCACGCTGTTCCTGTGCGAACAGAAGATGCTCCGGGAGCCGATGCTCTACCTCAGCCTCTATTTCAAAACGCACAGGCAATACTATTACGATCTGCTTAATGAAGTTCGTTTGAACGGGAACTGGGAAGCCTGGCTCGATTTCTTCGCCGAGGCGGTAATTGTCACTGCCACCCAGGCGGTGGACACGGCCCGGCAACTGGTCGACCTTACCGACGAGGACCGTGACAGGATCAGCGGCATTGGCCGGGCGGCGGCGTCAACACTGCGTGTTCACAGAGTTCTGATGGGTCGTCCGATAACGACTTCCGGCTGGTTGGTGGAAAAGACAGGTATCGCGCCGGCCACGGTCAACAAGTGCCTGAGGAATCTGGAGCATCTGGGGATCGTACGGGAACTGACCTCACGCCAGCGTAACCGGGTTTTCAGTTACGCCGGCTATCTGCACATCATGAATCAGGGGACGGGGCTGTTGGACTGACAGCATCCGGACTATTCACGTCAACACGTCAAGGGTTCCACCGCTATTTCAAAATCCCTGTAAACGGCATCCCCACTGTGATATAATAGATGTGCGGTTAAACACATCAACATCGTTACAGAAGGGGCTGCTCCCATGGGCACGCTTCACGTTCTGCTTTTCATCCACTTATTCCATTCGAAAGGGGAATCCTCATGAGAAATCGCATGGCACACGTCTGTCTCACAGCGGTTTTCGTTCTCGTCCTGCTCGTCCCGTCGCTCAACGCCGACTGGAGCGAGGGCGGCATCCAGCTGAGCACCGAACCAGCCGACCAGTACAATCAGCAGGTCGTCTCTGACGGTTCGGGCGGGGCCATCGTGGTCTGGCAGGACGACCGCAACGGAATGTCGGATATGGACATCTTCGCCCAGCGCTTCGACAGCGACGGCGACATCCTCTGGGACGCTGCCGGCGTGAATATCTCGGAGCTCGGGTCTCAGCAGGTAGAGCCGGTTCTGGTGACGGACGGAGTCGGCGGAGCGATCATAGCCTACAAGAGCGACCGCGCGGGAACCCAGGACATCATCGCACAGCGGATCCTCTCCAACGGCACCCTCGACTGGCCTGCCGGCGGCATTACGGTCTGCGGAGCCGCCAGCGTGCAGACCGACCCCTGCATCGTATCGGATGATGTCGGCGGCGCTATAATCGCCTGGTCGGATTACCGTTCCGGGACCAGTTATGACATATATACGGCAAGAATCGGGTCATCCGGGAGCATGCCGTGGACATACAACGGGGTTCCCGTCTGCACGTCGGCAATCGACCAGGTCACCCAGGTTATAACGACCGATGGCAGTTCCGGGGCGATTATCGCGTGGAAAGATTACCGGAACGGAAACGAAGACATCTACGCCCAGAAGATCATTTTCAACGGCAGCTATGCATGGACCAACAATGGAAATGCGGTTATTGACAATATCTCAACCCAGTCCGCGCCCAGCATCGTTTCCGACATGAATGGAGGAGCGGTCATCGCCTGGACGGAGGGCGTGACCAGCGTCAAGGATATCCGGGCCGAAAGGATGCTCAGCGACGGAACACGGGCATGGAATCCGGGCACCGGCGTGAGCGTATGCACCTATACCGAAATACAGTCCTCATCGCGGATGGTATCCGACGGAGCGGGCGGAGCTATCATCGCCTGGATCGACAACCGCAACCTGAATTCGGACATATACGCTCAGCACATCGATTACTCCGGAGGAACAGACTGGGTTACCGACGGAGTTGCGGTCTGCTGGGATGCTTCGGCCCAGTACCAGCACGGAATAGTATCTGACGGTCACGGAGGAGCGATCGTCTTCTGGACCGACTTGAGGTTCCAGAACAACTACGAGATATTCGGCCAGAGGATCGGGTCTGACGGGCTGGGCAAATGGCAGTCAAACGGATTGAATTTAACTGCTTATCCGTCTTACCAGTTAGAGGGGCAGGCAGTGGCAAGCGGCGACGACGGAATCATAGTCGCATGGAGAGATTCAAGAGACCTCAACAATAACATGATCTACGCACAGAAGTACGACAGGTACGGGTACTGGGGCGATCCGGCGCCGGTCATCATCGATGCTAGCGATGTTCCTGCCGACCAGGGCGGACAGGTCCTGCTGGAGTGGTCGCCGATCAGGATGGACGAATATCCCGAGGATCTGATCACTCACTATACCATCTGGAGGAGCGTGACGGCGCCCGAGGCGATGACGCTGATGCAGGACGGGACGCGGGACGGGATGGGAGATGTTGTGATCGATGCGCCCGGTGAGGTCGGCCTCGATTTTGAGGGAATGGCTTATCGTACCGATATCGCTTTCGGCGCGGCGGCGGCCTGGGAATGGGTCGCGAGCGTTGACGCGCATTACTGGGATGAATACGCGTATACCTGCGGGACCCTGCGGGATTTCATGGGCGACCTCGACAACGGCTTGCATTACTTCGTAATCACGGCGAACACTGCTGACCCGTTTACTTTCTGGGATTCTGCACCCGACAGCGCGTACTCCGTCGACAACCTCTCCCCCTGCGCCCCTCTCGGGCTGGCAGGCGAGCAGTCGTACTATCCTGCCGGACTCGAGCTTACCTGGTCGCCTAATTCCGAGGTCGATCTCGGTAACTATAATATCTATCGCGACACAGATCCGACATTCGAGCCCGGTGCGGATAACCTGCTGGCAACGACCTGTGACACGATGACACTTGACGGAGACTATACAGGAGAAACTGGTTACTGCTACAAGGTCGCGGCGGTCGATATCCACGGGAACGAGAGCGGGTACGCCCTTCTCTGCGTCTATGAGGTGACCGGCGAAGAACCGATGCCGATCCCCGATGCTACCTTCCTTTCACAGAATTTCCCGAACCCGTTCAACCCGAACACGACCATCGCATTCGGTCTCAAATCGGACGGATTTGTGAACTTAAGTGTCTATAATGCAGCCGGGCAGCTGGTCACCGTGCTGATCAACGAATCGAGGCCTGCCGGTCCATACGCTACCGCATGGAACGGAAAAGCCGAAAACGGATCACCGGCCGCCAGCGGCGTCTACTTCTATAAGCTCGAGACAGAGGAGTTTGCGAAAACCAGGAAGATGATCCTGCTCAGATAATACCTGTAGGGAGGTTTTACCATGTTCAAGCGCGGCTTGTCGCCGTTCGCGATCGTCATCGGCATAACTGTATCCTTTATTTCCCTTCCGGCCCCTTCCGTCGCCCAGTGGACAGAGATCGGCAGCGCAGTCTGCACCGCACTGCAGGAACAGGCCGAGGTGTGCGCTGTATCGGACGGAGAGGGTGGAGCGTTCATCGCCTGGAGCGACCGCAGGTCCGGATCATATGTGATCTACGTCCAGCATATCGACGCAGGCGGATTTCCCACCTGGCCGGCCGACGGGATCACAGTGAGCACCGCTGGAACATCACAGGGCGAGCCCCGTCTCGCCTATGCCGGTGACGGCGGTGTCGTGGTCACCTGGCGCTCCCTGAACTCAGACTATGACGTGTACGCGCAGAAGTTCGACTGGGACGGCAACAAGCTGTGGGGAACGGACGGCGTTCTCGTCTGCGCGGAATCGGTAAGCCAGACAAGCCTGAGGATATGCACCGATCACGCGGGGGGTGCTGTCATCGCGTGGCAGGACAACCGTTTTAGTAGCCTTCAGGTATACGCGATGAGGGTAGACGCCTGGGGGACCCTGCTCTGGGCGGCAGGCGGGCTCCCGGTCACTTACGCCGCGGGTGGTATATGGAGCTTTCTCGAGATCGTCTCGGATGGATTCGGTGGTTTTTACGGCACATGGATCGATGCCACGGGCTACGATATCTGGGCCGAGTGGGTCCACCCGGACGGACACAAGGTATGGGGAGCTTCCGCCGGCATCCCGGTATACGGAGATGCGAACAACCACTGGCAGCCGAAGATAATCGCCGACGGCGGCGGCGGCGTGATCATCGCCTGGGAGGACAACAGGGCTGCTGACACGAATATCTACGCACAGAAGATAGCTTCCAACGGCGCCGTCGCGTGGAACTCATCGGGTGTCCAGGTCTGCGGATCGCCAAATCATAAATACGGGATCGCCCTCGTATCGGATGGATCGACCGGGGCGATCGTAACGTGGGTAGACAGCCGCGGAAGCGTCGACAACATCTACGCGCAGAGGCTCGACGGCGCGGGCATCCCGCAGTGGACCACCGACGGGATCGCCGTGTGCCCCGGAGACGGGGATCAGTACTTTTCTGTCGTCGCATCCGACGGCGGAGGAGGCGCGATCATCGCCTGGGACGATACCCGGACTTTCAGCAGCTTTGACATATACGCCGCACGGCTCGACGCGGCCGGAACCACCATCTGGGATTCCGGATGCACAGCTGTGAGCGAAGGTCCGTTCGACCAGAGCTATCCCCGGATGGCCTCGGACGGCTTCGGCAACACAATATTCGCGTATGTCGATAATCGCGCTCTCGATGAATCGAATATCTACGCGCAGCGGATCGGCAGGTACGGGAAATGGGGATTCCCCGCGCCGGGGATCGTCTCGGTCAGGGACGTTCCGGGTGACCAGGGAGGACAGGTCAACATGTCGTGGAACGCGAGCAGGCTCGATATCTGGCCGGAAGACGAGATATCGTATTACTCGATCTGGAGCGCAATCGATGAGGAGACGGCCTTGGCGATGCTCGGCCCTGCCGGCATCCTCGCCCTGGAAGAAGGCGGCCTCTCATCCGATCCGTCATCACTTAAGATCCGGCGCACGCTCTTCGCTGGAGAGCCGTACTACTGGACCGAGGTCGACCAGGTCCCGTCATCCGAGTTCACCGACCACTACGCTCATATCGTATCGACTCTATTCGACTCGACAGCCTCGAGCTTCGAGCAGCATTACTTCCAGATCATGGCGCACGGCCTAGATCCATCCCATCACTGGATATCCGGGATCGACAGCGGGTACTCTGTCGACAACCTCGCCCCCTGCCCTCCCCTGGCGCTGGCGGGCGAGCAGTCGTTCGCGCCGGAGGGTCTGGAGTTGAGCTGGTCGCCCAATACCGAGCCTGATCTCGACTGCTACCATATCTATCGAGGAACAGGACCGGATTTCGACCCCACGCCTGGCAACCTGCTGGGAGAGCAGTGCGATACACTTCTGTTCGACGGCGGATGGTCGTGGAATGCGGATCTCTGCTACAAAGTCGCAGCGGTCGACATCCATGGGAACGAGAGCGGATACGCCGTGCTCTGCATAAACCAGGTGACCGGCGATGATCCGATGCCGTTGCCCGATGCTACATTCCTCGCGCAGAACTACCCGAATCCATTTAACCCGAATACAACCATCGCATTCGGACTCAAAACAGGCGGATTTGTGAACCTTAGTGTCTATAATGCAGCGGGGCGGCTGGTCACGACATTGATAAACGAATCAAGGCCTGCCGGTCAATACGCCACCGTATGGAACGGAAAAGTCGAAAACGGAACACCGACCGCCAGCGGCGTCTACTTCTATCGGCTTACGACAAAAAAATTTACCGAGACGAGGAAGATGATATTGCTGAAATAGCACTGCCTGTGTGCTATAATCTGGGCCCGGACAAAAATATCTTACGTAAGCGGCGTATCTGAGCAAGAATTCTACCCGGACTACTGCATCAAATACATATCAGGGGAGGTATGTCATGGAAGGCCGCAGCAGGATCTTACTGGTGGTAGCGGTTGTATTTGCTTCATTTCTTTTAAACTCGTCACCGGAAGCAGTCATCCCTAAATACGTGGAGGATTTTTCAGGCCTCAAGTTCTGCGATACGTCCGTGACGACCGCATGGTGGGTCGTTGACGGAGCAGAGCTGAAACTCTACCACTACCAGCCGACAATGGTGGATTCGATCGATACTCCGGGCTATGCAGAGGATATCGTTGTTGCGGGAGACTATGCTTATGCAGCGTGCGGAGGATCGGGAGGCATCCAGGTCATCGATATCAGCGATCCGGAATCGATGGTCATAGCCGGCTCCTTCGATACTCCGGGAGCGGCAAACGGCATAGCCGTGGCGGGAAATTACGCATTCATCGCTGATGGTTCAGCCGGTCTTACGGTTATCGATATAACGGTGCAGGAAATCCCCGTCTTTGTAGCAAATCTCGATACCCCCGACTACGCCCGTGGAATCGAGATCGACGGGAACTACGCCTATGTCGCCGACGAGGACGATGGCCTTCGGATAATCGATATCAGCGACCCTGCCCTGCCTGTCGCTGTCGATTTCTGCGACACACCCGGTGAAGTGCATGACGTCGCTGTTTCGGGTAACTATGCTTATGTTCCCGATTTCGCCCTCGGAGGACTGCAGGTCGTGGATATCAGCGATCCAACCTCTACATTCATCGTCGACAACTATAACACTCCCGGCACGGCATACAGCGTTACGGTATCAGGCGATTACGCCTATGTGGCGGACTGGCAGGCGGGACTCGTTATACTGGATATAAGCGACCCTACAGATATCGTTCTGGCAGGTTCCGTCGATCCGGGTTACGTCCTCCATGTTGTCATTGTGGGTGACTACGCATACGCAGCGGGATTCTACGACGGACTGCATGTCATCGATGTCAACGACCCCGGAAATCCGTCCCTGATCGCATCATGCGATACCGAAAACGCGCATGCCGTCGCGGTCGACGGGGAATACGCTTTCGTGGCAGACTTCGGGGGCGATATCAAATCGATAAAAGTATGCGAACTTTCCGGCATCATGAAGGCGGGCGAGATCGAAGTGACCGGGGGCTATCAGATGACAACGGCGGGGAATATCGCATACGTCGTCAATGATGATCTGTATGTGATCGACATCAGCGATCCGGACGATCCTGTACTTGTCACCCAGCATGATGTTCCGGGATTCGCTTGCGCTGTAGATATTTCCGGGGATCACGCTTATGTAGGCACTATCGATTTTGGGATGAACGTTCTGGATATCAGCGATATCGCTTCGCCATCGGCCGCGGGCTACTACTATTACAATCAGCCGATATGGGACATAAAGGTAAGTGGTAATCATGCCTATCTTGCCGTCGGTGGTTCCAACGGGCTCCTGGTTCTTGACGTCAGCGATCCTGAAAATCCGGCTTACGCCGGAACAGTCCTTACATCGGGTAGTGCAATAGAACTTGAGATAGACGGGGATTTCATGTTCCTGGCGACTCAATCGGGTGGAGTCAATACAATTGACATCAGTGATCCGACAACGCCGGACATCATCGGCTTCTACAGTGCACATTCATCGATCTCCGAGATATCGCTGGCAGGAGACTGTCTGTTCGCATGCGACCAGTTATTCGCAATGCTGGCCCTGGATGCCAGCGATCCGAACGATTTTGGATCCGTTCTGGGATATTCGTGGAATTTGATCGAGCATTACCACGGTGATATGGAGGTTTCGGGAAACGAACTGTTTATTCAGCACCAGAATTACGGTCTGATAGTCTATAACAACGAAGCCCCGGATTATTTCCTCCCGCTGGCCATGAATTGTATTCACGCCAATCCTGACCTGAGCTGCCCGATAGGTGAATTAGCTGTCTACGGGGATTATGTCATACAAAGCGGGGGGGACTATTTCAACCTGGCCAAGGTCTACAACAGGATCTTCGAGCCGGCGATAGCGCAGTCGAAGAGAATCGCCTATATAACGGACCCTGTTGCAAGCGTAAGAGTGACGACATCGCAGGCCGATTCAATCATGTGGGAGGTAAGCGCGGACAGCGGGTCTCACTGGACCGAAGTTCGAGCCGACGGGCTCTGGAAACAGATGGAATACCCGGGCGAGGATCTGTTCTGGCGCGCCTCTCTCGTTCCAGCTCTTCGCAGGCGCGGACCTTCGTGCAGGACGCTGGAGATCGAATGGGCGTTCGATATGGCCGATATCAGTTCAGTCGTCGATGTCCCTGCCGACCAGGGAGGATGGGTCAGAGTCCACTTCACGAGGTCGGGACGAGACATCCCCGGCCTGCAGGGCGATCCAGTGACAGCGTATTACCTTTACCGGCGAATAGACGACCCCCTGCTGCGGGCCCGGGTACTGAATGAAGGAAAACAGTCCGCTCCGAATTCCCTGTGCCTCGACGGCAGGACCTTCCGACTCCCTTCGGCTGCCACCGGCTCTTTTCCGCCAGGGATGTGGGAAGTGGTCGGCGAATCGCCCGCACTGAACATCGATCAGTATATTATTCTCGCGCCGACACTGGCCGATTCATCGATCACTCTGAAAGAAACGGTCTTCTGCATACTGGCTTCGGTATCGCCGTCCGAATGGTACGTGAGCCATCCCGACAGCGGCTGGTCGGTCGACAACATCGCGCCGGGCGTGCCTCTTGGTCTCGCCGTAGCCTATAACACAGGCGGCGGAAATGATCTCTCCTGGGACCCTTCCACCGAGCCCGACTTCCAGTACTACCGGATCTACCGGGGAGACGATGAGGATTTTATACCCGATCCCGCCAATCTCGTTCACGAAACATCGACACCGCAGTGGACCGATCCCGAATACGATGGATGGGACGTTCATTACAAGGTCACTGCCCTGGACTACGTGGGCAACGAGAGCGACGCGGCTTCCGCGGCGACGAGTACGGGAGACGATACTCCGCAGGTGCCAGAATCGTTCGCTCTCTATCAGAACGTCCCGAATCCGTTCAACCCTTCGACGACGATAAGCTTCGACCTGCCGAAGGCAACGCATGTCGATCTGAAGGTGTACAATATCAGGGGTGAGCTCATCGCCACCCTTGCAGGCGGCAATATCGCCGCAGGGCGCAGGGAAATCTCATGGGACGGGCTGTCCGACGGCGGCAGCAAGGTCGCCAGCGGTGTCTATTTCTATCGGCTGGTAACGAAGGAGTTCGAGGAGACTAAAAAGATGATCCTACTCAGGTGACGCGGCCGGGTAGGCCGAAATGCTGTCGATCTCGAGACGGAAGGGGCCTTCCACCTTGTCGCCGATGAGAAACCCGACCTGCCGTATCCCGCCCGGATCGAGAGGCGTATAGCCCTCGACGATCCTGCCCCTGAAAGTCGGGACGAATTCGCTGAACGGCGCTCTCACCGGCAGCCAGACATCCTTCTCTGTATCGAATTCATACTTGTAGGCGACCCCTTCGTACCTTGAAT
This sequence comes from uncultured bacterium, assembly GCA_964457905.1. Taxonomy (GTDB): domain Bacteria; phylum Krumholzibacteriota; class Krumholzibacteriia; order Krumholzibacteriales; family Krumholzibacteriaceae; genus JAUWCL01. Next base: position 19,362 of record CAYWGA010000037.1, on the reverse strand, counting down.
CCGTGCGTAGGCGGATCTGGTACTTCCGTCCGTCACCAAGCACCCGCAGTTCGATGCCGTCGAAGCCGCCCAGGTCATAACTGTCTGTCCCGCTTCGGACAGAAGCGAAGCCCCCGTTATTTTCAAGCGAGAGCGCTCCGCGGAATACCGCTGTCGAGTCCCCGGTCACAATGAACTCACTGCGCGACAACCCGCCCATGACACCGTCATTAACTATCTGCCAACCGTCTGCAGCATCCTTTGACGAGAAATCAAAGATCACCATTCCGGATACAAGAAGAGGAACCAATGCGGCGCTCAACAGAACAAACATGTCCAGTTTCCTTATGATCTTCCCCGCAGCTTAAGACTACAGTATATCGATGATGCACCAGGGACTATCCTATCAGAAACCTGTTCCCAAAAACAGCCGATACGGACTACCGCAGAAGAATCATCTTCTTCGTCTCTTCTAACTCGTTCGTCGTGAGCCTGTAGAAGTAAACGCCGCTGGCGGCAGGTGTTCCGTTTTCGGCTTTTCCGTTCCATACGGCAGCGTATGGACTCGCAGGCCGCGATTCGTTGATGAGTACTGTGACCAGCCGTCATCAAACAACAACGTGTCATACTGCACTGCAAGGAAACTGAAACGGCCGGGAAGGAAATTCTCACTGGTTCCGCGATGGATATCGTAGCAGTCCATGTCCTCCGAGGCGGATAGACTCTTCAGTCTCGAATATTGAAGTGGCCGATGAGTCTTTACACGAGGGCTTCAGCCAGCCGTGAGGCCCCGTCGGGATTCTTGATCGCCGACGGAACGTTTGCCTTCGTGAGAGCGTGCTCGTAGGTGATCGTCTTCGAAGCTACCAGTTCATTGAGATGATCCTCGAGCAGTCTCATCCCGGCCTGCTTTCCTGTCTGCATTGTCGAGGCAAGCTGCGAAATCTTGTTCTCGCGGACGATCGCGCGGACAGCGTCGGTCGCCACCAGGATCTCGAACGCCGCAGCGCGACCACCGCCTATCTTCGGTATCAGCATCTGGGAGATGATACCCTGCAGGGTGCCAGCGAGCTGCATACGGATCTGGGCCTGCTGTTCGGGCGGGAACACGTTTGTCACGCGGTCGATCGTCTTCGTCGCGCTGGCAGTATGTAGCGTTGCCATAACGAGGTGGCCCGTCTCCGCAGCAGTAACAGCGAGGCTGATCGTCTCGAGATCGCGCAACTCGCCGATGAGGATGACGTCGGGATCCTGCCTCAGGGCCCGGCGCAGGGCCTCGTTGAAACCGGCGGCATCCGATCCGATCTCTCTCTGGTTGATGTAGCAGTTCTTGTCGCGGTGCAGGAACTCGATCGGGTCCTCCATCGTGATGATATGACCCTGCTCACGCTCGTTTATCTAATCGATCATCGCCGCCAGTGTCGTCGACTTACCGCTCCCGGTGGGCCCCGTGACCAGCACTATGCCTCGCGGTTTCATTGCCAGCGTTCTGCACATCTCCGGCAGGCCCAGTTCGTCCATCGTCGGTATCTTGGCTGGAATAAAACGCAGGACAAGGGATATGGAGCCTTGCTGCCGCAGTACGTTCACGCGGAATCGCGCAACTCCGGCGATCGAGTAGGAACAGTCCAGGTCTCCATCCTGTTCGAATTGTTTCCACTGTTCTGCGCTCAGAAGAGCACGAGCCATGAGTTCAGTGTGCTCAGGCCGAAGAGATTCGCCCCCCTGGGGTTCGATCTTCCCTGAGATGCGCATGCCGGGGGGTTTGCCGACCTTCAAATGCGCGTCGCTTCCGTCACACTCGATCATCTTCTTCAGGAAATCATCGACCTGCATCTATAGCACTCCTTGTTTGTTTGATCTGGCGAGGGAATCAACCGCAACGTATGTGCCAACCGGAATTCCCGGTTTCAGCCGTATATGGATTTCGGAGTGAACGGGACTATGTGCCCAGATGAGTGTCAGTGAGGGACTCAGGCCCGAGAAAAATCGGGACTTCCGTCCCGGCGCAAGGACTCGATGCTGTTTCTTATAAAAGAACTGGCACCGGGGCGGATTCATGCAAAACGAAACTGTCAATTCTCATTAACGTTATATTCAACCTGACGCATCTCGACCTGATGTCAGCCGCAGCAGTTGATTCAGCTATATCAGCAGTTGACCCGGCATCACCGAAGCAGGATCATCTTCCTCGTCTCCACGAACTCACCTGCAACGAGACGATAGAAATAGACGCCGCTTGTCGCAGTACGTCCCGCGCTGTCTTTCGCGTCCCATGTGATCTCTTTTCGTCCCGCATCCATATTCTGGTCAGCGAGCGTCGCGACCAGCTCACCCTTCACGTTGTAAACGACCAGCCTCACATGTTCAGCACGCGGCAGATCAAATCTGATCGTTGTTACCGGGTTGAAAGGATTGGGCGAGTTCTGGTAGAGAGCGAACGCGTTGGGAACCTGCGGGAGATCCTCATCGACATCCGTCGTAGTCCAAGCCTGATGCTCGTACGCTCCCATATCGACAGTCGTATCGTGTATCCGCAGATTTCCGGCGAGATCATACGTGTAAATAGTCGTCGCATTGGTTCCCGCATTGATGGCTGGAGACGAGGACCAGAGTGATAGATAAGGATCCGAGGAATGGCTTAGCTTGAAATTCGGATCATCATCGATATTGTTCCCACCGTCCGTGCCAAGGGCCGTATCCCAGCCTCCACCACTCCCCCCGCACCCTTCGATAAGAGAATACGACACCACGGGAATGCAGAGCAATCCATTGTCTATCTCCGGTGAGGTGGGAGCGCTGTTGCCCCAGAAAATCGAGTTCGTTATGACGGGATTGCTGAATTTACCGTTCTGCATAGCCCCACCCGAAGTAGTGGCCGTGTTATTATAGAACGTCACGTTGATAAGCTGCGGGGCGCTGCCGTTCGCGTTCCATATTCCAGCCCCGTTTGTAGCGGTGTTTTCGAAGAATACCGTATTCATGATAAGAGGAACGCTTGCGCTGGTATTATACATTCCACCCCCGACATTATGCTCGAAGATGCACTCTCTCACAATACCGCTACCGCTGGTATTAAACAGGGCACGTCCACCATTGTTGTACCTAAAGGTGACGTTTCGCATGAAAAGGTCGCCGTCGCTGTTGTACATTCCTGCACCTGTTGATGTTGCTGTATTCCACTGTAAGGTGCACTGATACAGACGCGCGGTGCCTCCCTCGCTATACAATCCTCCACCTAGCGAGGCCTGATTGTTCGTGATAATGAGATTGTTTAATCCCGGAACGCCTTCAACGTTGTAAATTCCGCCACCACGCTGTTCGGAGTCAGCAGCTCCGTCGGCCACTCCATCACGGATAGTAAAGCCGTCAAGCTTCGCTGTAGAATTTATACCGCTTCCAGTTGTCACGACATGGTAACTGTTGACGCCGCCGAGATCTCCGCTCAGAATCGTCTCGTGGGCATCGACATCCCGTTCACTCAGCTCTGTTTCCGTACCATCGAATCCGCCATAGATTCTAATCCCGTTCACTAGCTCAAAAGAGACCGACCGATCAGTGCCTGCCGTAGGCGTATAAGTACCCTCTGCAACCCATATCTCATCGATACCGGTGCAGAGATCGGTCAGATCAAGCACATCTCTGAGTTCCGTGAAGGCGTCCGCCCATGACAATCCGGTACCGGATCCCGTCGCATCGGCATCCACATAAACTAAGCCAACAGGACAATCATATCCGACTCCTGTGCATTCCACATCACCACAGGTGATATCTCCTGTTTCTATCGTGCAGTACTGAGCACCGGCAACTGTCGGCTCGAACCGCACCACAACTTGGAGCTGCTCCCCGGGTTCCAGCTCGTAGGGATCGTCGGGCGGAACGGTATATTCGATGCTGAAATCCGGACAAGACTCACTGACCGAACCAGACAGGGGGAAGCCGCCTGGATTAGAGATGTAGAATCCCCTCAGGTAGTTATCGCCCAGAACAACCGTTCCGAACTCAAGAGTTTCGACTGTCAACTCGCATTCGAATTCGTACATGCAGTTCGCATAGATGTCGGCGCCGGTCGTACCCGCATTCCTGGAGTCCGCCCACGCGAACACCGCTCCCTGGTATCCGTTCGAGACCAACTGGACCCTCTGAGCGATATGAGTTGTGAGCCGCTCCGCATTAGGATTCCAAAGAGCGTTTCCGCCAGCATCCAATCTTTGCACGTAGATCCCGGGATTGTCATAGTAATCTTCCTGCCAGGCTATTACCGCCCCTCCGTAACCGTCTGTGACCAGCTGGGAATACTGTATCGATACGAAGCCTCCGTAAATACCTCTCTGAAAGACCGGAATCCCTTCAGTCCCCCACAACTCCGTTCCCGAACTGTTGATCTTCGAAGCGAAAACTCCCCACTGATGATCCCAGGAGTCGGGCAACCGTCCGTAACCATCCCAGCATATTATCGCTCCGCCTGAACCATCCGCTGTGATCTGAGGACTGACCCTGTACGTTTCACTGCAGATCTCCACACCGTCCGCCGCCCACTGGGGAGTTCCGGCGGAATTGATTCTACGAGCAAAGATCCGCGAGAGGTTGTCCGCCCAGAGAAGGATCCCTCCGCCGGATCCGTCTGTAACAATACCATGGAAGTACTGATATCCCTCTGTCGCGCATACCGCCACACCATCCGCAGCCCACTGCGGCACACCGCTCGAGTTGATTCTCTGAGCATAGATGTCAAAGTACGTCACCCGGTGATCCAGCCAGCCGATGACTGCTCCCCCCGAACCATCTTCAGTGATACCAGGATCGGTCTGGTCCTCGTTCGCCGCACAAACCAGCACACCATCGGCGGTCCACTGTACGACACCGGATGAATTGATTCTCTGGGCATATATATCGTTATCGTTGGGGAAACCGACTCGCCCGTCTGACCACGCGATAATCGCACCGCCGACTCCATCTGATAAAATCACCGGCGCAACCTGTCCGCCTGTTGCGGTACAGATCGGCACACCTTCCGCCGTCCACAATACCGTACCCGAGGCATCGATTCTCTGCGCATAAATGTCCGATTCCATCAGACTGACTCTAGTATCTCTCCAGACGACAATAGCTCCACCTGCGCCGTCGGAGACGATCCCGATATTAGAAAGGGCAGACCATATCGTGCCGCCTAAATAAACACCGTCCATCGTCCATTGCACATATCCATCCCTGTCTACTTTTTGAGCGTAATGATGATTGCCTGACCGGAAGTCTTGCCACACGATAATGGCTCCGTTCGAACCGTCCGAAGCCATTTGTGGAAGGGACTGTCCACCGGGTGCAGTACTGATTGCGGTTCCCTCCGGAAGCCACTGTGCTCCCGAATCACGGGGAAACACTACGATGAACAACATCGTAGTGAGCAATATCAATTGAAACAAACGCTTACTTTTCATGACTCCCCCTGGTCAGGTTATGTAACGACAAACGGATATACTTGATCCGCTAAACGTGATAATGCCATTTTGAATAGAATAGTAGCGTGAAGAGAAAAGCAGCAATCCGGGAGATGCTCCCGGGATAATGGGTGCAATCCGCATAATCAGTTCTCTCGCGTATGTAGTATTATTGATGAGCGCCGTGATTGTATTTGATTTGTGTAACTATGTCAAGTTGAGAATGGTTACGAGGTTGCTGCTGATCAGTCTTGTTGAAAGCTTTCAGAATTTTACGTCTTCATCATCAAGAGCAGAAATCAGTTTCGGTACAGATACATGACAATCGCTGCCGAAACTGTCACCAGGGTAAGAAGCAGTAAAGAACAGGCTTTTTTTTAAAAGATCAAACTGGGGGGTTGACAGATTCTGAGATATACTCTATATTTTAGAGTACTCTAACTAAAGAAGGAGGCTCCCATGGTTCCCAATGAGATCGGATCCGACCTCGGATATGTCCGGGATATCGTCAGGAAATCAGATCGCAGGCCGACACCAGCCCCTGTGTACATGCTCTGGGCAGTACTGGTGCTGATCGGCTTTTCGCTCGTGGACTTCGCGCCGCAATGGGTCGGCTATTTCTGGATGGTTGCCGCACCTTTAGGAGGCGTTGTCAGCGGCCTTCTGGGCCGCCGTGCCGGCATGATCAAAGGCCAGATCAGGCGAGAAGTCGGCATCCGTCACGCCCTCCATTGGGGAGGAATGTTCATAATAGTCGCACTGGCGGTCGTTCTTGCCGTCACAGGGCATATCCCCGGGATCGAGCTTGGCCGGGTGATCCTGCTCATCGTCGCTTTCGGCTGGTGGGTCGCCGGGGTCCACTTCGACCGGATATTCCTTTTTCTTGGAGGAATGATGATGGTGGGCTTTGTCGGGACACTCATCTTCCCGTATTATGCATGGACGACACTGGGTGTTCTGATGGCGATCTCCCTGACGATTGCTGCTTTTAGAGGAGGTCGCCAGCATGCGTCACAGGCCGCCTGACGGAGATGCACAGATCCAGGAGGGCCTCAAGGGCCTGAGCAAGCTCCTGGGGCATCGAACCAGGTTGGGGATCTGTGTCCTTCTCGCACGCAACGACGCACTCTCCTTCAGCCGCCTGAAGGAACTGGTGGAAGAGACCGACGGGAATCTCGGCGCACAGCTGCGCAAGCTCGAAGACGAGGGATTTCTAAGCGCTAGTAAAGAGTTTCGCGATCGCAAGCCTGTGACATGGTACAAGCTGACCGAACATGGTCGCCGAGGCCTCGCTGATCACATCCGTGCATTGGAGCTACTGCTGGGAGAGTAATCGACCTTGGAGTTTCCTCACGCAACTCTGCTGATCTACTTGCACGAAACGAATCGGACAATGTTCTTCGAGTGCTCGACTACTTCTGCGAGGAGTTCGAGAGTCCGGTCGATATCTTCCTGGGTCGTGTCGTGTCCAAGCGAGAAACGCAGGGCGCAGTGGACCTCTTCTTCGGAGAGACCAAGGGCAAGTAGTGCGTGGGACGGGTCAGGTGAGCCGGAGTGGCAGGCCGACCCGGACGAGAAGCAGATACCGCGGCGGTCCATCTCGAGGACGACCGATTCACCACGCAGATCAGGAAGGGTCATGTTGAGGGTGTTGGGCAGTCTGAGGGTCCTGTGGCCGTTGAGCCGGGCGTTCTTGACGATGCCTGATACGCCTTCCTCGAGACGGTCGCGAAACATTGCGATCTGATCCATACTGCCGAGGTATTGCGGGACGTTATCCATCGCCTTTCCGAATCCGGCAATCTCGATCACGTTCTCCGTGCCGGAACGCAGGCCTCCCTCCTGTCCGCCTCCATGTATCAGGTTCTCGAGCTCTATCCCCTTCCTTATATAGAGGGCGCCGACGCCCTTGGGACCGTGAAGCTTGTGGGCGGATACCGTCAGCAGATCGACACCGAGCTCTTCGACATCGACGGGTATCTTGCCGATCGCCTGGACGGCGTCTGTGTGCATCAGAATGCCCTTGTCCCTGGCAATGGCAGCGAGTTCCCTTATCGGCTGAATCGTGCCCGTTTCGTTGTTTGCCAGCATGATGGACACAAGACATGTTCTGTCGGTGGTCGCTTTCTCGAGATCTTCGGGATTCACCAGTCCGGTCCCGTCGACTCCGAGATATGTCACATCAAACCCGTAACCCTCTAGCCACCGGCACGCGTCTAACACCGCAGGATGCTCTATCGAGGACGTGATGATGTGGTTCTTATTATCACGGTTCGCGAAAGCGATCCCCTTGATCGCCAGGTTGTCCGCTTCGGAGCCGCTGCCGGTGAAGACGATCCTCTTCGCGGTGCAGTTGATCTGCCTCGCCACCCTGCGGCGGGCCTCGTCGATGATCTTTCTCGATTTCTTACCCTCGCGGTGGATGCTCGACGGATTTCCGTACGCGGTCATCACTTCCTGCATATATTCGATGACATCGGGCGCCAGGGCGGTTGTGGCGTTGTTATCGAGATAGATCGTCTCCGCGGGGGTGTTGTCCTTAACGGCTATCTCATCCCCCTCCATCTCACCTGTTCCCAGAACGAGGCGCTCGCCGGCGTTCTCTTCTTTGAGCACCTCGCAGAGAAGCGACTTGTAGACGGGGAATCCCGATATCGGGTCGTAGTTATCGAGATCGGTCAGGTCGTTGATGTTGGTATTGCGCCAGGCCTCGGGGCCGACCGGGCTGCCGCAGGCGTGGTTGGCGTCTATCGCGCCCTTGACGATACCGTCGGAGACGATTGCGCGCATCGTGACCTCGCCCCGCTGCGTTCTTATGATCACCCTGTCGCCGTTTTCTATCCCTCTCTCCCGGGCATCCTCGTCGTTTAACATCACGGTCGGCTCGGGGCGCTCTTTGTTCAACCCCTCAATTCCATGATGCTGTGTGTGGAAGCTCGTGCGTACGCGTCCGCCCGAGTTGAATACGAGAGGATAGTTCTTCAGAAGTTCCGGCTGCGCGAGCGGCCCTTCCTTCGGCTCGGTGTACTTTGGAAGGGGCTCGTAGCCGAACTCCTCGAGCACCGACGAGGCGATCTCAAACTTTCCTGACGGAGTCTCAAATCCGGGCTTGCCGTCTTTTCGCAGAACACCCTTCTCCCACTTCTTGTACTGGATCATCTCTGTCTTCATCGAGACTGTGCCGCCCGCCTCTTTCACCTCTTCGAGGGTGAAGGGCCCGCCCTTGAG
>CAYWGA010000037.1:0-10617 GCA_964457905.1 uncultured bacterium | reverse complement strand
AGACTGTGCCGCCCGCCTCTTTCACCTCTTCGAGGGTGAAGGGCCCGCCCTTGAGCACATGCCTCAGCATCTCTTCCTCTGTCTGTGGGTAGAGATGGCCGTAACCGAGCCTTGCAGCCAGCTCCGAGATGATGAAGAAGTCGCTGCGCGCCTCGCCAAGCGGCTCTATGACACGATTGCGGATACGGAAGGTCCCACCGTAGGTCATATATGAAACGTTCTCGTAGTAGGTCGTAGCGGGCAGGACGATGTCAGCGTAGGCCGAATCGGCTGTCAGTTGCCTGTCAACCGTCACGAGGAAGTCGAGATTGTCGAGTGTCTTCTTCCATATCTCCGAGTTCGGCCATGAAGTGGTGATCGAACTTCCCAGTATTATCAGGGATCGTATCTTGTACGGATTGCCGTTGAGTACCGACTCCGGAAGGGCGATCGCGTGCGCCTCGTCGCGGTACTTGACATAGACGGGGAATTTGTCCCGCCCGAGCCTCGGACCAACGTCGGGGTTTTCTATCAAGCCGTCGCGGTTTATCGGAAAATGGTTGCCGTTCATCGTAAAGCAGAGCCCGCCGGGGACGTCGAGCTGACCGGCAAGCGCCCAGAGGATAAGTGTAGCGCGGATATTCTGAACGCCGCTGTTGGCATACTCGAGGCCGGTGTACATCAGCTGCGAGACACCCTTTGCTGAAGCTATCCTCCTCGCAAGCGAGACTATTGTCTCCGCCGGGATCCCTGTGATGTGCTCGACCACCTCGGGGCGGTAGTGCTGTGTGTATTTCGAGAGCCCGTCGAATCCGACCGTCCAGTCGCGAACGAAGTCCTCATCGTACAGTTCTTCTTCTATCAGAACATTTATCATGCCGAGCGCCAGGGCGCCGTCGGTGCCGGGACGGATCGGAATCCATTCGCCCCCGGTCATCTTCACAGTCGCCGTCCTTCGCGGGTCGATGACTACGACCTCAGCTCCCTTCTCGCGCGCCTGCATGATCCGTTGCATATCGATCGGCGGCAGGTCGGTCGCCGGGTTGGTGCCCCAGACGACGATCAACTCGGAGCTCTCGATATCGGAGAAAGTGTTCATGAACATCCGCCCCATCGTTACGTGGGGCGCGATCATCCCGTAGGCAACGTAGCAGAGTGCGCCGACACCCATCGTATTTGGGGAGCCGAAAGGAAAGAGGACGCTGCTCGCGGACGATATCGCGACGCCTTTCGGCTGATAGACGTCGCACATCGAGAGTTCGAACGAACCGACGCCGGTGTATATCGCTGTCGCTTCCGCTCCGTGCTCGCTCTTTATTGTCTGCAGGCGGTTGGCTATTGTCTCATACGCTTCGTCCCAGGTGATCCGCTCGAAATCGTACGTCCCTTTCGGGCCCTTGCGCTTCATCGGGTAGAGGAGGCGATCCTTTGCGTAGACGATCTCGGTCGAATGCTCACCTAGTCGGCAGATGATCCCCATGGGCGTACCCTCGTCGGGCCTGACTGATACGAGCCTGCCATCGGCATCGAGCGTTGCGATGATCCAGCAGCCGGCGCTGCAGATACCGCACATCGCGCGTTTCTCCGTATTGTTTCCTGTTGGCACTGCCTGGACGTTGTCCTTATCTGTTTGCCGGCATGAAAAGTGTCAGGTTGAACAGATCCCGCGGATCATGCCATTGCCGGATGATATGGAGGCCGGCTTCGCCGGCTATCTTTTCTATCGCCTCGTGCGTGTACTTGTGCGAGTTCTCCGTGTGGATCTTCTCTCCCTCGTCGAAATGGAAGGTGCGGCGGAGGGCTTCAATACGCACATCCTGATCCCGGGTGCTGACGATATACATCTCGATCCGGTTTAGCTCCGTGTTGTATTCAGCGATATGCTTGAACGAATCCAAGTCGAAGTTGCCGCCCAACTCACGATTGATCCGCGCGAGAAGATTCAGGTTGAACGCCGCGGTGACTCCCTGTGAATCGTTGTACGCTGATTTCAGAATGTCGACATCCTTGACCAGGTCGAATCCGACAAGGAGCCGGTCATGCGGCGAAAGGCCTGCTGTTATATCCTTGAGAAAGGCGACTGCCGCGTCGCGCTCGAAATTGCCGATACTCGAGCCGAGCCAGAGGATAAGCTCGGGACGTTTATCGAAGTTCCTCAGCTGCCTCAGGCCTTCCCTGTATTCAGCGGCGATCGATACGATCTCGAGTCTGTCGTATTTCCTGCGCAATTGAGCGGCGCTCTCCTCGAGCATCGAACGGGATATATCAATCGGCGTGTATGAGGCTCTCCCGTGTTTTGTAAGCAGGGCCTCGATGATTATCGTCGTTTTGACCGAACTCCCGCTTCCCAGCTCGACCAGCACTACGTCTTCCGGCATACCGCCTATGATCTCGGCAGCGCTGCTTTCCAGGATCTTCTTCTCCGTCCTCGTCTGGTAGTACTCGGGAAGTCCACATATATCCTCGAAGAGGAGCGATCCCTCATAGTCGTAGAAATACCTGCACGGCAGGTGTTTCTGCATATCTCCAAGACCAAGCCCGACATCACGGGAAAAAGACTCCAGAAGGATTCTCTTATCCGACAACAATGTCGAGACAGTCTGTTCTGTCCGGGGAAGGGGCATGAAGACTCCTGGTCAAATTCTCATTTCTGGCCAATGCGGAAATATCCGCCTTCGTGTTGATGTTCCAAAAGATCTGCTTGTCACGGAATATCTCGACAGTCGCACCCATTCTGGTCAGGGCGTTATGGAGTTTGTAATCCTGTCTTTGAATCTGTTTTTCGAGTACCGGCAGTGCCGATCTGTGATAGCAGCCTATGAGAGGTTCGATGAATCCGTCTTCGGTCCCCGCGACGCACGCAGGGGGATGAGCCGCGTTGACGACAGCGAAGATCCTCTCGAAAACATCGACCGTAACGAGCGGCGTATCACATGGGATCACGATATTGTGTGCAGCCTGCGAATATCTCAGCGCAGCATGCAGTCCGGCTATCGGCCCGATTCCGCGATGCTCGTCACTGACCAGTGGATATCCGAGGTACGTGAGATCGGGATTGTTCGTGCTGATCAGTATCTCGTCGCAGAGAGGTGCGATGATCGAGATAGACCTTGTGATCAGTCTCATCCCTCCGAACTCGAGGAGGGCCTTGTCCCGCCCTATCCTCGTGCTCTGCCCCCCTGCCAGTATGATTCCCGTCACTGCCATATCAGGTCATTTCCTCGCCAGCGGGAAAGGGCCGATCATCTTCTCGTCGACATAGCACCATCCCCAGGTGTCACCGGGCTCGAACGACTGCATCACCGGGTGGCCTGTCTGCTGGTGATGGAGAGTGGCATGCTTGCCTATCGAACTGTCGCAGCAGCCGACATGGCCGCATGACCTGCATATCCGCAGGTGGACCCACGCCTGGCCTATCTCCATGCATTCCTCGCAGCCTATCGAGCCGGGCTCGGGCGGCGGACCTTCTTCCATGTGTTCACACTTTTTATCGTACATGATCGAGCTCCTCTATTGATCAGGCTCATGCTGCTGACGGGTGCTAGTGGCCCCGTCAGTTATTCTCATCCTCAAAACCGATACTCCAGTGCGAGCCGTCACAAAACGGCTTGTTCTTCGAACTTCCGCAGCGGCACAGGGTGCAGTGCTCCTCTGAGACCGCTTCCGCCCTGCCGGCATGCCCGGATACTTCGATTCCCCCGATGACCAGATACGGGCCGTTCTTCGAGGCGGTGACAAGCGAATCGCGCTCCTGATCGCGGTGCTCGACACCATCGACGGAATAACTCAAAGCGCCCGAGGGGCATTTCTTTATTGTCGCGATTATATCGTCCATGGCGGCGGCGTCCGGATCGATCCACGGCTCCGTGCCGAGCCTGAATACCGACGGGAGATTGTCCGTACAATATCCGACGTGCGAACAGATGCCGCGATTGTCGTGTATTGTCACCTTTTTACCCACGTAGTTATCGCGCCTGTCGAGGTGTCCGTCGGTCTCTTTCCTGTCGCTGAACCCGATCGACGCATGGACGCCGACGCAGAATGGCTTGTTTGTAGATGCGCCGCAGCGGCAGAGCGCTGCTCCGCGGAGATTACTCAACGTATCGCCCTTCGAGTTTGTCAATCCGTCGATGGGCTTCGGCTCGAAATCAGTGAAGTAGTAATATGGTCCGTTTGGCAGCGGAATGATCTGGGGCTTCTGCTTCTTCTTGTCGGTCATTGAAAGACCTCCATTCAATGGAGCAGTGAGTGTGTGGATGAGTCCAGGGCCAGAGTATACCGCACAATCCGGAATGATTCCAGAATTCATACAGATTCTGTCCGGCATTGCTCCCTTGAGCCTGAAACATCAATTTGCAGGCGATTTTTCCTCAAATACCGCTTTCTAATGGTGTGCGCGTTTAGTATGTTTTCCGGGTCTTTGCATGAAACGGCCCGCGTACCGTAAATAACGGTGCGGCTCCCGGATCATCCCGGCAAGGAGCCTGTAATGTTCGCTGAAGGCCTGATGCTGATGGTTCTCGGCATGTCCGTTGTCTTTTTCTTCCTCGGCCTGCTCGTACTTACGATCAAGGCGACCTCGTTCGTCCTGCGGAAGATCAGCGGCACGGAGACCGAAGAGAAATCCCTCGCAAGAGAAGACAAGGCTGCTATCGCCGCTGTCATAGCATCAGCGATCGATCACTCCAGGAATATGTCCATGAAGGCGGCTGATAAGAATGGGTAAGAAGCGCATCGAATTCATGGTGACCGCATTCAGGGACGGGTTTCAATCCGTTTACGGAAGCAGGGTACTGACGAAGGATTTTCTTCCGGCAGTCGAGGCCGCCGTCGGAGCGGGACTGCTTCACCTCGAGGCGGGCGGCGGAGCCCGGTTCCAGTCCCTCTACTTCTACTGCAACGAAGACGCTTTCGATATGATGGACGCCTTCAGGGGAGCGGCCGGACCGGAAGCGAACCTGCAGACTCTCGCGCGTGGTATAAACGTCGTGGGACTCGAATCGCAGAGCGGCGACATTATCAAGCTCCACGCGAGACTTTTCAAAAAACACGGGATCACGACCATAAGGAATTTCGACGCGCTTAACGACGTCGACAACCTCGACTTCTCCGGCCGATGCATCGTCGACGAGGGCTTGAATCACGAGATATGCGTAACGCTCATGGGACTGCCTCCCGGGCTGTCAGGCGCCCATACCCCGGAATTCTACATGAAGACGCTCAGTGAGATCCTCGATGCGGGGATCCCGTTTCACTCGCTCTGCTTCAAGGACGCCTCCGGCACGGCGACACCGCGGAACGTATATGAGACGGTGAAACAGGCCAGGGCGATGCTGCCCGAGGGAACGCCCATTCACTTCCATACTCACGAGACGGCCGGCACGAGTATCGCGAGTTACCTGGCGGCCATCGAGGGAGGCGCCGATGCGATCGACCTCTCTCTCGCCCCGGTATCAGGCGGAACCTGCCAGCCCGATGTCGTCGCGATGTGGCAGGCGCTGAGGGATTCGGATTACACACTGGATGTCGATATTACCAAGGTGCTCGAGGCTGAAAGGGTCTTCAAGGACTGCATGAAAGAGTACTTCCTCCCACCAGAGGCCAGAAGGGTCGAGCCGTTAATCCCTTTCTCGCCTATGCCGGGCGGCGCTTTCACGGCGAACACCCAGATGATGAGAGACAACGATGTGCTCGACAGGTTCCCCGAGGTGATAACCGCCATGGAAGAGGTCGTCGCCCGCGGCGGTTTCGGCACGTCTGTCACGCCGGTCTCCCAGTTCTACTTCCAGCAGGCATTCGACAACGTGATATTCGGCCCCTGGGAAAAGATCGCCGAAGGGTACGGCAAGATGGTACTCGGCTATTTCGGCAAGACTCCTGTTCCGCCCGACCCGGAGATCGTAAAGCTCGCTGTCGAGCAGCTCGGTCTCGAGCCGACAGACAGGAGCCCGCGGCTGATAAACGATGATAATCCCGAAAAAGGGATCGCGGCCGCGGAGAAGATGCTCGGCGCAGCCGGATTGCCTGTATCGGACGAGAACAGATTTATCGCGGCAACCTGCGGGGAAAAGGGAATCGCTTTCCTGAAAGGCGAGGCCCGGGAGAACATCAGGAAGATAGAGACGAAAAAGGACCGCGGCTACACAGTGACCCTGGACGGAGAAGCCTACTCGGTCACACTGGATGGAAACACCGCCATGGTGGACGGCAGGCAGTATTCGATCGGCGTCAAGGAAGGTGCGGGCAGTGACGTGACCTCAGCCGCTCCTCCCCGCCAGGCGCCGAAAGCGACCGCCGCCGCACCGGCCGGGCCGCCTCCATCAGCCGGCACCGGGAATATTCCAGTGCCGTCACCGATACCAGGCATAATAATCAAGATCAACGTCGAGAAGAATGACAGCGTCAGGTACGGAGACATCCTCGCGGTCGTGGAAGTGATGAAGATGGAGACCGAGATCAAGTCGCCCGCAAACGGCGTCGTGTCATCGATAGAAGTTTCCCGTGGAGATCACCTGGCAACCGGCCAGGTCATCATGAGGCTGAGCGAATGATCGCTTATCGGTCAGGAATACAGGCATGATCTATCTGGATTCTTTTCAACAGTTGTGGCACTCGACCGGCATCGCGAACTTCACGTGGGGCCAGGCGGCCATGATACTGATCAGCCTCGTGCTCATCTACCTCGCGATGTACAGGAAGTTCGAACCCCTCCTCCTTCTTCCGATCGGCTTCGGAGGGATCCTCTCCAATATTCCGGCTGCCGGCATAGCGGATGCCGGAGGATTTCTGGGAATGATCTATTCTTTCGGTATAACTACCGGCGTTTTCCCCCTGCTCATATTTATGGGTGTCGGCGCCATGACCGATTTCGGCCCCCTGATCGCCAATCCGAGGACCGCGCTCCTCGGGGCGGCGGCACAGTTCGGTATCTTCACCTCGCTGCTCGGAGCGATCGCTCTGAACCAGCGCCTCGGCCTGAACTTCAGCATGGAGGATGCCGCCTCAATAGCTATCATTGGAGGGGCCGACGGGCCGACGGCTATCTTCCTCTCATCACGCCTCTCTCCGCACCTGCTCGGATCGATAGCGGTCGCGGCCTATTCATACATGGCACTGGTCCCGGTCATCCAGCCGCCGATCATGCGCCTTCTCACGTCCAAGAAAGAACGTTCGATCGAGATGAAACAGCTGCGCCCTGTCAGCCAGCGGGAGAAGATCGTCTTCCCGCTCGTCACCCTGGGGATCTGCGTCCTGCTCATCCCGGCGGCGACGCCGCTCATCGGTTCGCTGATGTTCGGCAACCTCGCGAGGGAATCGAAGGTCGTCGACCGCCTGTCCAAGACGATGCAGGGCTCGCTGATCAATATCGTCACAATACTCCTCGGCCTCGCTATCGGGACGAAACTCGCGGCGGAAAAGTTCCTCAATATCGAGACGATCGGTATCCTCCTCCTCGGGCTGTTCGCCTTTTCAGTCGGAACCGCTTCGGGGGTCCTGCTCGGCAAACTGATGAACCGGATCTCAAGGGATCCGATAAACCCCCTTATAGGTGCTGCGGGGGTCTCCGCCGTTCCGATGGCGGCACGCGTCGTCAACAAGGTGGGGCAGGAAGCGAGGCCGGACAGCTTCCTTCTCATGCACGCGATGGGCCCGAACGTCGCAGGCGTCATCGGCTCCGCGGTAGCAGCCGGCATACTTCTCTCCATCTTCTCCAGATAATCACACCGCTAGTTCGCACAATTTTCTTGGCATAATACCTGTTTATCAGGATTTTTGCCCATTATTGTGTGTATTATAGTCCTGTTTACTAGCGGAGGTTAACGGCTATCGTCACAAATACTGAAAAACCGGACGGAATCATCAGGCACCCCCTGCTCGCGATCAGGATCGCGCTGGGGATTTTCATAATTCTTCACGGCCTGCCCTTTCTGCTCAGCGGCATTCATCCCTGGGGACTGGACCAGTTGAAGTTCATCCCGGCCGGATGGGCATGGGCATCGTTGCTCGTCGGGATGCTCCTTCTGCTCCCTCCTGTCAGCGCCCTGCTGGCTCGGCCGATGGACCGGCTGGACGGATTCGCGATGTCGGAAAAACCGAAGTCGATCGCGGTCCTGCTCAGTCTGTTGTTACTTGCAGCTTCCGGCATCATCTTCTGGGCATTCAGGACCGCGACACACTTTCTCGGCGATGGATTCCTCTGGGCGAATCACCTGATGCAGGACAGATTCTACAACGAACCTGTATCGAGCTGGCTGTTCAAGGGGATATATCGCGGGCTGAATGCGGTGCGCATCTTCGGCGAGGTCAATCCTGTCAAGTCATGCGCTGTTACCAGTGTTCTCGCCGGACTGGTCTTCATATTCTTCGCCCACAAAACGGCGAAGCTCCTCTCGCTGAAGCGGGGGGACTATATCCTGCTGATCGTAGCGATCATGTCGTGCGGGATGATCATGCTCTTCTTCGGGTACGTCGAGACATATCCTCCGCTGGCTGCGAGTGTGCTGGCGTTTCTCTATTATTCACTGAAATGGTTCCGGCGGGGCGGATCGATCACCACCGCCGTACTGGCTTTTATCGTGACTGTCATCCTTCATCCATCGGCGCTCGCTCTCCTGCCGGGATTCCTCGTACTGATGCACTACAGAGCGGGGAAGACGATCGACAAAAAGCAGCTGTTAATAGTCCTGGCAGTCGTCATAGTCGCCGGATTTATCACCCTCTGGGTGTTCCGGGAAACGAGGGTGTTCAGCGGAAAATTCAGAAAGCATTTCCTTCCACTCTTTCTCGAACCCGCGAAACAGAATGTCGGCTATCCGATCTTTTCACTACGGGGATTGTTCGACTACATCAACGAACTGCTCCTGATCGTTCCGCTTATCGCTCTGCTTCCTGCGTTGTTCATTTCACGAAAGAGGAGGAGCGCCGCTGCCGCCGAACCCAGCGCTCCGCTCGATGGAACAGACGGAACCCGCGAGCGTATATTCCTCGCTGTCAGCGGACTTTTTTACTTCCTCGTATTCGCCGTATTCAACGAGGACATAGGGACAAGCAGGGACTGGGACATCTTTTCTCCTTTAGCCCTCCCTCTTCTCTTGTGGGTGTTCCTGCTCCTCAGGGACCGGTTCCCCGGGAAGGGCAGCGTGCTGGCCGCCCTGACCCTCGCGATTGTCGTCACTCATACAGCGCCGTGGATAGCCCTCAATGCGGACCTGGTTAAATCCGAGGAGCGCTTCATCGAACTCGTCGACAGCGGGTTCTGGAACAAGCGGGCGAAAGGGTACGGGTACAGCACCGTCGCCCAGTACTATCGCCACTACGGGAAAACACTCCCGGCGATACAGTTCATGGGGAAGGCGGCAGCCATCGATCCAAAGAACGTGAAATTCAACTACTATATCGGCGAGATGTATTCCGGCCTCGGAAAGCATGGCGCGGCACTCGAGCATTACTTCAAGGTCCTCGAGTACCAGGGCGACCATTTTGAGGCCTTGAATAACGCAGGAGTCTCCTACCTCGAACTCGGACGGCCGAGAGATGCCGAGCCTTATCTCAAGCGGGCGCTCGAGATCGACCCTACTTCGATAAGTACGATGCAGAACCTCGGTTTCATCTACCTCGCCACGGGAAGGGCCAGGGACGCGGTCGGGATATACCTGAGCGCAGTAGAGCTTGAGCCGGCGAACGCCATCCTTCATATCAGCCTGGCTAAGGCCTTTTTTGAATTCGGGGACCCCGACAGTGCCAGGAGACATATCGAGGCCGCGCGGAGCATCGACCCCGCTGCCGTGGAGAGACTGGAAGAAGGTGCCCGAAAAAAGACACCGGGCACACCGGCCGATGAGACAATCGACTGAGTCACAATATTGACGAGTCAGAATATGACCATGTCCCTTTACAAGGAGGACGTTATGAGAGACCTGATGAGATCAAGGATCCTGTTTATCACTGTGATGCTGATCGCGGTTCTTTCCGCACGCAGTGTTCTTGCCCATTGCGAGGTCCCGTGCGGTATTTACGGTGACGAGATCAGGATCGCACTGCTTCGCGAGCACATCACAACGGTTGAGAAATCGATGAAGATGATCCGTTCGCTGAGTGCCGAAGACGAGATCAACTACAACCAGCTAATCCGCTGGACGAACAACAAGGAAAAGCACGCCGAAGAGATCCAGCACATCGTCTACCAGTACTTCATGACGCAGAGAATCAAACCTGCCGCCGGCCCCGGCGCCGAATACGACGCCTACGTCGCGAAGCTGACCCTGCTCCATCAGCTTCTGATCAAGGCGATGAAGTCGAAGCAGACACTCGAGCAGAAACAGATCGAAGACATACGCGGGTTGGTCGACAAGTTCGAGGCGCTCTACTTCAAGAAGGAATAGCAGCAGAAGTTCCGCAATTCGTTTATTCGCTTGATGTTTCAGCGGCATCTATGGTATAATCTGCTTCGTTAAGCGGCGGAAACTGATGAGGGGTACTTCTGTTCGACATTATTGACAGGCATCATAGGGTGCCTCGCTTCATATCCGCTCCGGGGATTTCCTGATTTATGGATTCCCCTGCCTGTACGATGCAGGATTCTCTACCCCATCAAAAGGAGCGGCAATGTTCTCCAGGGTTATCTCAACAATTTCATTT
>CAYWGA010000036.1:0-30942 GCA_964457905.1 uncultured bacterium | reverse complement strand
GGCGGCGTGTATGTCGCGAATGGAACATTGAGGCTCACAGGCTCATCAATTAGATACAATGGTAATTACGGGTTCTCCATGTATGAGGGCAGCGGTCCTTTCCCGGTAGACGCAGATATTCTCAGCTGCGTCGTCGCGAACAACACGCAGAACGGATTCGTGCTGGCGGGAACCGCGAGCCCGGTCGTACAGAACTGCGCCCTCTTCCTGAACGGGCCAACCATGACGGACATCAGGACAGTGAGATTCATCAATACATACGCGAACGCAAGCGCAGTGGACATGACGGGGAACTACTGGGGAGCAGATACGGCTCCGGAGATCCAGGCCCAGATAATCAGGGAAGGCTCAAACGGAGTAGTCGACTATTCAGGCTGGCTCACGGAAGAGCCGCTCAAGACAGACTGACAAAGACGGGACGTAAGCGGAATGGGAAAGATAATTGCGATCGCGAACCAGAAGGGCGGAGTCGGGAAGACGACGACTGCGGTCAACCTCAGTGCCAGCCTCGGTGTGGCTGAGAAGAAGGTCCTCCTTGTTGATGCGGATCCGCAGGCGAACGCGAGCAGCGGTCTCGGTGTCAGACTCGCCGAGGATGAGGCGACGATCTACGAGGTCCTCATCGGAGAGGCCCAGGCGAAGGATATAATCCGTAATGCCGGCCTGATCGACCTGCTTCCCTCCCACCCGAAACTCAGCGGCGCCGAGATAGAGCTGGTCTCGCAGATAGCAAGGGAGCATAAACTCAAAACGGCGCTCTCCGGCCTGACGGACGACTATGACTTCATCATCATCGATTGCCCGCCGAGTCTCGGCCTGATAACGCTCAACACCCTGACAGCCGCGGACTCGATCCTCATACCGATACAATGTGAATATTACGCTCTCGAAGGGCTCAGCCAGCTTCTCGGTACGATCAGGATGGTGCAGAAGCATCTCAATCCGGACCTCAGGATAGAGGGGGTCCTGCTGACGATGTTCGACAAGAGACTACGGCTGGCCAGCCAGGTCGCCGACGAGGCGATCTCGTACTTCGGCGACAAGGTCTATGACAACATAATACCGCGAAACGTCAGGCTCAGCGAGTGTCCCAGTTTCGGAAAACCGGTGATACTCTACGACGTCCAGAGCAAGGGATCGAAGAGCTACCTCAAGCTCGCACTCGAAGTGATCGAGAAGCAGAACGGGCATCACGAAGAAAAGCGGCCCAGGCGAGGGCGACCGCGCAAGGAAGCGGTAGCCGGGGGAGGTGCCTGATATGAAGAAGGAAGTTCTGGGAAGAGGACTCGGGGCCCTGCTTTCCGCCGACCTGAAGGAAAGCGTTTCCGAGACCGAGAGGATCAAGGAACTCGATCTCGAGGATATAGAGGCGAACCCCAACCAGCCGCGCGAAAATTTCAACGATGAACATCTCGGCGAACTCGCCGATTCGATAAAGAAACACGGAGTGCTTCAGCCCGTAGTCGTCCGGAGAGCGGGCGGGAAGTATCAGCTCGTCGTAGGCGAGCGGAGGTTCCGCGCGTCGAAGCTGGCCGGAAGGCAGACGATCCCCGCCATAGTCAGGGATATAGACGACGACGATTCACTGAAGTTCGCCATGCTGGAAAACCTCCAGCGTGAGGATCTGACGCCGGTCGAGGAAGCCCGCGGTTACGCCGCGCTGAGGGACGAGTTCGGCATTTCCGTAAAGGATGTCGCCGGGATGCTCGGCAAGGACAGGAGCACTGTAGCCAATACGCTCAGGCTTCTCAAGCTCCCCGCGCGGGTGATCGAGCTCCTCGAGCAGGGAAAGCTGACCGCCGGGCACGCGAGGGCGATACTCTCCATCGAAGGTGAGGCCGGCCAGGTCGAATGGGCCGAGCGGGTGGTCTCGCAGGGATTCACGGTCCGCGATATCGAAGAGGCGGCCCCGGCAAAGAAGGAACGTAAAAAGAAGCGCCGTCAGGCCGACCCAGAGCTCGCCGCTGTCGAGGAACGGGCCGAGATAAGATTCGGTACGAGGGTGAAGATCACACCGAGACGCAGGGGCGGCGTCATAACGGTAGAATATTATTCGACAGAGGAACTCGAGGGTATACTGGAGAAGATGGGGGTGGATACGGAGATGTAGGGGCGCCGGGCTCCTTGTCCGTGGACGGGGATGGAAAAGGATATTTTCACCGTTATAGTCGTTCCGCATGATCCGCAGAAGACGCGGAACTACAAGATCCCTTACCGGCTCTTCTACGTGCTTGTCACATTCGTAGGCATCGGCCTTATAGCGATGATCATCTTCATCGCCACCTATGGCCGGCTTCTGCTGAAGGCGAGAGAGTCCGTTCTTCTCGCGGGACAGGTCGAGGAGCTGACGAATCGGAACGAACAGATCGGCGAAGTGCTACGGAACCTCTCCGAGCTCAACGCGATGGACCTGAAGGTGAGGCAGATGCTGGGCATCGATATCGCGGAAGAGGACAGCCTCGCGATGCTCAGGACACAGGAAAACGAAGAGCCGACCGACAGGGAGGTACAGAGCAGCAAGGAACAGATGCTGCGCTCGATTCCCAGCTTCTGGCCGGTGCGCGGATATATTACGAAGTCATACAATGTGGCGGGCGGGACGGGCGACGCCGGATACCACCCTGGTATCGATATCGGAGTAGAAAGAGGAACTCCTGTCAGATCAGCGGCTTCCGGGTATATCACGGAGGCCGGGTGGGACGACACGTACGGGTACTATGTGCTTATGGATCACGGCTACGGCATAAAAACCCTTTACGGGCATAACGACAGACTGGTAGTAATGAATGGCGAAAGAGTCGGCAGGGGGCAGACGATCGCTTATTCCGGCAACACCGGGAAAAGCACGGCGCCGCACCTGCACTTCGAGGTAATGCAGGACAACGTTAATGTGGATCCGTTGAAATACCTGTTGAAATGAAAGCGGATTGCAATGAGAAAGACAGCGAAGAAGGGGCTCGCAATGTTCGGGAAAGAAGGTGAAAGCATGGCTGACGAGGGAAAGATGAATTCGATCATCGGCAAGGGATGCAAGGTTAACGGGACGATAGACGTCCAGGACGGTACCCTGAGGATCGATGGAGATTTCGAGGGGAATGTCAACTGCCCCGGCGGAACACTGGTGATAGGCAAGGGCGGAACGGTTAAGGCCGATATCAAGGTCTCGAACGCGGTCGTCGGCGGAACGGTCAACGGCAATATCGATGCTAAAGAGAAGATCGAGCTGCAGGCCGGGTCGCGTCTCGAGGGAGACATTAAGACGAGAAGGCTCGTCATCGACGAAGGTGTGTTCTTCGAGGGTTCGTGCAGGATGAGTCCGGATGGAAAGCCGATGGCTTCCACTCCCCCCAAGCCTGAAGTCAAGAAGGACGAGAAGGAAAAGACCGGAGCCTGGAACAAGTAAGAACTGGGCCGCCGGAAAATAGACGCCGTTTCATATGAACCCGGACGGGGAATATCCGCCCGGAACGGCGGAGACATATATAAGAAAAGGGGGCGCACGAGGCGCCCCCTTTTTCGCTGTGATCAGTGGCCCGCGGTTACTTTACTTCGACCTTGATCTCTTTCGGCTTCTGCGGTTCGACCTTGGGAAGGGCGAGCCTCAGGATGCCGTCCTTGTATTCCGCTTCGATACCGTCGCCCCTGACGTTGTCGGGAAGGGTGAAGGCTCGCTGGAAAGTGCCGTAGCTTCTCTCGCAGACGTGATAGCTCGTCTCCTTCTCTTCCTTTTCGACCTTTCTCTCGCCCTTGAGCGTCAGGACATCGTCCTGGATCTCGATATCGATATCTTCCTTCTTCATGCCGGGGAGTTCCGCCGTTATCTCGAACCTGTCCTCGAGCTCCTCGACATTGACCCTCGGGGTCCAGTCGAAATTCTGGAGATCCATCTTCCTGCGGTTCACTCCGACGAAATCGTCGAACATCTTCTCGAAGTGGTCGTGCTGTACGGGGTGTTCCGCGCCCGGCCTGTATCTTACCAGCCTCATCTCAATACCTCCTGTTTGCTTTTCTGAACAAAGAATCAGTTCCGTTTGCTGTCCTGGTAATACGCATCTTGTGTGCCATAACTGCCTGCCACACGGCAAAAAGCAATATATCAAGGGGTTACAGCATTTATACCTCATGCAAATGGAGGAATGTTTCGGTATCCCGGTCACTGGGTATGACAAAAGAGTGCCAGAAATTCCGGAATGTCAGGGCAACAACTGCCATTGTGGCAGGACGGGGTGGGTAGTGTGTCTTTCTGGACGGCCCTGCTGCCCGCCCGCCGGGGCGGGAGACCCGCAAAGGCTGAAAAACTATGGAACATATATCGTTTTTACCGTATAAAGTAATATTGACCATTGATAGAGTACGCTTGAATGATCTGGCACCGTCCGGGCGGAGCCAACTATCGCGGGCGGCTCATGCCGCCTAAAGGAGGAAAGATGAGAAGCACCGCCCTGGGTCTCTTTCTGGTCGCTCTGCTAGTCATATCGGGGTGTTCCACGGAAGGGCCGAAGCAGTACACCATCGAACAGTTCATGAACACCCTCTCGGTTTCGGGAGGATCTTTCTCTCATGACGAGACCAGGCTGCTCATCACCACGGACGGGACGGGGATAAGGAACGCCTATACGATCCCGGTCTCCGGCGGCGGGATGGATCAGCTTACATATTCGGAGGACAACTCCGTCTTCGCCCTTTCATATTTTCCGAAAGACGACAGGTTCCTCTGCCTCGCCGACCACGAAGGGAACGAGCTCTACCACATCTTTCTCTATGACACCGACGGGACGGCGACCGACCTGACGCCGTACTCCGGCGCGCGCGCCGTCTTCTATGGCTGGACGCATGAGATGGATGCTTTCCTCTTCGGTTCGAACAAGCGGGACGCGAAATACATGGATGTCTACCTGATGGACATCAAGACCCTCTCGGCCAAGATGATCTATCTCAATGACGCCGGCTACAACTTCGGCTGGATGTCGGACGACCTGCGGTTCATCGCTATGTCGAAGACGAACACGACACATGATTCGGATATGTATCTCTACGATCGGGAATCGGGAGAAGTGAAGCACATCACTCCTCATGACGACGACGTCAACTTCCAGCCCATGCATTTCAGCAACGACTCGCGATATCTATACTACCTCACCGACGAAGGGGCGGAGTTCACGTACCTGTGCAGGTATGACATCTCCACCGGGAGCAGCGAGACGGTGGAAACGGCCGACTGGGATATCAGCTACGCATACTTCTCATACAGCAGCCGCTACAGGGTGACCGCGATAAACAACGACGCGCGCACAGAGATCAGGATCTTCGACACGGAGAAGAACGCTCAGGTCGAGCTGCCCGAACTCCCCGACGGCGTCATCTCATCGGTGGGGATCTCGAGAAGCGAGAAGCTGATGCGGTTCTACGTGAACGGATCGCGCTCACCGAACAATCTTTACATCTACGATTTTGAAACGGGAAGCTACAGCAGGCTGACCGATGCGCTTAACCCGGAGATCGACGCGGAGGACCTCGTCGTCGCCAAGGTCGTAAGGTACGAATCTTTCGACGGGCTTGAGATACCGGCGATCTATTACAGGCCGTGCTGTGCGGGGCCGGACGCGAAGGTGCCCGGGGTAGTGTGGGTACACGGAGGGCCGGGCGGGCAGGCACGTGTCGGCTACAGCTCTTTCGTGCAGTATCTCGTCAACAAGGGATATGCAGTGCTGGCCGTCAACAACAGGGGCAGCCACGGATACGGCAAGAGGTTCTACGGCCTCGACGACATGAGGCACGGAGAGGACGACCTGAGAGACTGCATCGAGGGGAAGAACTGGCTGGCCGCGACCGGGCATATCGATCCCGACAGGATCGCGATAGCCGGTGGAAGCTACGGCGGCTACATCACCCTGGCGGCACTGACATTCACCCCCGAGGAGTTCACCGCGGGTGTCGATATCTTCGGGATATCGAACTGGGTCCGTACGCTGGAGAGCATACCTTCCTGGTGGGAGAACTACAGGAAAGCGTTGTACAAGGAACTCGGCGATCCCGGAACCGACCGCGAATATCTCACCAGGATCTCACCCCTCTTCCACGCGGACAATATAGTCAGGCCGCTGATGGTCCTGCAGGGCGCGAACGACCCGAGGGTCCTGAAGGTCGAGTCGGATGAGATAGTCGAGGCGGCGAGGAAGAACGGCGTCGATGTAGAGTATCTCGTATTCGACGACGAGGGGCACGGGTTCATGAAGAAGGAAAACCAGATCGAGGGATACGGGGCGATAAGGCTCTTCCTCGACAAACATCTCAAGGACAGGGATTGATTCGGCTATGAGCAATATAGATGACGGGCAGCTGCTCGAAAGGTTCGAAAAGGCATACTCAAGTCTTCGCGCGGAAACCGGGAAGGTCATCATCGGCCAGGAGCGTGTACTCGATGAGCTCCTCTCCGCGCTCTTTGCCGGGGGGCACTGCCTCCTCGTGGGGGTGCCGGGACTGGCGAAGACACTGATGATATCGACGGTCGCATCCTGTCTCGGGCTGAAGTTCTCGAGGATACAGTTCACTCCCGATCTGATGCCGAGCGATATCATGGGAACCGAGGTCCTCGAGGAGGACGCCGCTTCAAGTCACCGCGTTTTCCGGTTCCTCAAGGGACCGGTCTTCGCGAACATCGTGCTCGCCGACGAGATCAACAGGACGCCGCCCAAGACGCAGGCCGCTCTGCTCCAGGCGATGCAGGAGAAGAACGTCACCGTCGGCGGAGAGACGCATGCGCTCGAGGCGCCCTTCTTCGTGCTGGCGACGCAGAACCCTATCGAGCTCGAGGGGACGTATCCCTTGCCGGAGGCTCAGCTCGACAGATTCATGTTCAATATCCTGGTCGACTATCCCGACGAGAGCGAGGAACTGAAGATCGTCGATACGACGACGTCGGTGGAAAGCGCCACCGTGAACCAGGTCCTCTCGGGGGATGAGATCGTGGAGATACAGGGACTGGTAAGGAAGGTCCCCGTCTCGGAGAATGTCCTTGCCTACGCGGTGCGGCTGGCGAGAGCGAGCCGCGATAGCGATTTCGAGGGAGTCGGGGAGTACCTGTCCTGGGGCGCCGGTCCCAGGGCGGGCCAGTACCTCGTCCTCGGAGCGAAGTCCAGAGCAGTGATGCAGGGCAGGACGACTCCCGACATCGAGGATGTGCGGGCCGTTGCCTATCCCGTTCTCAGGCACAGGCTCGTGACCAACTTCCATGCCGAGGCTGACGGGGTCACCACTGACGAACTGGTGAGGAGACTGCTCGATACCGTCGTGCCGTGACCCGGCGCGGGGAAAGACATCAACTATGTCCCCGGAAAAAAAGAACGAGGGTGAATTCCTGCGCCCCGAGACAGTCAGCCGCCTCGCGAATATGGAGCTTCGCGCGAGACTGATAGTCGAGGGGTTCATAGCCGGTCTTCACAGGTCGCCGTACCACGGATTTTCGGTCGAGTTCGCCGAGTACAGGCAGTACAACGCGGGTGAGTCGGCGAAGAACATCGACTGGAAGATCTACGCCAAAACGGACCGCTATTATCTCAAGATATTCGAGGACGAGACGAACCTGAGGGGCACGATGCTGCTCGACCGGAGCGCGTCGATGGATTTCTCCGGCGGGGGGGTGACGAAGCTCCGCTACGGGGCGATGCTCTGTGCTGCTCTCTCGTACCTCATGATCAAGCAGCGTGACGCCGCCGGTCTGGCCCTCTTCGACGACCGTCTCGGCGAGATCATTCCGCACAGGTCGGCGAGGAGGCACCTCTTCCGTCTTCTCCAGGTACTCGAAAACGTTACGCCGGGAGGACGGACCGGCATCAGCCGGGCGCTTCATGATATGGCCGAGCGTATCCACCGGCGCGGGCTCGTCGTCCTTGTCAGCGATCTGATCGATGAGCCGGAGGAAGTCATCAGCGGCCTGAAGCATTTCAGGCACCGGGGGCATGAGCTCGTCGTCTTTCACCTGCTCGACCCACTCGAACTCTCCCTCGATTACGGGGGCGAGGTGACCTTCGTCGACAGGGAGTCGGGGGAGAAGCTTCGCGCGCAGCCGTGGTTCGTCCGGAAGGAATACCGGAAGAATGTCGGCGACTGGACCTCGTATCTCGAGAGGCGGTGTGTCGAGAACGCTATCGACTACAATCTCATCACCACTTCGACTCCGTTCGACGAGGCCCTGGTGAGCTACCTCGGCAAGAGAGGCAGGATGGGCTGACCCGATGAATTTTATCAATCCCGCATTCCTTTTCGCTCTGGCAGCTTCGGCGCTTCCGCTGCTGATACACCTGCTCAGCCGCAGGCGCGCGCGGGAGGTCCCGTTCAGCTCGCTGCGTTTTCTCGAGAGGTCGGACCGCAAGAGCATGAGGAGGATCAACCTGCGCAGGCTGATCCTCCTCGCGCTCCGGACCCTGGCGATCGCCGCGATCGCGCTCGCATTTGCCAGGCCGGTCATCACAGGCAGGACGGCATCCCTCTTCCCCGGGAAGGAACCGAAATCTGTTGTCGTGATGATCGACCGCAGCTACAGCATGGGTGTGCGTGGTAATGAAGGGACCGCCTTCGGTGCCGCGGCCGCGGCGGCCCTCGACATAGCGGGCGGGCTGGAGGATGACGACGAACTGACGATAGTGCTCTTTGACGAGGGGACAGAAGAGATATTCACGGCCGAACGTCCCGGCCGGTCCGCGGCCGCGGGTGCGCTGGCAGGCGAGGAACCTTCGCTGAAAGGGACGGACCTCAGGGCCGCGGCGGGTCACGGGACGGCCCTGCTTGAAAAGAGCAGGAGGACGGCGAGGGAACTGTTCATCATATCCGATTTTCAGAGGACCGGTCTCGCGGGGGCGAGCGATATCGGGATACCGGCAAAGACGAGGGTCTTCCTCGTGCCGGTCACACCGGCCTCGGGCCCGAACGTGGCGGTAGAAAATGTCATCCTGCCCGGGTCGGCCGTGCACAGGGGCGAAGCGGCGACGATGAGGGTCATGGTGCGCAACACGTCACCCGACCGCCCGGCGGGATTTCCGCTGCGCGTCGAACTCGACGGCCGCCGGATCATGGAGTTAGAAATAGAACTCCCGCCGGGAGGCGGCGCGGAACATACATTCGAATTCGATGCCGGCCGCTCCGGCTGGATCAGGGGAAGCGTCAGCTGCAGGGAGGACATGCTCCCCGCCGATGACAGGAGGCTCTTCACCCTGCTCGTCAGGGAAAAGACGCCCGTCCTGATGATATCGGGAGAGGGCGGGTTCTTCCTCGGCCAGGCACTCGTCCCCGAGGGGGCGGACGGAGATATCGAACTCGAATCCAGGGGATGGAACAACTACACTACAGCGGACCTCTCCGCATCGGACGTCGTCGTCACAGGCCCGGGAGGAAGGCCGCGTACCGGGGACCCCGGACTTCTAAGGCGCTACGCGGAGGAAGGGGGAAGGCTCCTCGTTTTCATATCCCCCGGCATGGAAAATTTCGCCGAACGGCTCAGTTCGCACGGCCCGTCGATAGATGCGCGTGAAACAGGGGAAGGATTCATAGAGCTCGAACGGCCCCCCGGGGGGAGCCCGCTCCTCTCGGTATTCAGCGAGGCCGATCTCGACGCGATCGCGGACCTGAGGTTCGCCGTCGCCGCGCAAGTCACGGGCATTCCCGCGGGAAGAGCGGAGCTCTCGTTCTCGGGCGGGACCCCCTTTCTCTGGATCGAGGGAGCCGGCGAAGGTGAGATCATATTCATCGCATTCTCCCCCGTTCCCGAGAGCGGCGACCTCGTCCTCTCTCCGTACTTCCTTCCTCTCGTTCAGCAGATGGCGCTCGTTCCCCTTTCTGTCTCACCGGGAAGAGAGGGAGGGTTGATCGGGTCGACTGTTCAGGTCCCCCTTGCCGGGGAAGGCGGCTGCGTCATAATCCTGCCCGGAGGCGAGGAGTATCTCGATCCCGCCAGGACGGGCCCGGGAAGGGTCGCGGTTCCGGCCGGCGATGTGCAGGGATATCTGACCGCGGGATGCGACGGCGGAGAGTGGCAGGCGGCGATCAATCCGGACTGTCGGCTCGAGTCATCACTCGATTACATGTCCGCCGATGAAGCGGCCGATTCACTCGGGCTCACCAGCTGGGCCGCCGCAGGCGCGGATGCGGGGATATCGGACGCGGTAAGGGAGGCGAGGGAAGGAAGAGAGATCGCCGACCTGCTGATAATAGCGGCGGCGCTTCTTCTCGTCGCCGAGCTCGCCGTGGCGCAGCGTCCAGGGAGCGGAGGTGAGCAGGGCTGATGTGGGATGCACTCAGAGAGAGGATCTCCGAACTGCCGCCATTTGTCGATCTCTCCAGGAGGCTCGCCGGACGGGGTGTCTCTGCCCGGGCCGGGGGGCTGACAGGGAGCTCGCGTTCTCTCGTGCTTGCGACACTTGTGCCGTATCTCGGCCGGGGAGTGATCGTGGTGGCTTCCGACCCGGTAAGGGCGAGAGATATCGCGGCGGACCTCGATCATTTCGGAGCCGGCCGCGTCGTCTTCTGCCCGGAAGACGAGATACTGCCTTACGACTATCACGATCCGGACAGGAACCTCACGGGGATGCAGATGTCGGCCCTGGCCGCGCTGGCCGAGAAGAGATGCGACATATTCGTCTGTACACCGAGATCGCTCCTGAAGAAGGTCTTCGCCCCATCTTTCTTCCTCTCGCTCCTGGCCGACCTGCGCGCCGGGGACGAGAAGGACCCTTACGAACTCGCCGAGATACTCGTCCATCTCGGCTACGAGAGACACGGCATCGTCGAAGAGAAGGGACAGTTCGCCCTGAGGGGCGGGATCCTCGATCTCTTCGAGGTCGCCTCGCCCGATCCGGTGAGGATGGAGTTCGATGGAGACGAGATCACATCGATGCGCACCTTTGATGTCGAGACGCAGCGTTCGACAGAGACGGCCGATTCGATAAGAATACATCCGCTTCATCATCTCGCTCCCGATGAAGAGGGGATCTCGAGGCTGGCCGACTTCCTTGAAAAGGAGAGCGCCGGGTTCGCCGAGGAGGAGCGCACGAAGATGATGCTCCCCGCCCAGCGGCTCGCGAACGGGATACATTTCTTCGGGATGGAACATTACGCCGCTGTCGTCCACGATGTCGTGCCGGTGACCGATTACTGGGACGCGCCCCCGCTGATAGTGAACTATGACTGTGAGGAGATCGGGAACCTGACGGAGGAGTTCAGGGAGGAGATAGCGCGTCGCTACGAAAGGTCCAGCGAGGAGAACATCTACCCGGGACCCGAGCTCGTCTATGCGGGCGGACCTGAATGGGACGCCGTGCTGGAGTCATGCGGCAGGCTCGACTTTACGGCGCTCACCGGCGGGGACGATGTGCGGTTCTCGACCTCGGCGGTCGGCGACTACAGAAGGAACATCAAGGGACTCATATTGGATGTACGCAGGGAACTCGACAGCGGCAGAAGGGTCTTCCTCTTCTGCGCGAACGAGATACAGAGGGAGAGGGCCGAGGATATCTTCTCCGATGTCGCAGTCGAGATAGATTTCCCGATCGGGGAGATCTCGAGCGGATTCAAGTGGTACGACACAGGAATGGTCTTCCTCAGCGAGGAGGAGGTCTTCGGCCGCTTCCACAGGCCGTGGCGCTCGCCCCGCGCGAGAAGCAGATCGCTCGTCTATGACCCGTCGCATTTCAAGCCGGGCGATTTCGTCGTCCATGTCAGTCACGGTATCGGAAGGTACATGGGCATGCGCGTCCTTGAGATAGAGGCGAGCAGGACCGAGGTCCTCGATATCAGGTACGAAGGGGACGACAGGCTCTTCATCCCCGTCTCCCAGCTGAGGATGGTCGAGAAATATAACGCCGCCGAAGGGGCGCAGCCCCCGCTGGCCAGGCTCGGCAGCAATGTCTGGAACAGGACGAGGGAGAAGGCGCGCAAGAGCGCCGGACTGATCGCTCAGGACCTTATCGACATATATGCCGCCCGACAGATGACAGACGGGTACGCCTTCGGTCCGGACAAGCCGTGGCAGAAAGAGATGGAGGCCTCCTTTCCGTGGGAGGAGACGCCGCACCAGCTGCAGGCCTCTGCCGAGGTCAAGGCCGACATGGAGAGCATGAGGCCGATGGACAGGCTCCTCTGCGGCGATGTCGGGTTCGGCAAGACCGAGGTGGCAGTCCGTGCCGCTTTCAAGGCGGTCGTCGCCGGGAAGCAGGCGGCGATACTCGTTCCGACGACTGTGCTGGCTCTGCAGCACTACAACACATTTCGCGACCGGCTCGCCGGATTTCCCTTGAACATCGGGATGCTGAGCAGGTTCGTTCCAGCCGCGGGGAGGAAGAAGGTCGTCGAGCGTGTGGCTCTCGGGGAGATCGACATCCTGATCGGGACGCACCGCCTCCTCTCGAAAGATATCGAGTTCCCCGACCTCGGGCTCGTCGTCGTAGACGAGGAACACAGGTTCGGGGTGGCTCAGAAGGAACGGCTCAAGAAGATGAAAAAGACGGTCGATGTGCTGAGCATGACGGCCACACCGATTCCGAGGACCCTATCGATGGCGATCTCGGGGATAAGGGACATTTCGGTGATAGACACGCCACCGCGCAACAGGCTGCCGATACATACCGAGATCCTCCCCTTCGATGACGAGAGTATCCGCGAAGCGGTGATGCGCGAGATCGGCCGTGGCGGGCAGGTCTTCTTTGTCCACAACCGGGTCCAGTCGATAGAGGTGATGGAGGGATACCTCCGGAGGCTCCTGCCGGACCGAGTCAAGATCGCCCATGCCCACGGGCAGATGAATGAGCGAAATCTCGAGAAGATCATGATCGATTTCGTCGAGAAGAAATTCGACGTCCTTCTCACCACTATGATCATCGAGGCGGGACTCGACTTCCCCAATGTCAACACGATCATAATCAACCGTTCGGACCGTTTCGGTCTCGCGCAGCTATACCAGCTCCGCGGCCGCGTTGGGCGCTCAGACAGGAAGGCGTACGCCTACCTGCTCATCCCGAAGGGTGGCGGACTGACCTCGACCGCGATCAGAAGGCTGCAGGCGATCACCGAGTTCGACTACCTCGGCGCCGGTTACCGGATAGCGATGAGGGACCTCGAGCTCCGGGGGGCCGGAAACTTCCTCGGGCATCAACAGTCGGGCCAGATCAGCGCTGTCGGGCTCGACCTCTACTCGAGGATGATCAAGGACGAGGTATCCCGCAGGCGGGGCGAAACGGTGGAGGAGGAGCAGGAGGCGAGGATATCCGTTCCGGTCCCCGCATACCTTCCCGACAGCTATGTGACCGATTCCGAGGAGCGGATGGATATTTATCGACGGCTCAGCCGGCTGCGCGGCCTCGAGGAAGTCACCGCGATGCGAAGCGAGCTCCTCGACCGGTTCGGCGCGCCCCCGCCGCCGGGCGAAAACATGCTCAAGCTCGTCGAATTCAGGGCCAGAGCGGCGGCGGCCGGTCTCGAAAGCATGGAGACGGACGCGAAAGGCACTGTCAAAGTGTCATTTACGCCGCAGAACACCCCGTCGCGCAAACTTATCGCTGAGATCGCGAAGAAATTCGAGGGAAGGCTTACGTTCCACATGGAAAAGGGTTTTTCGATGACCATATCTCCTCCGGGGAACGAAAAATACCCCGATGACGACCTCTGGTCCTCCCAGCCGGGGGCCTCGGACCTCGAAAGCATGTTGAATTTATTGGAATTATTTGATAAATAGAATAGTTTAACTGATACGTACCATGGGCGGAAACGCCCTGAAAAACGAGAAGATGAAACAACGTTCCGGAAGGAGAAAGCTTTGAGAAGGACATTTCTGGTATTTGCGGTAGTTATCCTGGCCATGATCACGGGCTGTGGAGAGAAAGACAACAGCACGAAGGTTATAGCCAAGGTCGATACGAGGGTGATCACGGTAGCCGATTTCGAGGGGGTCTCGGAGACGATCGACCAGAAATATCTCCCCGAGACGGACGACCTCGATGGAAAGAAAGTACTCCTCAATCATATGATCAACAAGGAAGTCATGGCGCTGAAGGCCCTGGCGATGGGTTACGACAAGGAGAAGTGGTTCGTAGACTTCTGGCCCCAGTACAAGGGACCGTTCCTGATCGCACAGCTGATGGACCAGGAAGTGGCCAGAACCGTCGTTATCACCGAAGAGGATGTCGCCGCCTATTGGAACGAGATGCACTACGAATATACGCTGAGCCAGATCGTCACGGCCAATGAGGACGAGGTCCTCGAGATCAGGGAAAGGGCGCTTGAAGGCGAGGATTTCGCCGAGCTCGCAAAGACCTACTCCCTTGGCGCGGGCGCGGAGCATGGCGGATACGTCGGCGCGAACCCGGTCGGCAGGATCCACTGGTGGGTCGAGGAGGAGCTCTTCGACATGGAGGCGGGGGACATCTCGAATGCCCTGAAGACAACGACCGGCTGGGCGATAATCAAGCTGCACAGGAAACGCAAGGTCGAACCGATGTACGACGAGGAATGGGCCGCCAAGAGAGTAAAGGCGATCAGGGAGAAGCAGGGGATGGAGGCGCTCAAGGCCCGCATCGAGGTCGAGATCGGCCTGCAGTTCTTCACCGACGCGGTCAACATAGCCTACGACGCGCTGCCTGAAGACATTCCGTACGAGGACATCATGTCGTACAAGGTCAACAGGGAGAACGCCCCCAGGCTGAACCTGCCCGAGCAGTTCATGGACAAGCTGATATGCCAGTACGACGACGGCAGCTACACACTCCGTGATTTCGAGGAGATCTACTACAGGCTCGCGCTCCCCGAAAGGCCGAGAAGGCAGTACGGCCGCGAGCACATCATCCAGACTATACACAAGCTCGTCTTCGACAAGGTCCTTCCCGTCTACGCCGAGCAGGAGGCGAAGGTCCTCGAGATCCCCGAGGTCAAAAAGAACCTCGAGAACAAGAAAGAGCTTTTCCTCGTACAGAAACTGTACGACGATCAGATAAAGGACGAAGTCACGGTGACGACACGTGACGAGCAGACTTACTACGCCGAGAACCTCGAGCTGCTTCTCAAGCTCGAGCTGAGGGATTTCTCGGTCATCCTGGTGGCCGATCCGAAGGCAGCCGCCGACGTGCACAAGATGGCGGAAGAGGGGATGAACTTCGCGATGCTGACGAGGAAGTTCTCCACCGACGAGTCTTCCAAGGAGAACCTCGGCCGTACGGGGCTTCATGTCAACGGAGCGATGAAAGAGTACGACGAGGTCGGATTCCTGCTCGACGGTACCGGCGCGATATCGGATCCGTTCCAGACCTCGAGGGGCTGGGCCGTTATAAGGGTTGAGGAAGTCGAGAACGAGAGAGTGCCGACATTCGAGGAGGCGCAGGGAACGATCAAGAAGACTCTCCTCGAGCTCAAATATGAAGAGCACCTTTACGAGAAGCTCGAGAAATGGCGCGAGGATTACATCATCGAGATAAATGAATCAGTACTCGGCAAGGCTGAACTCAAGAGGACCAGGCTCTGATCGAAGGGGCCCGGATCATCGATATGAACATTCGCACGCTTCTCTTCGCCGCGCTTATCCCGCTCCTGCTGGCTGTGGGGTGCGGGGGCGAGGACGCGCGTGATGACTCCGGCCTTCCTTCCGACGCGATCGTCCGGGTCGGAGACGTGGTGCTCACCGAGAGCCACCTCGAGATCCTCCTTCCCGCCGGCGAGAGGATGCCCTATTCAGCAGCGGAAAAAGCGGACTGGGTGCGCCAGTGGGTCGAGATGGAACTGCTCTACGACGAAGCTGTCAGGAGGGGCCTGCACAACGATCCGAGGGTGAGGGCGAGGCTCGAAAGATTCGAGAGGGAGTTTCTGGCCGACCATCTCATCTTCCTTGAGCTGCGCGAGAGGATCGAGGTCTCCGAGGAGGAGATCGAGGCCTATTTCGAGGATCACAGGAATCAGTATATCCACGAGTACAGGGTCAGCCACATAATGGTCAACACGCACGAGGAAGCGGAGGAGATCCTGGAGATTCTCAAAAAGAGGAGCTTCACCTGGGTCGCTAACCATCACTCGGTCGATCCCGTCGCACGGCGCGGCGGCGACCTCGGCTACCTGACGAAGGGGAACATGATCCCCGCCTTCGAGACGGTGATATTCGAGCTGCAGCCGGGCCAGGTCAGCGGTATAGTCCAGTCCGAGTTCGGCTACCATATAATAAAGCTCATCGGCACGCGAGAGGCGCAGGTCAAGGTCGAGCTCAACGAAGTGCGCGAGAGAATAATGAATGAGCTCGTAATGGCGAAGAGAAACGCCGCATACCACGAGCTGTTAGACAGGCTTTATGAAAATGCCGAAGTGGAATATCTCAGCAGCGGATACGCTGGAGAAGAGGAGCCCGCGGACACCGCGGTGGCCGACACGCTCGCGGCCGACACGATGAAAACGGAAGGACCATGATGAAAACAATGATAACGGCGGCAATTCTGACCGCCGCACTTCTCGTTCCCTCCGTGCTCGCCGCGCAGCAGCAGGGGGAGGTCATCGACCGCGTAGTCGCCGTGGTCGAGGACCGGGCGATCCTGCTCAGCGAGATGGAGATGGAATACCGGCAGTACCTCTTCCAGAACAAGCTCTCGGACCTGCCTGCCGACCAGGAGGCCCAGCTGCGCCAGCAGATCCTCGATCAGCTCATAGCCGACGAGCTCCTGGCCATACACGCCGATAAAACAGGGATAGAGGTCCCTGAAGAAGCGGTCGAGGACGAACTTTCAAGGGCGATCGAGGAAAGCCGCCGGGGTGCCGGCGGGGACGAGGCGTTCGAGCGAGAGCTCGAGAAGGCTGGCCTGACTTTTCAGCAGCTCAGGACCCAGTGGAAGGAAAAGATCAGGGCGCGCTATCTCGTCGAGCAGCTCCTTCGCGGCGAGGTCTTCAAGGGCGTTACCGTAACGGATGCCGAGCTGAGAGCATATTACAGGGAGCATTTAGACGAATTCCCGAAGCGTCCGCCAACGATGAAGCTCGCGCAGATCAGGGTCATGCCCGCAGTGTCAGAGGAAAACAGCAATGCTTCCCTTGAAAGGATTCAGGCTGTAGAATCAAAGATAGAGGGCGGGATGACTTTCGAAAAGGCTGCCGAGGATTTCTCGGAGGACCCCAGCGCTAAATACGGCGGGAGCCTCGGATACATAAAGCTCGGCGATATAGGCAGCCCTCCATTCGAAAAAGCGGCTGCGAAGCTCCTCGTCGGCGAGGTCAGCCCTCCCGTGCTGTCAAGATTCGGCTGGCATCTGATCAAGCTCGAGGATGTCAGCGGCGACCAGGTAAAGCTTCGGCACATTCTCATCAAGGTCGAAACAGGTGATGGCCAGATCGCAGGCGCTGCCTCACAGGCGGAGGAGATCAGGAAAGAGATCCTCGGGGGGCTCGACTTCAGCATTGCGGCGGCGAAATATTCCTCCGATGAAAAAACCAAGAACAGCGGCGGAGTGATAGACCAGGAAGTGAACCTCGAGGAGCTTTCCAAATCAAACAAGTATCTCCTGGATATGCTCAGGGAGACAGAGATCGGAGAGATAACGCCGGTGATCAAAGAGGGCGACGAGTTCAGGATAATAAAGGTACTGGAGAAGAATCCGGGGCGCCCTTTTACTTACCAGGAAGCGAAGCCCGAGCTGGAGAACCTCCTCGGACAGCAGAAGAGAATGGAAAAGTTCGGCGAGTATGTCCACGACCTCAAGGGTGTATATTACGTCGATATCAAGGTGGGTGGCGAAGCGGACGTGCAGCACCAGAGCACCACGGGCGGATGAGCCGATGAGAATAGATTCGCTCCTCAAGACGCTTTGTCTCGTAAGGACGAGAAGCCTCGCGAGGAAAGGCTGCGAGACCGGCAATGTGAGGATAGGGGGCGCTGTCGTCAAGCCCTCGCGCGAAGTGGTGGAAGGCGATATCATCGAGGTGAGGAAGCCGGGACACGCGATCGTTATAGAGATGCTCGAGATACCTGCCGGGCAGGTCTCGAAAAAGGACGGCCCCCGGTTCTACCGGGTCGTCAGGGAGACGAAGACGGGATGACAGGCAGAAGGATACCGATAGCGCTCACGATCGGCGATCCCGCAGGGATAGGTCCCGAGATCACGGCAGCTCTGCTCGCTTCGGGTGAGTACCGCGGCGCCGCTATCGCGCTGATCGGCTCGGCCGACGCGATGACCGCCGCTGCACGGAAGGCCGGAGCGAAGGTGCCCCGCGTGATCGGTGCGGCTGACGGAGTGACGGGCGGCATGCTGCTCGACTCGCTGGCCGCCGGAGAGCCGGTCCTGGTCGATACAGGCGGAGGAAGAGATGTCCCCGACGGAGGGCCGAGCGCCGCGGGAGGCGCCGTCTCGGGCGAAGCAGTCGAAGCGGCGGCCAGGCTCGCCGCGGGAGGATTCATCGAGGGGATAGTCACCGGCCCGATCTCAAAGGAAGCGCTGGGCCTCGCGGGCTACAGCTACATCGGGCACACTGACATGCTCTCGGCGCTCCTCGACGCTCCCGACTGCCAGATGATCATGGTCTCCGGCACGATGCGCATCGTAATACTGACCCGAGACATCCCGCTCGTCGATGTGCCGGCCGCCGTGACGAAGAAAAGACTGATGACCGGGGTGAAAGTCACAGACTCCGCCCTCAGGGAGCTCTGGGGCATCGAGAACCCCCGGATCGATATAGCCGCCCTTAATCCCCACGGCGGGGATGGCGGCGTGACAGGGATCGAAGAGGGCAAAGTGATCGCTCCGGCGATAGCCGCTCTCGTCGATGAGGGTATCGACGCGCGGGGCCCGTTCCCCGCCGACACTCTCTTCTACAATCCGCAGCAGCGGGGATGCGACGCTTTTATCGCCCTCTACCATGACCAGGGAATGATCCCGTTCAAGATGTCAGGGTTCGACCGCGGTGTGAACATGACTATCGGCCTGCCTGCAGTGAGGACCTCGGTATGTCACGGCACGGCGTACGATATCGCCGGCAGGGGCGAAGCGGAATGCGGAAGCCTCGTTTCGGCGCTCGAGCTTGCTGTGGAATGCTGCCGGACCCGCTCGCCCGAAAGGAGGGCGGCCGGATGAGCCAGCAGGAACAGAGGATCATAGCGGGCGTATACCACCTCTCGAAGGATCTCGGCAGGCACTTCTCGCTGACCGATATAAATATACAGGTAAACAACGGCGAGTTCGTCTTTCTCGTCGGGCAGAGCGGAGCGGGGAAAAGCACCCTGCTGAGGATGATGTACATGGACGACAGGCCCGACTCGGGCCAGATCGTCGTCGGCCCGTTCGTATCGACGCGGGTGACCCGCAAGACGATCCCCGAGCTTCGCAGGAAGATCGGCATCGTGTTCCAGAATTTCCGGTTGATCGAGGACAGGACGGTATTCGAGAATATCGCGCTGGCGATGAAGGTCACCGGAACGCAGATGAGCGAGATAAAACAGAGAGCGACTGAAATACTCACATATGTGGGCCTCTACCACAAGAGGCACAGCTTCCCCAGAACCCTCTCGGGCGGGGAACAGCAGCGGGTCGCGATCGCCAGGGCGGTCGCCAACAGGCCGGCGATCCTGCTTGCCGATGAACCGACCGGAAACCTCGATGCCATGGCGACGAAGAATGTCATCGAGCTTCTCTTCAAGATAAACGCCGGTGGTACGGCGGTCCTGATGGCGACGCATGACATCGAGATGGTGCAGAGCTTCGGGCAGAGGATCATTTATCTCGAGGACGGCAAGGTCGCCCGGGACCGCGAGATGGTCTTTGTCGGCGATGTCCGGGACAGGCTCGACGAGTCGAGGGTCTCGCGCAGGGCGGAACAGCTCTCCGAGCACGATATCAGGGAAGAGGAGACCGAATGAATCTCCGCACGGCGAAATACATGATAGACGAGATGATGATCAACCTCGGCAGGAGGAAGGGCGCGAACACGATCGCTGTGATCATAATGGGGCTTTCCCTCCTCATCCTCGTCGTCTTCCTCATGCTCACGCTGAACATGGCGAGCCTCATAAACAAGACAAGCGAGGAGATGCGCCTCTTCGTCTACCTCGAGGAGGGCCTCGAGCAGGAGGCCCGGCAGGAGATTCAGCTCAAGATCCTCGGGCTGCGCGGCATCGACGAGGTCTCGTTCATATCGAAGGACGAGGCGCTTGCCGAGTTCCGCGAGACACTCGGAGAGGAGAGCGACCTTCTCGACGACCTGGTCGAAAACCCCCTTCCCGATGCCTTCAGGGTCAAACCTAAACGGGGATATATAACGAGCGAGTTTCTCGGTTCGATCGCCGCCGAGACGGAGAAATGGGACGGGGTAGAGGATGTCCGGTACGGCAAGAAATGGTTCGAGAGGGGTGAGCGCCTCGCGAAGGGGATCTACATAATCGACCTCGCCCTCGGCCTGATCATATTCCTTTCGGTGATATTCGTGATCTATAACACGGTACGGCTGACTGTGCTGCACAGACGCACGACGATCGACGTGATGAAGCTCGTCGGCGCTACGAATTCATTTATCCGTATCCCCTTCATCCTGGAGGGCGCCCTTCAGGGGGTGGCCGCCGCACTTATCGCGATAGGGCTGCTTACGGCGATCTACTCCTTCTCGACGAGATACCTTCCCGGCCTCGTTTTCATGAGATACAGCGCCCTCGTCGCTTTCGTGATCTTCTGCGCGATACTCGGCGCCGTGGGAAGCTACTCCGCGATGCGCCGGTTCCTCAAACTCTGACAGGCGGACCCCGTCATGACTGCCAGACTGCTCACATCGGTGATCCTGCTTGCCGCGCTGGCGGCCGGCCCCGTCCTGTCACAGGACCGGGATCTCGACGAGAGCATCAAGGGCAAGGAGAGCGATCTGCAGAAACTGCGGCGCGAGATCCGCGACCAGAGAAAGAAGATCTCCGAGATTGAAGAACAGGAAAAGGACGTCTCTGAATATATCCGCAAGCTCGAGAACGAGGAGAAACTGATGAAGCGGCTCCTCTCGGGGCTCGAGGACAAGGAGACGATGCTCGAGCAGCAGGTCGGGCAGCTTCGCACCGACCTCGAGACGAACGAGATCATA
The DNA here is from genome assembly GCA_964457905.1 of uncultured bacterium. Taxonomy (GTDB): domain Bacteria; phylum Krumholzibacteriota; class Krumholzibacteriia; order Krumholzibacteriales; family Krumholzibacteriaceae; genus JAUWCL01. The sequence goes on along the minus strand of CAYWGA010000036.1, from coordinate 9,882 downwards.
TACAGCCACAGGCTCGAGGTCTTCTCGTCACGGCTCAGGGAGATCTACAAGGACGGAGCGAGGCATGTCTGGCAGGAGCTGCTTGTCGCGGAGGATTTCACCGACCTCCTGCAGAGATACAAGTTCCTCTCCCTGATAGCGGAGAGGGATGCGGCGATGATCGCCGATGTGAGGGAGCGCAAGGCTGCGGTCGAGACGCAGGAGGCGGAGATAACCGAGCTTCTCCAGGAGGTGTCGTCGTCCCGCTCGGAGAAGGAATCGGAGCTTCATAAGCTCGACGAGAACGAGGCGAAGAGAAGGCAGACCCTCACTTCGCTTAGAACGAGCAAGCAGCAGCACCAGAACAGGGCCGAGGAACTCGAAGAGCGCGAGAAGAAGATGCAGGACCTGATCGAGTCGCTCGAGAAGTCGAGGCTTTCGCAGTCACAGGACTGGGGGGACTACGGCGAGGGCGACTTCGCGACCCTCAAGGGTCGGCTCCCCCGCCCGGTCAGCGGAAATATCACGAGAGAATACGGGAGGTTCCGGCACCCCGAGTACGGGACGATAACCTTCAACACCGGTATAGATATCAGCACGAGGACAGGTGAGCCGGTGCGCGCCGTAGCGAGGGGCCGCGTCGAATATGCCGGCGACCTTCCCGGCTACGGAAACTGCATAATATTGAATCACGGCAGCGGATATTATACGCTGTACGCTCATACCTCCGAGATCTTTGTGACGCAGACGTCCCAGGTCGAAAAGGGGAGCGTGATCGCGGAAGCGGGCAGCGCCGCATCGGGGTCGGGCGGAACGATACATTTCGAGATAAGACAGGCAAAGAAGGCCCTCGATCCGGCAGAATGGCTCGTCAGGTAAGAGGGCACACAGGGAGACAGCGCCATAGACATCACAGCAGCAGCAAACCTCGCCGCGAAGGGGCAGCCGAGGGTCTTCTCCATGCTGAAGAGGATGATCTCGACCGATACCCTTCCCGCGTCGCTTCTTTTCTCCGGGCCGGAAGGATCGGGGAAGGAACTCGCCGCGATGCGGCTTGCCGCGCTGATCGAATGCGCCGCCGGCACGGCATGCGGAGAATGTCCCGCCTGCAGGTCGATCTCCACGCTCGAGCATCCCGATGTCCATCTCGTCTACCCGGTGCCTTCGGTAGACAGGGAGAAGAACGTACCGGTCATAATCGAATCGAGGCGCGAGGACTTCCTCGCCCGCGGAGAGTTCGGCAACCGCGCCCGTTCGACTGGAATAGAGCAGATAAGAACGGTCATGGAGAGGATATCGAGACAGCCCTTCTCCGGCCCGCGCTCCGTGGTGATCGTCATGGAGGCCCACAAGGCTACGATCGAGGCGCAGAACGCCTTCCTCAAGGTGCTCGAAGAGCCTCCCGCCTCTGTGATCATCATCCTCGTGACCGAGAGGGTCGATCTCCTCCTGCCGACGATAGTCTCGAGATGCAGCGAGATCAGGTTCGATCCCCTGCCCGACGAGGTCACGGCAGAGTTCCTCGAGACCTTCCTCTCGGTTGAAAAGGGTGAGGCTGCGAGGCTGTCGGCGATCGCGGGGGGAAATGTACAGCGGGCGGCGAGGCTGCTCGACGAACGGTTCCTCGGGCTGAGAAAGGACGCCGCCACCCTGGTCGGCCTTGTCTACGAGGGAAAGGCCAGGAGGCTCCCCGCCGAGGCCGAAGCGGCGGCGCACAATTACTCGAGGGAGGAGACAGCCGACCTGCTCGACGAGATGGCGTCGATAATGAGGTCCCTGCTGAGGGGCTCCGAGGAGGGAATATCCCCTGAAACGGCTTCAGCGGCCTCTTCAAGGGACATTCCGGCCGATATAAGGAAGATCTCGTCCGCCTCCCGGAATCTCAGGAGGAACGTCGATATAGAGCTGACCCTCGCTCAACTCCTCCTTGATTTGGCAGGCAGGTGGTATTAGATTGAATTCACCGCTTAAGCGATGAAAAATCCTGTAGTTAACGGCGGCCAATGCCGCCGGGAATAGGACTATAAAGTGGAACTGGTCGAAGTTCAGTTCAAAGGACAGCGCAAGGAGCTCTACATCAATTCGAGGGAGCTGTACCTTCACACGGGCAACTACTGCGTCGTGCAGGCTGACCGCGGTGAGGACATGGGTCTCGTGGTCTCGATCGCCAAGGTCGGGCCGAAGGAGATCGAGACCGAACTGAAGGAGATCCTTCGCCACGCGACCGATCATGACGTCGAGATGATGGAGGAGAAGAGAGAGAAGGAGCTCGAGGCGCTGAAGACATGTCAGCAGAAAGCCGCCGAGCACGACCTTCAGATCAAGCTCGTCGACGTCGAGTACCAGTTCGACGGCAACAAGATAACATTCTACTTCACAGCCGACGGCAGGATCGACTTCAGGGAGCTCGTCAAGGACCTCGCCGGAGTGTTCAGGACGAGGATCGACCTGAGGCAGATCGGCGTCCGTGACGAGGCCCGCAGGTTCGACGGGATGGGCATGTGCGGCCGCAAGCTCTGCTGCTCCTCCTGGCTCAAGGATTTCGAGCCGGTGACGCTGAAGATGGCCAAGGACCAGAATCTGCCTCTGACGCCGTCGAAGATCTCCGGCGCCTGCGGCAGGCTGATGTGCTGTCTCGCCTACGAGCTTTCCGATTACAAGGAGCTCGTCAGGGACATCCCCAAGGTCGGCAGCAAGGTCAACTGCTTCGGCGGCAGGCACCGCCTCGAGAAAGTCGACCTCTTCAGGGCGTCGGTGATACTGAGCGACGAGGAAAGCAATACGATCGAGGTCACGATCGAGGAACTCAAGGTAGAGCTCGCCAGGACCGCGGAATCAGCCTCCGACCCGAGGATGGAAGAATCCAGGGAAAAGGCTCCGGCGCCTGAAAAGAAGATCAATAACGACCGGAATCAGGGCGGCGGCAACGACAACAGGAACCGCAGGCCCCCCCGCAGGAGAAACAGAAAGAACTGATGATATGAGCAGGCCCTTCTACATCACCACTGCGATCGACTATGTGAACCAGAAGCCCCATCTCGGCACGGCGTACGAGAAGATCGGCGCCGACTGCCTGGCCCGCTACCTGCGGATGCGCGGCTTCGACACCTGGTTCGTGATGGGAAACGACGAACACTCGTCAAACGTCGAGAAGGAAGCGGTCAAGCTCGGCATGGACCCCCACGATTACTGCCGGGAGATGTCGGGTGTTTTCACGAGCACGTGGAAGGCGCTGAATATATCGTACGACGATTTCATACATACTACCGAAGAGAGGCACATCAGGTCGGTAACCGAGCTCTTCTCTCGGATCGAAAAGAACGGCTACATCTACAAGGGCCGGTACGAGGGACTCTACTGTGACTCGTGCGAGGAGTTCATAGTCGAGAAGGACCTCGAGGACGGTCTCTGTCCGAGGCACAAGACCGAGCCGACAAAGATCAGCGAAGAGAACTACTTTTTCGCCCTCTCGAAGTTCGAGGACAAGCTTCTCGAGCACATCGAAAAGAATCCGGAGTTCATCAGGCCGAAGACTCGCGAGAACGAGGTTGTGAACGTGATCAAGGGCGGTCTTCAGGACGTCTCGATCTCGAGATCTGGGATCACGTGGGGTATCCCCCTGCCGATAGATCCCGACCACGTGATCTACGTCTGGTTCGACGCCCTTACGAACTACATCTCGGCCCTCGGGTTCGGCGGAGACGACACATCCCTCTTCGACAAGTACTGGCCCGCCGATGTCCACGTGATAGGCAAGGACATCACGCGCTTCCACTGCGTCATCTGGCCCTCGATGCTGATGGCGGCAGGCGTGGAGCCGGCGAAGAGCGTTTTCGCTCACGGCTTCGTCTCTCTCGCCGGTGAGAAGATGAGCAAGTCGATCGGAAATGTCCTCGACCCTGACAAGATGGTGAGTGTTTTCGGTCCCGACGGCCTGCGATATCTCCTGCTTCGCGAGGTGCCCTTCGACAAGGACGGCGACATATCGACGCAAATCCTCGTCGACAGGTACAACTCCGACCTGGCCAACGAGCTCGGCAACCTCTTCAGCCGTACGCTGGCAATGATATCGAAATATCTCGACGGGAACGTGACCGAGGCGCCGTTCGACAGCAGCTGCGGACTTTACGCCGCGGTCACCGAAGCGGTCGCAGGTTACAGCAAATACATGGAGCGGATGGAATTCTCGAAGGCGCTCGGAGCCTTCTGGCCGGCGGTACAGTCGGCCAACCGTTTTATCGAGGAGAAGGCCCCCTGGGCCCTCGCGAAGGACGAGACGAAACGCGGAGAGCTTGACGCTGTTTTCAGCGAACTCCTCGCGGTCCTGCGCACGTCGGGCTCGGCCCTCTTCCCCTTCATGCCCGGAAAGATGAAAGATATGCTCAGCCAGCTCGGCGCCGGCGAGCCGTCACTCGATCAACTACCCCCTTCCGTGTCGGGAGCCGAAGGGCTCTCAACTCCGGATCCGCTCTTCCCGCGGATCCAGGAGAAACCGGAAGATATATTCAAGGACTGATCCCCGATGCTGATAGACTCTCACGCGCATCTCGACATGCAGCAGTTCGACGGCGACCGGGAGCAGGTCATCTACCGTGCCTCCGAGGCGGGGATCGGCGAGATCCTCAATGTCGGTTACGATAAATCGACGATAGATTCGACACTGAAGCTGGCCGACGAGCACGGCTCTGTCTGGGCGGCTCTCGGAATACATCCTCACAACGCTGCGGACTGGAACGACGCGCTCGAGGAGAAGCTCAAGCAGCTCCTCCTTCGCCGCAAGGTCCTGGCCGTCGGCGAGATCGGGCTCGACTACTTCAGGGACATCTCGCCGCGTGAGAAGCAGCGCGAGGTGTTCAGGCGGCAGATCGGGATCGCCCTCTATTTCAAGAAGCCGATAATCGTGCACTGCCGCGACGCCTTCGACGATGTCATCAAGATCCTCCGCGAGGAGGGCGCATCGGAGGTCGGCGGGATCTTCCACGCCTTCTCCGGCGGTGACCTCGAGGCGGAGGACGTCCTCGGCCTGGGATTCCTCCTCGGCATCGGCGGCCCACTGACATACAAGAACTCGAAACTGCCCGAGGTGGCGGTCAGGCTCCCATCGAGCTCCTTCGTGCTCGAAACGGACAGCCCATACCTTCCTCCGCAGAGATTCAGGGGCGAGCGGAACGAACCGGCCTATGTCAGAATAGTCGCGGAAAAACTAGCCGAGCTGCGCAGCGTAAGTGTGTCGGATATCGAGAGAGCGGCGGAGACGAATTACAGGCGGCTGCTCCACAGCGAGGAAGAGTTTCCCATATCGATAGCGTACGGACTGAAGAACAGCGTTTACATAAACGTCACCGGGACATGCACCAACTGCTGCGTCTTCTGCTCACGGCTCAGGACGGAGAACTATCTCTACGGATACAACCTCAACCTTCTCATCGACCCGACAGTCGATGAAATGATCACGGCGGCCAATGAGGTCCTCGCCGGGGGGGGCTACGAGGAGATCGTATTCTGCGGGTACGGAGAGCCGACAGCGCGGATGAATGACATTGCCAGGGTCGCGGAATCCCTGAAACAGCACGGACTGCCGATGCGCCTCAACACGAACGGGCACGGCAACATGATAAACAGGCGGGACATCGTTCCCGAGCTCGCCGGGCTCTTTACGAGGATATCGGTCAGCCTCAACGCCCAGAACGCGGCTACCTACGTGATGATCTGCAGGCCCGACGCGGGGGAGAAAGCCTTCGCGGCGGTCGTCGATTTCATCGGCAGGGCCGCTTCCTCAGAGATGGAATGCAGCGTATCCGCCCTCGATTACCCCGATGTAGATATGGAGGCGACCCGGGCACTTGTCGAATCGATCCCCGGGGCGGCCTTCAGAGCAAGGAAATATCACCTGGCATCCCCTGCCGTGACCTGAGCGGAATCCCCTGTTTGTTGTCAGTCATAAGAGGATGTGGTTATAATACGGCCGCTTACAGCCCCGTCCGAGGGGCCGTGACGGAAGGAAAGAGCCATGGAAAAGAACAGACGGATGGCAAAAAAGAGCCTCGGACAGAACTTTCTCGTCTCAGACGGGGCGATAAAGGGCATAATCTCGGCCGTTACAGCCGATGACGGCCTCCCCGTGTTCGAGATCGGGCCGGGAAAAGGGGCCCTGACAATCCCCTTAGCTGAAGGCGGCACGCAAATTGCGGCATTCGAGATTGACGAGGCGCTGGCGGAGGAGACCGCCGGACGACTCGAGGGGTTCACTAATGCCGAAATCGTCCTCGCTGATTTCCGCGGGGTCGATCTGGACGCTGAAGCAGCGGCCAGAGGATGGGAAGGATATGCCCTCGCGGGTAATATCCCATATCTGCTTACAAGCACCATACTCCTTGGCCTGCCACCCCTTGAGAGATGCCGCAGGGCGGTGATCATGGTCCAGAAGGAGGTAGGCGAGAGGATTCTCGCCACTCCGGGGAGCCGCAACAGCGGGATACTCCCGGTCTACCTCCAGTCGTACCTCGCCGTAAAAAAGGTAATGACACTCAAACCCGGCTCGTTTCGACCGAAGCCGAAAGTGGACAGTGTTGTCCTTATTTTTGCGCCTGTAAGCCGTGAAAACGCCCCTGGAGACTATGAGGGATTCCTCCTATTTCTCAAATCGGCGTTTTCCCAGAGGAGAAAAAAGCTGTCCAACGCACTGAAGAAGGTACCCGGCATCCCTGAGGCGGAGCAGCTGGAGAGGATCTCCGGAGTCGACCTCAGTCGCAGGCCGGAAGAACTCCTCCTCGAGGAATGGTTCACCCTCTTCGCTGCGGCGAAGGGGAGCCCGGAAGGCAGATGAAGAGAGCAGCTCTTATAATATTTATCCTGACGGCAGCCGCTGCAGCGGCTGTGCCGGTGTCCGCGCAGGAGACCGATTCGATGACTGTCGTCATTCCCGATTCCACGAAGGCGGCGATCGAAAGCTCGACCGGTCTGATGGCCAACCAGGCAGCGCAGGCCGGGGGGCAGGGCGCCGAGGAAAAGCCTGACTCGACGAGGCCACCGTGGGTCGCTCCGGTCTGGAAGACCGAATACATGGCTAACGAGAGTCAGTACAGGCTCGGAACAGGGATGAGCCTTACCTTCGCCCCGAACGACGGGTGGCGCGGTGCGAGTAGCATCAGGATCGCCAAGAGACAGTACCGCGGAAGGGATATGTCCGATATCAACCAGAAGTTCAACAATACCGCTATCAAGATAGTGCCCAACCTCTACAACGTGACCCTGGCGCTGGGACAGGACTATCTCCGCCAGAAAGCGATCGGTCTCGCCCGTTCCGGTGGCGATATGGTGATAGAGAACAAGTTCTTCAATACTGGACTGCAGTGGGAGCGCCCCGAACTCTGGACGCGCAAGTCACGCTTCGCGGTGACGGGGCGGGCCGGAGGCGGACAGAACGATTTTAAGTATGACGATAATTTCCAGGGAGCGGCGAGCGGGTACCTCTGGTACGACGTGGGCACCCAGCTCGACCTCAGCGGAGGATATGGGGCCTGGCGGAGGATCGAGGACAGTGACGTCAGCGGCCGCAAGTTCGAGAACATGCACAGCAACATGGATACGATCTCCGCGAAGATGGATTACGGAACGGGGGAGTACAAACTCCTCCACGTCGATTACAAGAGGACGCTGGGCGTGGTGAGAAAGGTGAACCCTCCCCGAGGCAACTCCCTCGAGGTGATCGAGAACCCCGATCTCGCCCAGATGGAAAAGTCGAGTACTACGGCCGAAAGGTTTTCCCTCAGGTCGAGGATCCAGCCGGTCAACTACCTCAATATCGATTTCGAGTTCCTCCATGACTATTTCGACCAGCAGAACGTGGTCGACGAAAGGCTCTCGAAGGAGACAGAGCTCAACAGGATCAAGGCCAAGGCGGCTTACAAGTACTCATCGGGCGGACGCATGGATTTCGAGATCGAGAGGCGGGAGAACGACGTGAACTACGGCCCCGTCTCCCTCTCCAGCTATATCGAGAAGGAACGCTCGATCAAGGCGGCGCTCATCCATGACATCACAGACTCGCTGCGGGTCGCTTTCAGAGGCTCGGGTACGTTCAAGCAGAGATTCTACCAGAAGAAGGACGCCAACCCGCGCGATGCCGACTACCTCTACTATTTCTTCAACGCAGACCTGGACGCGCGCCTGCCCTTTAATATCAGGGCGGGGGTGAAGTTTACATACAAGCAGAACGAAATTATCAATATCGACAAGACCCTTTCGGGCGACAACAGGACAGACTTCGTCTACTGGGTCGTTCCGAGATTCAGCCTTGCTCCCACTCCCTGGTTCGAGATAGGCCAGGACTACGAGATCAAGATGGAATTCACCGACTTCACATTCTACGACAACGAGAACTATCTCGACCGTACGACTATCATGAACACTAAAGCGGGATTCAGGTTCTACAGGTCCAAGCTCGGCATAACACACAGGTATCAGTTTATCGACACGGGCAGCTACCTCGTTCCGCCCGAGGGGGGCGAGAGGCTCTACGGAAGGACCAACGAGAGTTTCGAGCAGCGGCTCGATTTCAGGTTTGACTACATGCCGATAACGGATCTGACAATTTTCACATATTCGAATTACAGGTTCCAGGAGTCGAACAGGCTCGGCGAGGTAGCGGGCGGAGGTGTCGGAGTCGTCAAGACGAATTACTATGATTCGGGCCAGATGATGCTGGGACTGAGCCGGCTCGCGAGATTGGGTGACTTCGGGAAAGTCGACCTCAACATAGCCTGGGTGAGGCGTTTCGGACCTAACCTGACGCCTGAGAGAAAAGAGTTCTGGGACATAGACATGAATGTGGAGATCAACTTCTAGGAGCTGACGATGAAGAGATCAGCGATTATAGCGATTATCCTGGCGGCCCTGCTCGCCGGAGGGGGATGCCTGTTCGAGCCGAGAGAGGCTGAGCCGCCCCTCGTTGACGAAGGCGGGGACTGGATCGTCCCGCAGACACCGAAGGATGTATTTCACAACCTCGCGACCGGACTGGCGGCGGCGGGGAACTCGAATTACGAGCGAAGCCTTGCCGATGAGTTCACCTTCATCCCGAGGGACCAGGACAGGCTCCAGTTCCCCGACGGGACCTTCGATGCGTGGACAGCGGCTGTAGAGCTCGACGTCGTCACCCGGATCAAGGGCGACTACCAGGGCGACAGGATCGCGACATTCGGAGACGAGAACGGACAGTTCGAGAAAGAGGATGTGCAGGTAGGATGGGCCGAGTACGAGGGGCAGTACAGCTGGACCCTGAACAGGGGAGACGGCTCCGAACCGGAGGTATATTCCGGTACGGCAAGGTTCTTCATCGAGGAAGGGACCTCGGGCTGGGTCATTGTGAAATGGGAAGATATTGATGTAATAGGCAGTTACCCCACGTCCGGAAATCTCAGGGGCACCTTCCGGGCGGCGAACTGATGAAAGAGCTGCTCGTGAGATATATCTTACGGCGGACGCCGTGCTTGCATCCGCGGACGGAATGTGCTACTATTATCAACTGGAGGTATGCATATGCGTAGTTTTATGTTTAAAGCAGCCCTACCCCTGTTGCTTGTTTCGGCGCTCATAATGTCGCCGGCTTGTATATTCGACCCGAAAGAGGACCCTGCGATTCCCCCGGACGTTGAGATCCAATGGCCCGACATGACGGAGAAGGACGATGTGGTCAAGACGGTGCTTCTTGCCTACGAGCATCCGAAGGAAGGCGCGTCGGTTTCGAGGTACAACGCCGCGCTCCACTCCCTTTTCTTCTTCCATCTTCAGCCGGAGGATGTCGATCCCGGCGACCCGCCGTTTCTGACTAGAGCGATTGATGTCTCCACGACCGAACGGATGTTTGAAGCGGAGTCACTCCTCGAGCTGATCATTGCCGAG